>JAFMDM010000028.1 GCA_017857195.1 Methanobacteriota archaeon
ATCGGGTTCCACGTACCTCCTCTCACTCTTTCCATATTTCATGGCCTCCCTGAACGTCAGATCCCTTCCCTCCTTCATTTCCACCTCGTTGCCAGCCCTCTCCACCACTACCACCTTCATGCCCTCCTTTACCACTGAGTCCACTGTACCCTTGAGCCTCAATAGTTGCCCTCTTCTATAGTAGCCGTCCACCGTAACCACAACCTTGGTGTTCCTTAACCTCTCGGACAGTGCAGCTTGACCGTAGCCAGAGAAGACTGGAGAGACAATTGCCCCTATTCTGAGGGTGCCGAACATACAAGATAACACCTCAGGGGTCATTGGCGCGTAGATGGTAACTACGTCGCCCTTTTCCACTCCCTGTGAGAGAAGGAAACCAGCGAACCTGGAACTCATGTCCTCAATCTCTTGGTAGGAGTACTCTCTTCCTTCTCCACGCTCAGGTACCCAGACCATTGCCGTACCGGACTTGTTGAGGATCTGCTCCTCCAGATTCATGAGTCCTCCAATGTACCATTTGGTCCACTCAGGGCCTTGGGAGATATCCACGACTTCCTTAAACTTCCTTTCCCAACTGATCCCTAGCCAGTCCGGAAGACTCCCCCAGAACCACCTGTGTTCCTCTATGGACTTCTTGATCATGTCCCTGTATGTCGAGATGCCGTTCTCCCTCAGAAGTTGGGTTACGTTTGCACCTTCTACCAGTTCTTTGGGTGGATTCCAAGCCACAACAATATTGCTCCCAGTGACTTTTAACCATGCTTAACTACCCTTTCCCCATGAGTGATGGGAACGGGAGGTTAGTGATACTGGGTGGAGGGTTCGCAGGTACCTCCGCCCTTAATGTGGTGGGAAGGGCAATTCTTGTGGACAAAAACGAATATATGACATTCACCAACAAGCTAGTGGACGTAGTTGAGGGTAAGGACCCTAACGTAGCAGTAGTAAAACATAGGAGCGTCTTGGTAGGCGAGGTGAAAAGCATCGACCTAAGGTCAAAGGTAGTGAAGCTCAAGGATAGGGAGTTGAAGTATGATAAGTTAATTATAGCTCTAGGATATGAACAGGACCTGGCTAAAATACCAGGTGCATCCAAGTACGCCCAAAGGTTCTTGACCCTAGAGGACGCCCTCTCCCTGAGGGTCAAATTACCCAAGGTGAGAAAGGTGATCATTGTAGGGGGCGGGGCTTTGGGAGTGGAGCTCGCCGGTGTCCTCACTGCGAATCAAGTAACCTTGTTGGAGTCTAGGGAGAGGATACTCAGTTTCCTCTCTCCCACAACCTCCAGGTTCGCCGAGGACACCTTACTAAAACGTGGTGTAAATGTCCTTAAGGGAGTTCAGGTCCATGAAGTTAAGGAGAATTCAGTGGAAACGACGGAGGGAGAGTTTCAGGCCGACTTGGTCGTATTCTCAGCTGGGTTCGTGGGACCAAAGATCCTGGAGGAGAGTGGACTCTCGACTAAAGGTGGAAGGATGTTGGTGGACAGATACCTACGCTCCATTGACGATCCGGATGTGTTTGGTGCAGGTGACTGTGCCAACGTTAAGGATGGTTTCATACCCATGTCTGCCCAAGTGGCAAGCCAGGCAGGGGAGGTGGCCAGTCTCAATGCCTTGGGACAGGAGAGGCCATTCACACCCGTTCAGAGGGCCATAGTCCTCAGGATAGGCAACACTTACTTCGGCGAGAGTGGCGGAAGGCTGATTACAGGACCCCTGGCTAGACTCATAAAAGATGGAGCAACTGTCCTAAGTATGGCCAAGGCGTTGCGCACCTGACTCGTCTTGTGATAGTGGGGGGAGCGATGGCTTAGCTTGTCAACTTGAAAAGAAGTTGCTTTAGTTACCCAAAGCCTCCTGAGGAGTGAGGAGGGTAAGTTCATTTTATTTTGTCGACACTATGGGAGAATTTATTTAGCGGTTAAGTACTCATAGGCTGATGGATAGGAGGTATCTCCTCCCTTTTCTGATGGTCTTGGAGGCGTTAGTACTTTACTTCGTACATTCGCAGCAGTATGAGATCTCTTACCTCCTCGTCAACGCAATCTCCTTTGGTGTGCTTGATCTTAGGAAGTATTGCTATCTCATTACGTTGGCCGCTTTGCCCTTCCTCCATCCATACGTGATTTTGGCAGCCGCCATTGCGTCGTTGGGAGCATATTACCTTGGGACGAGGGCCGTTGACTTCATCACTCCTGTTGCTATTTACTTCGCTCTCTATAACGCGGCCGTAGAACTACAGCTCTTTGCCCTCCTGATACTTGTGGGATGTCTTCTCTACTTCCAGAAAGATGTGAGGGGGTTGATGGGGGGAGGGGTTGCCTTAATAGTGGGGGCCGCCGTAGCCTTTTCCATTGGGCTCTCAACTCTCTCCAATCAACTCTCTGATCTTGCGTTCCTTTCACTTCTCCTTGGAGTAGTGGGAGTAGGACTAGAGGGTAGGTCAAGATCCCAAAGGATCAAATACCTATCCCTACTTGTATTTCCGTCAGTCGTGGCATATATTGGACCATCGTTGAGCTATTACTTCTGGACTCCAAATTCCCTTTACTTCAGAGCTGACCCCCTCTCCCTTTGGGTACCCGCCGTCTATCATCCTGTCCTTAATCAGCTCATGGGCACATGGTTGGTATCCAGGCTATCCCTCTTCCTTGGCTACCTGGGCGCAAGGATTTACATTTTTATAACTACCCTTATCTCAGGGTTAACTTCCTACTACGCGTTTAGGAGTTGGAGGAACGGCCTGCTCTTCGTATTGGCCTACCAACTCTCTTCACCCTTCTTCGCACCTGAGTTGGCGTGGGGATTCGCCCTCCTTCCGTTGGTGGTAGGGTTAGCCAACTCCAAGCTGAGGCCCTGGGCTAGGTATCCACTCATGATGCTGGCCTCCGTCAGTGGTTCGTCGTTCTACCTGTTCCCGGCCTCACTGACGGCCTCATTGAGGTGGGTGAAAGGGGAGAGGATACAGGTGTTTCTAGCCCTTCTCGGGGCAAACTTCTTCTGGATCCTTCCTTACGTAATATGGGGAGGTCCATCTCTTACCCCCCTTCAAATTACCTATCCACTCCTCTTTACGTTGGCCGTCATTGCTTTCGCTGCATCGGTTCAGGGAGACGCGGCCTCAGTTTTGATCGTGGTAGGGTCGGCAGCGTTCTTGATACTTCATTTACCATTCTATGAGGCGGCATACCCCACGTTGATATTTGGTCTCCTTTCACTGATCAATTCAGTCCAGGGAAGGGGTAGGGAAATCTCCCTTGGGTTCACTCTACTCCTGCTTGCCCTATCTTCTGCTCAAACTGTAATATCCCTGTCCCCCCTACCTAACCTCGAGATTCCTTCGTTTAACTCCGTCTCTGTTGAGGACCTCACTTTCTGGAACTATAGTTACCCGTTGGCCTCTCCGGTACCGATTAACGGTTCCACAATTCCTGTAACAGCCATCAAGTATATTGTGGGACCAGAGGGAAACGTTGTCAATAACACTGAATATTTAGGTTTCCCTGGGTACACTGAACCAATTTACAACAGGACGAACTATCAGGTCAATGGAACGTGGACGGAGATTCCTCCACGCATTCAGTACCTCTCTGGAGCCAACCTCACTCCAACCTATCATTCCGTTGGTCTCCTCTACAACCTTACTCCCAACGGATTATCCATGAACTCCCAGTACGGTATGCAGCTCGCCGCATGGCCCTTACCCTCCACTAATACCCTTTCTATCAACATTAATTCTTCATCTGAAACCTACCTATTCCTCGGACCCACTGTTAATGTGACCTCGGGTTTCCCCTTCTATGGAGTCCTGATATCGCCCTCAGGTGCCATCTTTAGATTGGTCAACGGCGTACCGAAATATTTGGCTACCATACCCCACGGTCCTTCTGCCACCATTTTACTCAATGAGAGCCAAGGGATCGCCAGGGTCTACGGAGAATACTTCAACTACAGCTTCATTCCCTTGAATGTGAACACCACTCTCCCGTGGGGACAGCTTCTCTATGTTGGTGTAGGCGTGGAAAGGAACTCCCCAGTGCTCCTCAAGTCAATAAGTATAGGTTCTCCATTCCCCCTTAACGTTTCGTCCAACCAGGCGTCTTGGGACAGTGAGGGCGGAACCGTGATCTTCAGGTCCTTAAGTCCACTCAATGGTACTTTGCTCGTTGGTACTTCGCCTATTATTGGCTCCTCTTTACTGGTGAAGGCAATCTCAGCAAACGGTACAGTTGAGACAGGAGAGCTTAGGGATGCAATAGAGTTAAGCTTCACTTCAACAGGGGTTGAGAACATAACCACCCTGCAGGTAATCAACAACGGAATTCATTACTACATTCTGAACTACCCTGGAGCGGAGGAGCCCACAATTAACTTCACCGTTAAGGAGAGCCTAGGGGGGCTTACGGTCCACGTTTCCTCCAATTCATTGTTTAAACTCCACCTCCAGAACATCTGTGGAATCACCTACTCCTTGAATGGTGTGGTAATGAACTACACCACCATGTTAAAACCTGGTTCCTATCTTATCATGGCCACCTTCCAAGGGCAGAATTACCTCATCTATGGAGGAATTGTGACCCTAATTTCCTTCATTTTGGCTGGACTGTTAGGGGTGTCAGCTGTTAGGAACTCTCTGAAAAAGACCCTGAAGGCCATTGAGGGAGCTTTTAATCCGAAGCGAGAAGGAGTAGGCTAGTGACGAGGAATCCGGGAACCGATTGGTGACGAGAAGGCTAAGTCTGACTTCCTGGATGGTAAATCCTTTAATTCACCATGAGCTCAATGCATCATGCGTGCTCCCATAGTTGTGGTCAACTTCAAGGTCTATGAGACCTCATCCATTAACGCCCTAAGGGTCGCCAAGGCCATTGAGAAGGTCAGTGACGAATATGGTATAAAGGTGATAATAGCAGTACCAGCAACAATGATAGCGACCATATCGAGCCAAGTATCTCTACCCGTTTTTGCTCAGCACGTGGACGGAGATCCGGTTGGACCTCACACCGGCTCAATTATTCCAGAGCTCATTAAGGATGCCGGGGCCTCCGGGACGCTCATTAACCATAGTGAGAGAAGGATGAGACTTGACCATATTGCAGACGTCCTGGAGAGGCTCAGGCTACTTAACCTGGAGTCTATCCTTTGCGTGGACAGGAAGGAACTGGTGGCGCCTGCGGCGTTAATGTCTCCTGACGCAGTTTTGGTGGAACCACCGGAACTCATAGGGTCAGGCAACTCTGTGTCAAGGGCTAGACCTGAGGTGATCACCGAATCCATTAAATTGGTGAAAAGCAACCCCAACGTGAGCCTAATTGTGGGGGCAGGAATAACCAATTACGACGACGTTTCCAAGGCCTTTCAGTTGGGCGCTGACGGGGTGGGGGCGGCGTCTGCTGTAATGAAGTCCCCCTCCCCAGAGAAGGTGGTGGGTGAGTTCCTAAGGGCAGTCAGGGATCAGGGATCGCGTCCCTGAGCATCTCCTCATATTTCCTCAACACTTCCTTAACTTCCCTCTCGGCACTTTCGTAAATTTCCAAGATCTTCTCCACCCTTGGACTCAAGGTGGATCCACCTATCTCTCTCCCCCTCTTGGATGTAACTTCACCTAACCCTTCCCTTATCCTCTCCACATAGTCCCAGGCGAACTTGTAGGACATGCCAAGGTTCTGGGCGGCCTTTGAAATTGAGCCCGTTCTCTCTATCTCCCTCAAGATAGATACCCCTCCCCTTCCTATCACAGGTTTGCCATCCCTCTCTATCCATATCTTGAACTTTAACTCTAGAGCCACACATTAAAGGAAACGACCTAAAATATTAGGTCTCACCATATATAAACATGGAAGTTGAGAACTTCATAAGGGAGGTCCTGGTGAAGAGCCTGAACGAATATATGATGCCCTTCCCAACTGACAAGAAGGTATGTACTGAGTGGGCCCAGGACGTTCCCAGGGGAGGGGGGACAGTGATCTACACAGGCTGCATGTATCAAGTTACTCCTGTTAGCGACCTTTTTAATAGGGCTCTCCCCATCCTCAGTAAGGTAAAGGGCGCGGAGAAGCTCTATCCCCTTTCTTCCATCCTAAAGCCCACAAACATGCAGAAGGAAAGGGCCAATAGGGTGTTAAGAAGTATTGCTTCCATGCTCAAGAGAAACGGGGTCCAGTTTAATTACCTCTACGAGGACGAACCTTACAGCGGTACGGTGCTTTTGGAGTTAGGTTACGTGGACGAGTTCGCCCAGTACGCCAAGAGAGTAAAGGGGCATTTGGAGAAACACCAGGTGAGGAGGCTTATCACTGTGGACCCTCACAGCTACTACGCCTTCTCCAGGTATAAGGAGTTCGTCCCCTTTGATGTCGAGGTGGTCAACTACCTTGAGTTGGTGAAGGATTTAGGCACAAGGGTGAAGGGAGAGTACGTAATTCATGACTCATGCCTTTACAGTAGATTTCTGGGGATCAGGGAAAACTACAGAAGTCTACTTAACAACGCCGGCGTGAAATTAAGGGAAGATCCGTTTGTGACGGGACCTCTCACCTCCATGTGTTGCGGAGCCCCAATTGGACCTGTGAGGAGGGATGAGAGCCAGAAGATCGCTTCCTATAGGGCCTATCAGTTGAATCAGCTCGGTGACAAATTAATAGTGGTCTGTCCGCTGTGCTACTTAGCTCTCTCTCCATACTTCAAGGGTGAGGTTGTGGATCTCGCTGAACTTGCTTACAACGAGCTGGGGACTGGCCAAAGGGACACTTCCTGAGATCAACACCTAGAGCTAAGATTTTTACGCTGGTTTCGAAAAAGTATTTGTGAGTTGGATATACGCGGTTGAGAGGGCGGTCCGCAACAACGTACCCAAGGTGGAGGGGATACTGAAGGATCATCCATACCTTCTCGATCTGGCAGCTAAGGTTAGGGATGGAAAAACCGAGGTTCTCAGAAATCTGGATCGCTATGTGGAGGAGACCATTAAGGCAGTTGAGAGGTCTGGGGGGAGAGCGTACTTGGCCTCCACTTCAGAGGACGCCAGGGAGATCGTCTCAAAGATAGTTGGCTCGGGGAAGACCGTGGTTCTAGGAAAGTCCATGGTTGCCTACGAGGCGGGTATAAGGAAGCATCTTATCTCAACTGGTAACGACGTATGGGAGACGGACCTTGGAGAGTTCCTCATACAGTTGGCGGACGAACCACCTTCTCACATCATAGCCCCCTCACTTCACATGACGAAGGAGAGGGCGGAGGAGGTCATGCGTTCAGTGGATCCCGAGCTTAAGGGAGCTTCACACGAAAGGATCGCAGGTGTGGCAAGGAAGTTCCTCAGGGAAAAATTCGTTAAAGCCGACGTGGGTATCACTGGAGCTAACGCAGTTGCCGCCGACACCGGGTCAGTGGTGTTGGTGGAGAACGAGGGAAACATAAGGATGACAACCATACTTCCAGAGGTTCACGTGGCGGTCACCGGAGTTGAAAAGATTCTTCCAAACCTGGAGTTGGCCATGTATGAAGCTCTGGTCCAGGCCGCGTTCGGTGGTCTCTATCCCCCTAGCTACGTCAATGTGTCCTCAGGGCCAAGCTCAACCGCGGATATAGAGATGAAACGTGTGCGTCCTGCCCACGGTCCCAAGGAGTTCCACCTGGTCCTCCTGGACAATGGCAGGAAGGAGGCTGCCAAGGACCCTGTCCTGTGGCAATCCCTGCTATGTGTTAGGTGCGGTAGATGTCATCTGCACTGTCCCGTGTACCGAGTGCTGGGAGTAAATTGGGGGATTCCTCCCTTCACTGGCCCAATGGGGGCCATGTGGTCGGCGGTGATCTATGGTGACAGGAGACCGGCCATGATGTGTACCCACTCTGGCGGATGTAAGGAGGTATGTCCAATGAGGATCGATATCCCCAGAGTTTTGGAGGAACTTAAGGCGAGGGAACTCAAGAGGTGATCTTTCTTTTATACTCGGCCAGTGGGAAAGTGGCCCCGTGAACAGGAAACAAACCACCAGAAAGCAGACTTCCAGGAGGCACGCCAAAGCCGTCAAAGGACGTGAGAGCTTAATCATATTCAAAAAGGAGTTGAAGAGTCTCACCTTTGAGCCAACCTATGGAGGATCGATGAAGGAAATAGCCACAAGGTTCACCACAATTATTCAGCAATTGGCGGACAGATATGGATATGATGTTGAGTTTCCTGAGAGAGCTCAGACCGAGATAGATGGGGAGACGTACTATTTCGTCTACCTGGTGAAAGTTAAAACTAAAGGGGGAGCTAGAAACATGTACATTGAAGCACAATACTTCCTCTATGAAGGGTCGTGGATGGGAATGATAACAAACGTTAGATAATTCTTAGACAGGAGAGGTTATACCTAGAGATAAAAAGAATTTACTGTTCCTAAACGTTTTATACCCTAAACCGAATAGTCTAGTTGTGGATGCGGTAGATAAGAAGATACTGTTCATGTTGCTTAGGGACGGAAGAGCTTCTCAGAGGTCCATAGCCACATCTCTGAGACTTTCCCCTCCCGCTGTCAATTACAGAATAAGAAAGCTGATGGAAGATAAGGTCATAAAGAAGTTCACCCTCTACGTGAATCCCAACCTGGTGGGAGACTATCACGGATTTATAGCGTTCAAGAACTACACCGATTACGATGGTGAAGTGGTCTCCTTCTTCAAGTGTCTTGAATGGCTAAACGTGTACGAGCTTTCCGCTAAGTCCATGGATGAGCTGGGGGAGAAGTTCAATAAGATGTCGGAGAAGTTGGGTTCACCAGTTATGACTTACGTCCCCGATCAGGATCTTAAGCCTACTTCATCCTTTACCAAGAAGATATTGAGCCTCATTAAACCCGATCCTTTGGTGAAAGTATCTGACGTTGCTAAGGAGATGGGTGTTTCTGCTAAGACAGTAAATAGACACCTTGGGTTCCTAAAGGAGAAGGGAATGATTAAGGTTCTTCCCGTCCTGGATGTATCCAAGAGCGATTCAGTAATATTCTCCATGTTCACCAGAGATGACTCAGCCCTTGACAAGTTCTTCTCCAAGTACACCTTCTTTAAGGTGGCTGGCAACGGGCACAGCATTCACTTCATGTTCGCGGAGAACCAAGAGCAAGCTAAAGGTATAGTTACCAAGGCCAGAGCTGTTGATAGGGAAGCTGACGTAATGGTCATTTACGACTACGACGTTTCATCCTAGCCACGTTTTAGAGTTGTATCCTTGGTTCATGCCGCCTTAACGTATTACGGAAGCTTATGAATAGAGTTGCAAACGGAACCCGTGAAGTTCAGGCCCACCCATCTCGACGGTAAGCCGAGGATAAACCTTTTTGTTAACTGTTCTTATATGTCCCCATGGAGATAAAGTTCGAGAACGGCAAATGGATAGTCCCAAAGAATCCCACAATAGTTTACGTGGAGGGCGATGGAATAGGTCCCGAGATAACCAGGGCTGCCATGCGAGTGATTGATGTAGCCGTAGAGAGGGCCTATAAGTCATCAAAAATAGAGTGGGTCGAGGCCCTGGCGGGAGAGAAGGCGGAGAGGCTAAAGGGAGATCGTTTCCCCAAGGAGTCTCAGGAAATAATAACTAAGTACAGGGTAGTGTTGAAGGGTCCCCTGGAAACTCCCATTGGTAAGGGGTGGAGATCCATAAACGTTGCAATTAGGCTCATGCTGGACGCTTACGCCAACATAAGGCCTGTCAAGTACATGGAAGGTCTGGAGAGTCCCCTAAAGAATCCAGAGAAGGTCGATCTGATGATATTCAGGGAGAATACTGACGACCTATACAGGGGC
This sequence comes from Methanobacteriota archaeon, assembly GCA_017857195.1. Taxonomy (GTDB): domain Archaea; phylum Thermoproteota; class Thermoprotei_A; order Sulfolobales; family Sulfolobaceae; genus Sulfodiicoccus. The sequence continues at coordinate 9,792 of JAFMDM010000028.1, forward strand.
ATAGAATACAGTGTGGACAGTAAGGAGGCTGCCGCCATAAGGGACTTCCTGAGGAGACAACTGGGCGTTGATGTGGAGGACGACACAGGTATAGGTATTAAATTAATGAGTAAGTACAAGACTCAGCGCATCGCCAGAATGGCCCTTAAGTACGCCATAGAGAACGGGAGGAAGAAGGTCACAGTTATGCATAAGGGTAACGTCATGAAGTATACGGAGGGAGCGTTCAGGGAATGGTCCTACGAGGTGGCCTTGAAGGAGTTCAGGGATTACGTGGTGACTGAGGAAGAATTATCCCAAGGGAAGACAGGTAAAATAGTTTTCAACGACAGGATAGCTGACAACATGTTCCAGCAGATAATAATACGTCCCGACGAGTACGATGTAATACTGGCTCCAAACATAAATGGAGATTATATTTCCGACGCAGCTGGCGCGCTCATAGGTAACATAGGACTTCTTGGAGGGGCCAATGTTGGTGATACCGGGGGGATGTTCGAGGCTGTCCACGGGACGGCTCCCAAGTATGCGGGAAAGAACGTTGCCAACCCCACCGGAATAATAAGGGGCGGGGAGATGATGCTCAGGTTCATGGGTTGGAGGGAGGCGGCTGACCTAATTGACTCTGCCATTAGGAAGGCCATGAGGGAAAAGAAGGTGACCCAGGACTTGGCCAGGTTCATGGGAGTTAAACCACTAACAACCGAAGAATACGCAGAATTCCTTATACAATCAATGGAGAGTTAATTTTGAAAAATATTTTTACATCTCTTCGTAGTCCTCTGCGTACATCTCTGGCTCTAATTCCTCGGAGGAGCTCTTCTTCAATTCCTCCAGGTTATCCAGGACCTCCTTGAGTCTGGTGAACTTGGATGGTATGTACTTGAGCCTACCCACAGACATTGCATAGGAACCTGGGCAGAGGAACTTCTCCCTGACCACCACCGCTTCCGCACCAAGTGAGAGAATGGCGTCCATGGAGGCCTCCTTGCTCATCTGAAAGCCCGGATTCTCGTATTGCTCCACCACCTTCTTTTCATCGTCTATTATTGCCAGCACCTCGCCATCGTCCAATGGTTTGAGGTTCTGTTCCTTGTCGTATACTACGGCTATTTTCATGATCTCCACCACCTTCACTTCTCCAGCCTTTTAAACGTTGTTAACGAAAGCCACAAATCTTTGAGGAAAGGGTGGCATGAAAGTGTTCCATGCCACACCACCTTGCACAATAATGGGAGCTCATGACCAGTTGCTTTATATTTTCATGGAAGGACGAGGACTAACGCCTATTTTCTCTAATTCATAGGCTCGCAATTGAGAATCGTTGAAAATCCTGAAGTATTTAATACCTTACATCATCATATCGACCTTACAGTACTATTTCGCCAAGGATGCCCTCTCCTTTGCCTCCCCATTTCCCTTCATGGCCATTAGGTACATCTTGGCGGCAGCCATTATGTACGGCCTTGCTAGAAAATTAATTTTCAACAGAGAAGTAGTAATTCTTTCCCTGTTGACTGTCACCAGTTCCTGCCTCTGGGCCTACGGTTTAATCTACGTTTCTCCGGCACAATCCGCCGTACTCAGCTACTCCATGCCCCTCTTCTCCCTGCCCATAGCCTACCTCCTAATAAGGGAGAAGCCAGACAAGGTGGAGTTGGTGGGTTTAGCCGTTGGACTAATTGGAGTTCTAATATACGGAATACCTCTAGCCCACGGTTTCACCCTCCTGGGAGCCGTGCTCACTGTAACTAACGCTGTCTTCTGGGGGGCATTCACCGTGTATTACAGGAAACTGATGAGGTATGACCCAGTCTCCCTTAACGCATCCCAATTCGTTCTTGGCTCAATACCCTTGGTTGGGCTTTCCTTCCTCACTCCTCATGTGCAATTCACCGAAAGGTTCCTCGCGGATCTCGCCTTCACTTCCGTTTTGGGAGGCGCGGTCTCATTCTTCCTGTGGAATTCAATGGTGAGGATAGAGAAGGTAGCTAAGGTCACGGTCATGAGTTTCTCCGTGCCCATCTTCACTACAGTTTTACAGCTAGTGGAGGCCCTCGAGCTACCCAGCCTCTTTACTGTAAGCGGACTGGGAACTATGTTCGTGGGGATTGTAATATCCAGGCTGAAGGGAGGAATAGCGAAGGTCACTGATAAGCAAACCGAGAAGAGTAAGGCTTAGGTTCCCCAATAAAAACTTAAATCAGTACTCCTCCTCTTTTACTTGACCTTTTATGGTAAAGGTAGGAGATAAGGCACCGGATGTACAACTGGTTACCACAGATTTCAAGCCAATAAGGCTAAGCGATTTTAGGGGAAAGGTAGTTGTACTGGCCTTCTACCCAGGAGCGTTCACCTCTGTGTGTACCAAGGAGATGTGCACCTTCAGGGATAACATGGCCAAATTTAACGAGATAAACGCCGTTGTAATAGGCGTCAGTACCGACACTCCTCCCTCCAATAAGAAGTTTAAGGAGGAAAATAAACTCAATTACATAGTGGCAAGCGACACCACCAGGGAGGCCATAACCAAGTTTGGAGTTGTACACGAGAACTTCCTCAACCTCCCAGGGTGGACAGCTGCTAAGAGGTCCGTGTTTGTCATAGATAAGGAGGGAGTGATAAGGTACGCCTGGGTCTCCGACAACCCTGGTGTCGAACCCAACTACGCAGAGGTGGAGCAGGCAGTAAGAGGGCTCAAGTAAACCTCCTGTGGGAACCAATGAATGTTAATTTTCTTCTTTCAAGACCTTTAGAGGATGATACATATAGTGACGCCGCAGTCGTGTTATTCTTCACTTCTCGAAGTTTCCTCCTCATAAAGAGGAGGCCGTGGAATGAGGATCCGTGGTCAGGTCAGATGGCCCTACCGGGCGGGCATAGGAAGCCCTGGGAAACTGCCCTTCAGGCCGCTGTAAGGGAGGCGGAGGAGGAAGTAGGAATAACGCCAAACATATCTGGAAGCTTGGGGATTTTCTCCCCTCACTCCAGACCTATGAAGGTTAGGGTATTCCTGTCCCATGTGAAGGAGGAGTTACCCTTCAAGGTTGGACCAGAAGTGTTGTGGGCGGCCTGGGCCAGGGAGGATGACCTGGTTAAGGGTGAGGATTGCTTCTACTTTAAAGGGGAGAGGGTATGGGGAATGACGTATAGGATATTGTTGGCTGCCTTGGGAACCTCACCTGCCTCCATGGGAAATTTATAGTACCGCATCAAACTTGTCCCTATGTCCTACGTGGAAGCCGCAAGAAAGCTCTTCATGAACACCGGCACTAGGTTTCCAAGAAGGTTAATTTGGGCCATGGGGGCCCTAAAATACGCCGCAGCCTCGGTCAATCTTTCCAATGGACTTCTTCCGTCGGAGGTGGGAGAGGCCATAATGAGGGCCGCGAAGGAAGTTATGGAGGGAAAACATGATGCCCAGGTTGTCCTGGACGTGTTCCAAACTGGCTCAGGGACCGGCTTGAACATGAATATCAATGAAATAATTGCCGCCAGGGCCAGTGAGCTCTCTGGAAGGAAGGTTCACCCCAACGATCACGTTAACATGGGTCAATCCTCCAACGACGCCGTGCCCACTGCAATAAGGGTTGCAGCCTACGCCGAGGTAAGGGAGTCACTCCTTCCTGCCCTGGATGGGGCAGTACGTTCCCTTCATCAACTATCTGAGAGGACGTCCAACGTGGTTAAGTCGGGAAGGACTCACTTCAGGGACGCCCTTCCTGTCACCATGGGCCAGGAGTTCGGTGCCTATGAGGACGCACTTCGGCATGAAAGAGAGGAGCTTGAGAGATCCTTGGATTACGTATCGGAGGTGCCGATCGGAGGTACAGCGGTGGGCACGGGGCTAAATGCTCCCCATGGCTTTGGGGAGGAGGTGGTGTCTCAGCTCTCCAGGCTTACTGGCTATCCCTTCAAGAGGGGGAACAGTTTCAGGGGAATGAGGCTTCTCACAGACCTGGTGAACCTGAGCGGGGTGATGAGGGGAATAGCACTTGACCTCTACAGACTGGGACAGGACGTGAGACTCATGTTCTCAGGACCGTTCACTGGACTTAACGAGATAGATATACCTAGCCAAGAGGAAGTCGCCGGGAGCAGTATAATGCCGGGGAAGACCAACCCTGTAACCGTGGAGTCCACTCTTCTAATATGCGCCCAGGTGATTGGGCTTGACCACGCCAACCAGTTCACAGCAATGCTGGGCGAATTCGAGCTCAGCATGGGCGTCCCACTGATGGGTTATAACGTTGTTACCCAGACATCTTTACTTTCAGAGGGCTTGACTAAGTTCAGCTCCCTTGTGCTAGATAAGATAGTACCCAACACGGAGAAGGCACTCAGGTACGCCGAGTCTTCAGCGTCACTGATCACGGTGGTCTCTCCCCTGATAGGTTATGATAGGGCGTCGGCCCTAGGTAAGAGGATAGCCAAGGGCATGTCGATAAGGGAAGCCCTCAAGGACATGGGAATGAGTGAGGAGGAGGTCAATAAGGTCCTCGACGTCTCTAAACTCACCAAGGGTGGACTTCCGGCCAAGGAGTGAGTAGGTTGCCCTGTTCAGGGATAAGGGAAGTAAAGGCTGGTCCACCGGAGTTCCCGGAGTTTCACTCCCTATACCTCTTATGCTTCGATAAGGCCATGATGATTGATCCTGGTCCATCCAATTCTGTGGCCGACTTGGGCTTCCTGGACAAGCTGGACTACGTATTTGTGACTCATCCCCATCCTGATCACGTGGGTCTCCTTAAGGAAGTGGTGGAGAGGTTCCCTCAGGTTCAGGTTCTTGTTCCTCCTCAAAGTTTGGACCTTTTCCTCTATCCAGAGAAACTGAACTCCATCTTTTCCGTAGGCGAACTCTTACAAATCTTCGGTCCCATGGAGCAGGTCAAGGCCAACTTCAGGGAGGTTAAAGCTGGGGAGGAGGTAGACCTGGGGGACAGGAAGGCCAGGGTCATTTACTCTCCTGGCCATGATATGCGTCATATTTCCTTGCTGCTAGATGAGGCCCTGTTCGCTGGGGATTCATTGGGAGTGAGGTTCAACGGTGTATCGATTCCGACACCTTGGTATGATAAAGAGAAATTCAGGGATACTGTGAGGGAGGCGCTCTCCCTCAGGCCAAGAATGGTGGGGATTGCCCACTCCGGTCTAGTTGGTCTCAATCATTTGAACGAATTGTTAGATTGGCGAACGCTGGACCCCGACCAATTGAGAATAGATGGGGGAAGTAGGGATGAAGTCCTTAGACTCTACTTGGGTATCAATGGTTAGGTAAATGATGCCAGCTCAGGCCCACCTCCTTAAAAATTAAATGAGGAGAGCTAATTACCATGGAACCGTTCTACTTCACCAGTTACGGCAGGATAGTTGGGAAGGCATCAGATATCCAGTCTCTTAGAGCAGAAATGGAGAGACTTGCCAAGGATGATCCAGGTTGCTTGAGTTGGCACCTGGCGGAGGGCCACATATCTCAATGGCTAAACTACATCGGTGAGAGGGGACTAGCTGAGATGTTGAAGGGAGTCAGCGATCCC
>JAFMDM010000029.1 GCA_017857195.1 Methanobacteriota archaeon
TAGAAAAGCAGTGTTCAACTAATCATCTCCGCCCCTGGAAGGGGCGAGGCTTTCAGCCTTTTTGTAAAAGTCACTGTTCTCAAGTGAATGATCTAGGGTCCCCCCTCAATATTTCGCGTAAAAGTACGGAGGCATACATCCCCCTCTCCAAAGAAAAGGCAATTGTGGAACCGTTAACCTTCAAGGAATGAACCTCCATGAACGCCTTTCTTACAATTGGTCTGAGAGATATTTTTAGTTCCTTTACCCTAAAGGAAGATTTCTCTATTCCCTCCTCTAGGTAAATTTGTTTACATAAGTCGTCACAATCGCTGAAGTTGGTAGGTAGCTTGATTACACTGTCCTTTTTCACTCGGTCCAAGGATAGGGAAAGGTACCTGTTGAAAAGATAGCTCTGATAAGCTTCTACGAAAAAGGAGGGAGGAACCAATGAAGCCTTGAGGGCTTCAAGACAATTCCCAGTTTCCATATACCTTTTCACGAGAACCCTCTCCTGACCAAAACCAGGTGGGATCAACTTTTGCGCAGTGTCCAGTTCATGTTTGGTGAGTGCGGTTCTAAAAGCTCTGGCCTCCTCACTTTCAGCCAGGTACGGTATGGCCGTGAGATAACGGAAGGCGCCACACCAATCCCTGAGGGAAATCATCTTCCCTATCACATGAGTTACCGGCCTTCTCGTCCCAAACCTTTGATAACCAATGAAGGCTGGAAGGAATGGATCATTGGCAAGCATCTCCACTCTCCTCTTAAGCTCCTCGCTATCCCCCACCTGCAAGGTAATGTTGAACTCGTTTCCCCAGTGGGATGGTTTCCTGTCCGTCCTTCCAATCATGGTTGCGATGTAACCCCTCCCCTCAACCTTAGGGGGAAGGCCTTGGGAGTTAGGGACAAGTATAAGTTGTTCCGTGTGAGCGTTACTGTCCTTTATTCCCATATACCAAGGCTTCGATCTTAAGGCAGAGGCGAGTTCCCTTACTGTCGAGAAATGATCCCTCCCCTCCCTTTCTAGGAGATATACCGCCCATTTTCCCTCCACGCCACCCACCCATTGAGAAGCCTTGAGGCCATCTGCGATTTCATAAACCTTGAAACCATTGGGCCTTATTACATATCCTCCAAGGGGACCCCAGGAATCCAGGAAATATCTTTCCATTCCCACTGCCATATCCACGACATGGACTAGAGTAACTTCAGGTCCCCCGTGATAGAATCAATGAGTTCCTCAGGACCTGGGCCTATGGCTACACAGGTTAATGTGTTTGGCTCTACTTGCGTTCTACCTGCATCCCTGATCTCCACACAGGGGAGCCCGGCAGAGGAAGCCTTCCTGCACCTTTCAATAAGCTCAGACTGTGAGGTAACCTTCAATACGACCTTAGGTTGACCCTCAGATAACCACTGTTCTAACCACGCTCTCCACTCCCTCCTGCCCTCCATAACCTCAAGTACAGCTGAGACGGCTGCGTGGGCGACTTGGGCCGCCACCTTACCCTTACCCATCTGAAGGTCAGTCCTCACTAACACAACCATCTTCACGCCCTTGGGGGCGAGGTATAAACTTAAAAACGTATCCAGAGATTTCCTCGTCATGTCAGTTCCTAGCCTGAGCATAAGGGACGAAGTCCTATCGCCGGTCTGTTCCAGCTGTGGAAAGCTGATCCACCCAAAGGAGAGGGCAGTATCCTTCCTATGTCCTAACTGTGGAGAAGTTCAGATATGGCGGGACTATCATTGCAGAAAACAGGGGATCTCCTACATATGCCCCAAATGTGGCTTTGAAGGTCCTTAGGTGATCGGTGTGGCGGACATAATGGCCGTCGTTAAGGTTTTCCCCGAAGGTGACGAGGTCAGTCTGGACGGGATCACTGAACAGGTGAAAGGGAAGCTACCACAGGGTTACAAACTCGTAAGGACAGATAAAGAGCCAATAGCCTATGGTCTTAACGCCCTGATCCTTTTCATAACTTTACCTGAGCAGACTGAAGGTGGGACGGACTTCCTAGAGGATACCCTATCCTCTATACAGGGAGTTAGCCACGTGGAGGTAGTTAACATAACTAGGCTAGGCTTTTAGCGGGGCACCATCTCCAGTATGGCCCCTATTCCAGACCTCAGCCTAGAGTAAGTTAAATCGTCATTAACATTCTTTAGGAGGACCTCCTTTAGAACGTCACTGTCTACAGAGATTTCATATTCAACCTTCCCCACATTTCTTTCTCCGTCGAGTAGTCTATGCAACGCGTTCAGGTGAGGCTGAGGGAGCTGCAGTTTCTTTTTAGCGACAACCCTCATTATGGGTGGGGTATACAGAATCTCAGCCAACGCCTCTCCCCTCGAACTCTTAATGTATTCCACAGTCCCCTTAGTGCTCTTCAATCCTTGGGTTCCACCTGCCTCAACAACACTGAGGAGATATTCGTAGATCTCAACCTCTTTTTTTAAGGAAGCTATCTTTGACTCCAAGAACCTCTTGAGGTCCTCGACGTCTACCTCCATCATATTAACTATCCATCAAGCTATATATAATCTCTACATAAGTTGACCTCCGATGATAAGAGTAGCTGTGGTTGGTGCCTCTGGATATACGGGAGGAGAGTTGCTGAGGCTCCTTGCCGTACACCAGGGTGTAGAGGTCAAAATGGCCACATCGAGGGAATACGCGGGGAAGCCGGTAGGGATGGTACATCCTAACTTAAGGGGAGTTTATTCCATGAACTTCTCCCAATTTTCTGTGGATAAGTTAGGAAGGGAGGTAGATACAGTATTCTTGGCGCTTCCCCACGGTGTTTCCATGAACTACGTTCCTGAACTCCTTCAAATAGGAATCCAGGTTGTTGACCTAAGCGCAGACTACAGACTAAAGGATCCCTCCCTTTACAAGAGATGGTACGATCTGGAACATCCCCATCCAGACCTCCTTAAGCAAGCAGTCTATGGCTTGCCTGAACTTCATGGAGAGGAGTTGTCAGGGGCCAAGTTAATAGCTTCCCCAGGTTGCAATGCGACGGCCACCATCCTGGCGTTAGCACCATTAATGGGATGGAGGGAAGGTGATAGATTCATCTCAGACGTCAAAGTAGGAAGTAGTGAGGGAGGAGCTAAACCCTCTGAGGGTAGTCATCATCCAGAGAGACAGAACGCAATCAGACCCTATGAGACTGAGGGGCACAGACATGAAGCCGAGGCGGAGCAGGAGTTATCTAGACTGGCGGGAAGGGAGGTGAAAGTGAGTATAATTCCCCACGCTGTGAGCAGCATTAGAGGTGCCTTAGCCTCAGTGCATTCTTGGGTTTCAAATGTCGAGGAGGTTGAGGTTTGGAAGAGGTTCGCCGAGTTCTATAGAGGGAAGCCTTTCATCAGGATCGTTAGGAGGGGATTTCACCCATATCCCGACCCAAAATATGTAATAGGAAGCAATTACGCTGATCTGGGCTTCGCCTTAGATTCTAGGTTAGGAAGGCTAACTACCTTCGGTGCGATAGACAATATGATGAAGGGTGCTGCAGGACAGGCAGTTCAAGCGTTCAACCTATCGCGAGGATTCCAGGAAAACGAGGGACTCAAGATACCTCCGTTGAGGCCTGGTTAAATGATAGTGGTTAAGGCTGGAGGAAGGGTTATAAAGCAAGCCAGAGACAAGGTCCTTGAGAGCATAGGGCGCCTTGGGGAGAAGGTGATCCTCGTCCACGGTGGAGGGGACCAAGTGACAGAGGTGAGCAAAAGGATGGGCGTAGAACCAACCTTTGTCACCTCCCCAAACGGAATCAGGAGCAGATACACCAGCATGGAAGAGCTGGAGGTGTACGTCATGGTAATGGGAATGCTGAACAAATTCATGACTGCCTATCTAATTAAGGCTGGTAAAAGGGCCTTTGGAATGACGGGAGTAGACGGCCCAACGCTACTGGCCGAAAGGAAGAAGAAAATAGTTATAATCGACGAAAGAGGAAAGAAGAGAATAATAGACGGTGGGTATACAGGTAAGGTGGTGCAGGTACGAACTGAAAGTATAACCTCTATCCTGGAAGGGGTTGACGTAGTTGTGATGTCACCAATAGCTGTTGACAAAGAGGAGGGTCTACCCTTAAATGTGGACGGGGATCAGGCAGCTTTCTCTATCGCGTCGGCCCTCAAGGCAGAATCCTTGGTTTTGTTGACTGACGTAGAGGGCGTACTGATGGAAGGAAAGGTAGTGAGCCATCTAGACGTATCCCAGGCCAGCGAATTATCATCGAAGATAGGGCCTGGAATGAATAGGAAATTAATGATGGCAGCAGAATCAGTTAAGGCAGGAGTAAAGAGGGTCACCATATCCTCCGGGCTTGTGAACGATCCTGTCGCGGAGGCAATCAACGGTAGAGGGACGGTGATAGAGTGAGAGAAGTTGACGAGAACGACATTAAGATCCTAGAGATCCTCAAGAAGAACGCCAGAACCCCTTACACCACCATTGCCAAGGATCTCAAGGTAAGTGAAGCTGCGGTCAGAAAAAGGCTTGAGAAGCTGGCCAGGATGGGAGTTATCAGAAGGTATACAATAGAGTACGCGTTGGAGAACGAGGTGAGGGCAGTGGTCATGGTAAAGACCGCTCCTCCCACACCATCCCCAGAAATCTCTAAAAAGATCATAAAGGTCCAAGGCGTTGAGGTGGCATACGAGACCACTGGAGACTACGATATAATGGTGGTGCTAAGAGGTCCCAACATAGCTGCCGTGAACAAAAGTATAGATGAAATTAGAAGCATTCAAGGAGTCGCAGGAACAACAAGCTCTATAGTTCTAAGAGTATGGTTCTAGGAGGAGGAAGGTTCGAATATAGAACCGGTCCATTATGTTTATACTTTTTCTACCACGTACCTAGATACGTCCTTCTAGGTAAAAATGGCTCAGCTTAAGTGTCCAATTTGCGGAGGACAGGTAAGTGTGGAAGATGATGCTCTCCCTGGAGAGCTAGTAGAGCATGAGTGTGGAGCACAGCTTGAGGTGTTCAAGAAGAACGAGACACTTTCCCTCAGGTTAGCTGAGGAAGTAGGAGAGGACTGGGGAGAGTGAGGATAGGGGTAACTTACGATATACTCCGCTGGGAGGAAAGAGACATCCTGGAGAAGGGGAGAAGGATGGGGATGGAGGTGATCCCCATCCACTTAGACGAAGTCATCTTCTCCATGGACGGAAATGGCGTTAAGTCCCAAACATTGGGGGAAATGGATTCAATAATTCAAAGGAGTATAAGTCATACCAGAGCCTACCTTACTTCCGCCCTTATGGAAAGTGCTGGATACATGGTCTTTAACGGATCGTCCACAATTGAGAGGGCTGGCAATAAGGCCATAGCATCTTCGCTTCTCTCTAGCAGAGGGGTACCAACCCCCAAGACCGTTGTGGGACTGCAAAGGGAAGTTGCCCTCAAGGCTGCTCACACCTTGGGGTTCCCAGTTGTCATAAAGCCAGTTGAGGGATCGTGGGGTAGAATGACGGCAAAGGCTGAAGATGAGGACTCCCTGTGGAGTTTCATGGAATATCAGGAGGGAACTTCCCTTAAGTATAGGAACGTCTTCTACCTTCAACAATTCATAAGGAAGCCCGGGAGAGACATAAGAGTGTTCGTAATAGGGGACGAAGTACCAGTGGGCATATACAGAATTAATGACTCCAATTGGAGGACCAATACGGCATTGGGGGCCAAGGCTGAGCCTGTTGACATAAATAGTGAATTGAGGGATCTGGCATTGAAGGCAAGGGAAGTGTTTGGAGGAATTTTCCTAGGCATAGACGTGTTCGAGGACCCAAAGGAAGGATATCTGGTTAATGAGGTTAACACTGTTCCAGAGTATAAGAACACCGCCAGGGTTACAGGTTATGACATTACTGGCACCTTGCTCACAAAGTTAAGAGAGGCAAGCAGAAAGTGAAGTTACTAAGTTTCTATCAGGATAGATCCCTTAGGGTAGCCAAAGCCCAGGGGCAATATGTGTGGGACGAAAACGGAAGAAGATACCTTGACCTGCACATTGGAAACGGTGTTGCCTTCCTGGGACACAGGCATCCCAAGGTGGTAGAGGCATTGAAGGAACAGATGAACCAGGTCATGACCCTCAGTACGGCGTTCCAAACCCAAATCAGAGAGTCCATGTTGAGGGAACTAGACAATGTGAAGCCTGAAGGGATGGATAACGTGTTTCTGCTCAACAGTGGGGCTGAGGCCGTTGAGTTAGGATTGAAAATAGCCAGGAAAGTGACTGGGAGGAGAAAGTTCATAGCCTTCAGAAACTCATTTCACGGTAGGACGGCCGGCTCCCTCTCAGTAACATGGAACAGAAAATATAGGGAGCCCTTTGAACCATTGCTCGAGCCAGTTGAGTTTTTACCCTTCAACGACGTGGAAGCTCTGAAGGCAGTAGATCAAACCACTGCGGCTGTAGTCGTAGAACCAATCCAGGGAGAAGGTGGGGTGATCCCCGCAACTCATGACTTCATGAGAGCCTTGAGGGAGGTAACGGAGAAGAATGGAACATTACTTATTCTCGATGAAGTCCAGACGGGCTGGAGAACTGGAAAAGTCTGGGCCTACCAACACTTCGGAATAGTTCCAGACGTCCTAACGGCAGGGAAGGCCATAGGTGGGGGGTTTCCAGTCAGTGCGGTCTTTCTCCCTGACTGGATAAGGGAGAAGTTAGATGAAGGTGACCATGGTACTACCTATGGAGGTAATCCCCTTGCGGCCGCCGCAGTGGCGGCTTCCTGTAGGGTCCTTAGGGAAGAGAATGTGGTTGAGAGGACAGAATCAATGGGAGCAGAGTTCATGAGAAGTTTAGCTAAACTAAAGGAGAGAAAGTCGGTCAGGGAGATCAGGGGAATGGGACTTATGATAGGGATTGACATAAGATTGAACCCGGGACCTGCCATAAAGCAGATGCAAGATGAAGGGGTCATAGCCTTAAAGGCTGGGAGTACAGTAATTAGATTCTTGGCTCCATACCTAATAGATAAGGATGATATAAATGTCGCAGTGGCTGCCGCCGAGAAGGGAATCTCTTTTACAGAGGCTAAATTCTCTCCTTAGAGATTTAGTCTCCCTTTACACCCCATCCGGGGAGGAGAGAAAGGCCAAGGAAATTTTCAGTAGGCTCTCCAAGGAGACCGGGATGCCACTCTTTGAAACCGAAACTGGGTCGTTCATTCTAGGGGGTGGGAAAGTTTTACTGGCCTCGCATTTGGACACAGTTCCTGGCTTCATTGAAGTAAGGGGCGGAGACGGATGGTTAGAGGGGAGGGGTGCCGTTGACGCAAAGGGACCTTTGACGGCAATGATCGTTGCTGGTGCTATGGCGTGGGCAGAGGGAAAGAAGGTAACTGTGGCGGCTTTAGCTGACGAAGAGAACAAGAGCGCCGGGGCGAGAGAACTAATTAGAAGTGGTGCGAAGTTCGATCATGTGATAATTGGGGAGCCAACGGGAACAAGCGGCATAGCCATTGAATATAGAGGACTCATACACTTGGATATCAGGTGTCAGTCCCGAGCGGAACACTCCTCGTCCAGTAAGTCCAATTTAATAGCAGAAATGTGCGAAAGGATATTGAAAATATATTCCGCCCCAGACTCCTACTTAGGTCCGACCATAACTCCAACAATTTTTAGGGCTGGAGAATACATCAATGTTTCCCCCTCCTCCGCTTATACACATTTGGACATAAGATATGGAAGGGGTATGGATGAAGGAGAAATCATAAAGAAAGTGAAAGAGACCTTCACCTCCTGCGAGGTAGAAGTTAAGGATCATGTACCTCCAGTTGCCGTAAGTCCTAACGAACCAGCTGTGAAGGCCATAATGAGGGGGCTACTGGTCAATAACATCAAGCCCAGACTCATAAGAAAAACAGGTACAAGTGATATGAATATTCTGGCCCAACTGACGAGAAGTATAGTTACCTATGGTCCTGGGGACTCAACCATGGAACACACGGAGTCGGAAAAGATTACTTTGGAGGAACTATATATAGCAGCCTCAACTTACAAGTACGCAGTAGATGTACTTTGTCGAAGCTAACTAAACTTCTGCTGGCACCAGTATATAGCATATACGAAAGGAGGTTATGGAACGAAATAAAGAACGGTCCGCTCCCCAATCATGTGGGCATAATCCCAGACGGAAATAGGAGGTGGGCCAGAGAAAGGGGAGAGCCGTTGAGCGAGGCCTACTTCCAAGGGTACAAGAAACTAAGGGAGGTTTTGATATGGCTTTTGGAGATGGGTGTAAAGAACGTCACAGTATTCGCTCTCTCCTCTGAAAATTGTACCAGGAGGTCCAAGAGAGAGTTAGATACCGTTATGGACTATATAAAAAGAGGTGTGGAGGAGATAGTGACGGAGGGGTTCGTCTCAAAATATGAGATAAAGGTTAGGGCAATTGGAAAAGTTGATTACCTCAACGATTCACTTAGAGACACCCTCAATAAGGTGGCGGAACTCACTTCCAACTTCAACAAAAGAAAGTTAAACATAGCTGTATGTTACGGCGGCAGACAGGAAATACTTGACGCAGTAAAGAAACTAATGTACACAATTAACTCCAAGAGCTTCGATCCAGAACAGCTTAATGAGGAGCTTTTCAAGTCATACTTCTATTTGCCCGATGTTGAAGATATGGACCTCGTCATAAGGACATCGGGAGAGATAAGGATAAGCAACTTCCTGCTCTGGCACATCGCTTACTCGGAGCTGTTCTTCTGTGAGGTGTATTGGCCTGAGTTTAGAAAGATTGACCTATGGAGAGCCATAAGGTCATTTCAGAGGAGAAAAAGGAACTTCGGAGCGTAAGGGAATCAGTGGATCTTAACATTACTGTGGCCAAAAATCCCATTCGTTATACATAAATAGTTGAAATGAAACAAAAAGAAGGTTACGGTGTTAGTCTCTTCTTGTCCCGAGGGAAGGCAACTACATCCTTAACGCTGCTAAGTCCAGTTAACATTAGCATGACTCTCGAGAGGCCCATTCCGAATCCGGCGTGAGGGGGCATCCCATAGTCGAACCATCTGAGAAAGAACTCAAAGCTAGATGGGTTAAGACCCCTTTGTTTTAGGGATTCCTCAAGAACATCCCTGCTACTGTTCCTGGTACTCCCTGACACTATTTCCAACGACCTAAATATTAGGTCAAAGCTTTCGGAGAGGGACGGATCGTCGCCTTTGGCCTTCGTATAGAAGGGTCTGGCGCTGGAGGGCCAGTCCGTTATGAAGTAGAGGTCCTTTCCTAAAGCTTTGTTAAGAACCCTCAAGAGAGGGGTGCTTATGTCGTCGCCGAACTTTACATCTACCCCTTCCTTCTTTAAGATCTCTATACTGTCCTTATAGGTAATTTTAGGTATAGGGAACTCAAACTTAGGAAGTTCATAGTTGAGTTCCTTAAGGCAATCCGAACATTCCCTCTGCACTCCATCAATCATACCCTTGATTAAGTCCTCTAGAAGGTCCATTATATCATTGTAATCGAAGAAGGCAGCCTCCACGTCCATGCTCACGAACTCGGAAAGATGAAATGGAGTATCTGACTCCTCAGCCCTCCAAGCTGGAGCTACCTCAAAGACCCTCTCGATACTACCTGCCAAGAGCTCTTTATACAGCTGTGGACTCTGGGCTAGGAAGGCCTCCTTGCCAAAATATATCACGGGAAAGAGAGCTGCACCCCCTTCAGTGGCTGAGGCTATTATCTTTGGAGTGAAGACCTCCAAAAACCCCTTAGAGTAGAGCTTTTCCCTGAATGCCCTAACTGCCGCAGACTGGATCCGCATCACCGCCTGCATTTCAAGTCTCCTTAAGTCCAGCACCCTCTCTCTCAATCTCGTATCCAAGTCTGCGGAAACCTTGTCTGAAACATCCAAGGGGAGGGGCGTTTTGGCCCTTGAGAGTATATTAATTTCCTCCACTTTGACCTCCACACCCCTAGGAGCCCTCTTATCTGTCCTAACTAGTCCTTTCGCTCTTACTACAGATTCCTGTGTTAGTTCTTGGGCTACATCGAAAGCCTTACTGCCCTTTTCCACCACTAACTGAACTAATCCAGTTCCGTCTCTGAGGACTATGAACTTCTTCCCTCCTAAATCTCTTAAAGTGTGGACCCAACCGGCCAAAAAAACTTCCTTGGCTTCAAGGCTCTCGTCGACTTCCCTGGCTCTATGTGTCTTGAGCATCATTCGACCCTTATCTTGACTGTGGTGGAATATAACTTAGACAGGGCCCTCTCCAGTTCAGTTGTCCCTGAGGGGAGGAACCTTTTCTCATTCTTTGCTACCCTTACTACATATTGCACTGTTCCATCTGGAAGCCAAAGCGTATTCACACCCAGTACCCTTGCAGGTGAGAGAAGTTGAGAGGCGCTTGCCTTTAGGTCATTAACCTTCTCCACAATTCTCACGGTCTTAACCTTGAGCTTCTCTTGTAGGGCCTTGGACACCTTGACCCATTTACTCTGAGTCAAGTTCGGCCCGCTTGTTACAACTAGGACCAGAAGATGACCGATCTTTATTGCTCTATGATAGGTTGCGTCTTTTAACTCCTTGAAGTGGGACTCCTCCAAATCCAACAGAACCCTCATTATCTCGACTTCATCTGTGTCGACCTCCCCCGAGTCGACCATCCCTTGGCATCTATCACATAGAAGTCCGCTTCTGACGCAGACTGAGTCCAGAGGAATCTTCATCACGTCATCACTTCCCTTCTTACCAAAACACTTTTCAACTCCTCCCTAAATAGCTTAGCTGGGTTATTTATGCCGCTAACGGATCCCGCTCAAATCCAGATCGTCTACTCTAGAGTGTTCGCTAAGAAGGTCTGCAGGGAATGCGGGGCTCTGAACTCCATCAGGGCCGTTAAGTGTAGGAAGTGTCACAGCTATAACCTGAGACCAAAGAAGAAGGAAATATCCAGCAAGAAGACGTGATCAAGTCTTAATGCCCAAGGTAGCCAGCCTTTCCTTTATACTTCTTGAATTTTCCTCGAAGAGTTCCATATGGGAGGCTAGATAGGTTCTGTCCAGTTTTAGCCTCCCTTGGCCGACGTAGTTAATCAAAACTTTCAGTTCCTCTTCATCTTCCTCTCTAAAGGCGTTTAACTTAAGCAGAACGTAGTCCTCTAGTCTAACAACGGGGAGCTCCACATTACCAAACTTCATCGGGACGGCTGAATCTAGCACAACGCGAGGTACAAAGAAGTCCTGAAGGTTCTCGTAGAGGTCTATCTGAAGTTGCTGTTCTCCTATGTTTGCAATGATCCTAGGAGTGTCTATGGGCGTTCTCCCCATTTCCCATCCATTATCATTACAGAGCGAGATCAAGTTTTCCTCCTCAATCAGAAGACCATCGTTCACGAAGAGGTCGACGTCACTTTCGGTGCCCTTCCTTCCCAGAGACAAATCCACCACTGTGTCTCCTATAATGACGAAGTCCAACCTCTCCTTCAGTTTGGCCAGAATCTCCCCGACCTTATCAAACCTTATCATAACATGCACTATGAAGGGTGTGTTAAAACATTTTTACCTCCCCGTATATGTAGCATACGCCGGGGTGGCCGAGCGGTCAAAGGCGACACCGCGACAGGCGGCGCCAGGGGCTGCAGAGAAGGAAACGAAGAGACCCGTTATATCGCGGGTTCGAATCCCGCCCCCGGCTTTGAGCTTATACGACCTCAGAGCTGCAGAGAGTGATCCTCACCGCTAGGACCGCCCATCGATCATCATCGGTCCTCATACATTCCTTTTCTAACCTTTTTAGGTGTGTCCCGACAACGTTTTCCAGTCCCTGAGGAGAGCGGTTGCGGAGTTGAAGCCTGGTATTCCAGTCACCTGCCCACCAGGATAGGAACCTGCTCCTCCCATGTAAAGACCCTCAATTTCAGTTCTATATCCTGGACGTCCATCGAAGAGATATGGAGGCCGCATGGGCAGATGATTCAAATTCCCACCGGGTATATTGTATTCAACTTCGGCTTTACTGGCGTCAAGGACGTCAACCCCAAGTAAATTTTCCTTGAGATCTGGAATGACTTCCTCCAACTCCCCCATGTCTCCCATAAAGCTG
Organism: Methanobacteriota archaeon; assembly: GCA_017857195.1. GTDB lineage: Archaea > Thermoproteota > Thermoprotei_A > Sulfolobales > Sulfolobaceae > Sulfodiicoccus. The sequence continues at coordinate 12,075 of JAFMDM010000029.1, forward strand.
GCGACTGTGCCGCCCATTGTTCCATCTAGCACGGAATGGAAAAGGAGCTCCCCGGCCTCAAGGTCCAAAATTGAGTGGGAGAATGGTATTAATTGTTGGGGCAAGGTGGGCATTCTCCTTAAGACCATATTGTACTTAACCCACCTCCCCACTCCTGGGTCAGCCTTTGATGTCTCCCCAAGAAGCTGCCAAGTCACCACTGGACTGGCCGAAGAGAGGATGGCCTCACATTGGTAGAACTTACCTGCGGCTTCCACTCCCTTCACCTTACCTCTGTTTTCAACTATCCTTGAAACTGAGGAACCAAGTCTTATTCTCACCCCCAATGAAGTGGCCCTCTCGGCTAACACCTTTGCAACCGTCCCCATGCCCCCGGGAACAATCGACCAACTGGGACTAAAGAAATATGCCACAAGGTAGGCTGGAGCGTCCTCCATGCCAGGATAGATAAAGGCCCTATGCATATATCTTGGAAGATACCTCCTCAGGAACTGTCTGGAGGTTAATCTAACTACCTCTTCAACGCCAGCTTTCTCAGCTGCTTCAGCTATCTCGGTCAAAGATGGAGGAGCATCAAGAAATGTGAATTTCTCCTCAACGATCTCCTTAAAACGAATCAACTTCCTATCAAACTCCTCATAATCTGTAAGACCGAGCTTGGACAACTCCTTTCGTCTCCTCTCATGATCCCTCCAGAAGGGCATGACTTGCCCATCTAAGAAGAGCGTCTGAAACGGATCCTGTGAGATCGTTGGGATGCCAAATTTACTCACAAGCGATAGTGGCATAAGTCCTAAAACATACGATGCCCTACTCACCTTCACACCCATGAACTCTAACGTTTCAGCCATACCACCGACCTTCCCGCGTGACTCGAAGAGGTCTACGTTAAGTCCGCCTTCAGCCAACACATTTGCTGCGACGAGACCGTTATGTCCAGCACCTATTACACAGACTCTCATTCATGCTAGTACGCTTATGGAGGTCAAAAGCTGAGCGTCGTAAAACATATAAAAACTCAAACGCTGTAGGGGAAGAATCTTTTCCATAACGGGTGATCTCTAAATGAAGAATAAAAAGATCTGATCTAATATATAAACTTGGACACTACCTATTCTACGATGTAAAATGAGCCAGGGACCAAAGAGAAAGGAGGAGACCGTAGGGAAAGAGATGAGAGGAGATGAAGCGTTGGCCTACGTGTTGAAGGAGATAGGAACAAAGAGAGTTTTCACAACTCCATCCCTCCCTGACTATATTCTGGAGAGGCTCGAACAATACCAGATACAGGCCACTCTCGCCCCAACTCCCAAGGGAGCAACATTCATGGCTTATACCTACGCCGCACAAAGAAATGAGGCAGGAGTAGTCCTCCAAATACCGGGAACGCCCATCTTAGATGCAGTAAACGTCATAGCTCAGGCCTTTGTGGATTCAGTACCACTTCTCCTGGTGTCAACAATAAGATCTTACAGGGACACCGGAAGGGGACGAATAGGGGAACTTAGAACCATGGAAGATTTGTCTGAGATCCTCGCACCAATAACGAAGAGCAGAGAAAGGGTGGTTAGTATTGAGGAGATAACCGTAGGTGTCGAGAAGACCTACAAGGAGGTAATGAGCAATAGACCCAGGCCTGGATACGTGGAAGTGGCGGAAGACCTATTTAAGATGAAGGCCTATCCCTTGGCAGGCAGTGAACAGAAGCCTGAAAGAAAGACTCCAGACAAGAACACGGTGTTTAAGGCTGCAGAGCTCCTTGGGAGCTCCAAGAGTCCGCTGATAGTGGCAGGATATGGAGTCCTCACAAGCGGTGCTCCCCAGCTGCTTAGGGAGTTGGCAGAACTGCTTGATGCTCCAGTAGTCACGACCATAAAGGGAAAGGGATCTATACCTTCCTCACACCCCCTATTCGCAGGGGAGGGCTTAGGTTTCATGGGGACCGAGGCCAGCACGAAGCTGAGCTCGCAGGCGGACGTGATCTTGGCGCTTGGAACAAGTTTCCCCCAACTCAGCACTGGAGGGTGGTCGTTCAAGTACAAGGGATTACTTATACATAACAATGTAGACGGGGAGGACGTTGGTAAGTCCTATTTGCCTCAACTGCCGGCTGTGGCTGACACTGGACTGTTCCTGAGGGAGCTATTGAACACCTTGAAGCAGAAATTCAAGGAGAAGGTTCAGAGGGGAAGTGAGGAAATTCTGTCAAAGTTGAGGAAGGAGCAAGAGATCGACAAGCACGATGGGCTGTGGCCCGTTGACGTATTCACAACTTTACGTGAGGTCGGATATTCCTCCATATTCCTGGATATAACAGCAACCACCATAGACGCCATAAGGTTACCGGTGGAGAAGCCCTACACTTGGGTGACCAGCGAGACGCTCCTAGAGAGGGGCGTGGCCGTGGCCGGAGCATTAATGGACGGATCCGAGGGGACTGTGGGTATAACTGACCTCACTGGTGCCATGAAATACGCCGATATGATACTTTCAGCTGGGGGATCTAAATCCACTTTACTGATTTTGGATGATGACAATACCTCATATCTAGACGTCACTAAGTCAGATTTACCATCGATAGACAGGACTAAAACGGAAACCAAGGTGAACTTAAGTGAGAAGTTGGGAGCAATTGAAGTCAACGATATTAAGTCACTGAAGGAAGCCTTGCTCTCCAAGAAGGATGGACTTAAGGTAATCGATGCAAAACTATCTCACGACTATAAGAGTATAATCATTTAGTTATTTTATAAATTAAAAAAATAGTTAAGAATTTAATCTCGGGGAGCCGTTCCTCCTCTCTCAGGCATCCACTCTTCTACCTCCGTGCTTTCATGGAGGGAAGCTCTCCCCCTTCTCCTTCTTCATAAATCCTGGGCTGAATCCTTTCTCACGTTAATAGAAATCTTTTTATATTCATTTATTATCAACCAATTTTGTGGAGAGACTACTGAGACCTAAGGAGGCTTGCCAACTACTCAGCATTTCATACTCAACACTCCTACGGTGGA
>JAFMDM010000172.1 GCA_017857195.1 Methanobacteriota archaeon
CAACACCTGCCAAGGGTGGGAGTTGTTGATCTTCTTCATCCTTATGACGCAGAGCTGCGCTTGGCTGAGCTCGTGCCACGCGACATCTATTATTCCCGGAACCTTGCAATCATCCTTCAGGAACTCGTAGTAAATGTTCTCTGACGAGATCTGCCTCACCTTCGAACTCTCACTGGGTGGCATCTGACTCATTATATGCACAAATATCGGGTCTCTCCTCATGGTAATTGCTGTGATCTCCATCACCGGCCTAAGGAAAACATCTGTCGCCATGTAGCCTGTATATTCGCCGAAGGCGTTGCCTACCATGAAGTCCTTGGTCGATACCTTTCCCTCCACTATTATTTCGGCATGTGCTGGAACTTCCAAGTCCACAGTCTTGGCCTTCACTACCTCTAAGGGTTCCCCAGCTAGTCCCCCTGCAACTTCGAGCTCATTAACTCCATAGGGTACTTTGGCTGAAGCCACATAAAAGAGCACAGGAGGGCCACCTATCACCACAGCGAATTCCAGGTAGTCCATTCCACTGTCCCTGGCGTTGAGAAGGTGAACCCAGCCGTGGTTCCCCCTGTTAATCTCCCACAGAGCCCTTGACTTACCTATGAGATGCATTGAATAGTTCCCCATGTTCACCCATCCACTTTTGGGATCCTTCGTTATTATGTGAGTGGTGGTTCGGAGTTGTCCACTGAATCCAGGGACCTCGGCTGGGACTGGAAGTATGTTAAGTCCCCTCCCCTTCTCCATTTCCTCCCTGGTGATCACCACCTCCTGAACTGGAGCTTCGCTAACAGTCCTGGTCTTCACCGGGTGGAGGAGAGCCTCCTCCCATTTTCTTCTGATCGCCTCGTTAGTTGGCTCTGCCTTCAACCCCATAGCGTAAATGTGAGTGGAGGATGCATATATCCCAGTGGCCACTTTGCTGATCTCTCTCATCTCAGATGTACCGTTGAGGACCTTTGTAAACAGGAATCCACGTCTCTCTTCCTCCGCCAATCCCCTGTATTGAAGCCTCACCAGGGGGGTGAGTTCCGTGTTCTTGTCCACGGGTATGTCCACGATCGTTAACTTCCCCTCCTTCTCTAAATAAGAAAGATACTCTCTCACATCCTTATAGTAAGCCATTTCAAGTTCAATTAGGATCTGTGTGGAGATAATAAAACTTAGCATGTTAACCTTACCGCAATCCATCGTCGAACTCTTTCCATATCAAGACGGTTGGTGAACTGTGTGGACGCAGGAATTTACCAGTTCACATCCCAACGACGCCCTCCACCTGTCTACTTAGATGTCTCTTTAAGCCGGCTACGGCTTTATGTGTTTAAATGAAGGCCAATCTAGCTCCAATTGGGACCCCAGGCTTCCAGGAGTGTTGATGAGATTAGAACTTAGATCCCTTTAGTTCTGCCATCCTGTTGAAGTAAATATAATTTAAAACCTATACCTGATTCCCACGGACTTGCCACTCTCCTCAAGCCCCCTCAGGGTTCGCCTCATAACCTTTCCTGTGACCGTCTTGGGGAGTGAGTCAACAAATTCCACCTCCTTAGGTGCCTTGAATGGAGCTATCCTCGACGAAACGAATTCCCTTATGTCTTTAGCTAGGTCCTCCGATGGGAGGACCCCTTCCCTAAGCACTATGAATGCCTTGACCCTCTCCCTCAGTTCTGGATCCTTAATTCCTATCACTGCTGCCTCCATCACCGCTGGATGCTCCTGTAGGACGTCCTCAACTTCCTTTGGACTTATGAGGTAGCCCCTGCTCTTTATGAGGTCATCAACTCTAGATACGTACCAGAGAAAGCCATCTGCGTCCATGAAAGCATAGTCCCCCGTGATGTACCACTCTCCCTTGAACCTGGACTTCCATTCCTCTTCCATGTTCAGGTAACCTAAGGCCAACCCCTTAAAGCTTCTGTGAATTGAGAGGTAGCCCACCTCTCCTTCATTACATGGAGAGCCATCATCCCTAATTACCCCCACAGGAATAGTGGGGAGAGGTTTTCCCATGGAGCCCAACTTCACAGAGCCTGGCCTGGTAGCACAAAACACATGCATCTCCGTTTGGCCCATACAATCATATATCTCACACTTGAACTTACTCTTCCACTCCCTAAAGAGCTCTGGCGATAGTGTTTCCCCTGAGCTGAAAGCTGCCTCCAATCTCAATCTATATCTCTCCTCTGCCCCCTTCATTGCTAACATTCTCCTGAATATGGTGGGGTTGCCCACAAAATGTGTAACGTGATACTTCTCCAAATGTTCAAACATCCTCTCTGGATCGAACCTTCCCATATACACAACTGCGGTAGCCCCACGGTAGAGAGTGAACCAGAACGCATATCCCCAAGGCCACATCCAAGTCATCTCGCTGGGGGTAGTGATTCGATGTTCCCTCTTCAGGTTCATAATGAACTCAGTGTTAGGCTCGCCTAGCTCTATCAGCCAACCATGTGTATGGATCACTCCCTTAGGGAAGGACGTTGTTCCCGACGTGTAGAGTATGAAGGCTGGCGTTCTAGTGGGGACTAGCATAGCTTCTAATTGCTCATCTTCGGTGGAAGCTAAGCGGGAGATTGATGGGACGATATCGTCCTGTCCTTCAACTATATAGAACTTCGCTCCACTTCTTACCCTAGCTCCTACCTTCATTAACTGTTCTACGTACTCTCTGGTGGAGATGATGAACGAGGGAGAACAGTCTCTTATTATATGTTCTAACTCCCTTTCCCTAAACAGGGTGCTCACTGGAACCGCCATGGCTCCAAGCTTTATCACCGCTAAATTCAGTGCCATGTAAATGGGGTGATTTCCGAGCTTTATCATCACCCTCATCCCCGTCTTTAGTCCCTCTCTTTTCAAAGCGTTCCCAATCCTATTAACTAGGGCTTCCAATTGTCCATAAGTGAGTTGCCCATCTGGACTCTCCACTGCAAGGTGAGTTGATGCGTCACTTCTACTTGCCCACCTATCCAGAGCCCACCATGTCATGTTCATTTTCTCGGGCAACTTAAGCTGATACATATAACTCAGATTAAGCTACGTTGTGCTCATAAAAGCTTTGCAGCGGAAGTGG
>JAFMDM010000173.1 GCA_017857195.1 Methanobacteriota archaeon
TGGAGTGCAGGTGTTATCAATGACCCATCATCTTTTCCTATATAAGGAGAACGTCGATAGTGCTAGGAAAGTCTCGAGGAAGTTCAATAAACTAATGGGCTCAATCTGCAGGGACGAGGGAAGTTTCATCTGCAACGCCACAGTTCCGCTTCAGGACCCGAAGATAGCTGCAGAGGAGTTAGAGGAGACCGTTTCAGAGGGCCTTAAGGGGGTTGAAATAGGTACAAATGTTGCTGGGAAGAACCTAGATGATCCTTCGCTGTGGCCCTTTTATGAGAAGGCCCAGGAGTTAACCTTACCAATTTTAGTACACCCAGCTGACATAATGTCGCCAGACAGAATGAGAAAGTACTACATGGAGATAGTTGTAGGAACTTTAGCAGAAACTACCGTTGCCATCACTAGCCTTCTCTTCGGTGGAGTATTGAGGCAGTTTCCAAAGTTGAAGTTCGTGTTTTGCCACGGAGGAGGAGCGGTACCGTATCAGATAGGCAGATTGAGGAGAGCCACGGAGGTGAGAGAGGACCTCAAGGGAATCGACGTATGGGATTTGAGGAAGCTGTACTTCGACGCTGTGCTATTTGAACCCCTGTCACTGGAATTCCTCGTAAAGACAGTAGGAGTAGATAGGGTGGTCCTGGGAACGGACTATCCATTTAACATGGGTGACTGGAGGGCAGTGGAGATAGTTAAGAGAACCTCGCTAAATGAGGAAGATAAGATGAGAATAGCGTGGAGGAACGCGGTGGAGCTCTACGGGAGAAAGCTCTAGCCAGCGTCTAAAGTCTAATTAAGGAAAAATAATTTTAATTTAAAAATAAGAAATATTAAAGTCAACACAAACTGCATTGGATAGGGATCTACAACATCCATCAGGGATAAGTGAACCGGATCCTCTAGACAGTTTAGCACATCCGAAGGCCTCGTCGAAGAGACAGCAACCCTTATATGGGGAGGAACCCTGCCTTTTACGTTAGACATGAAGCAGTTGTGGTTCGATATAGTTAGACGTGATGGGGTTGTAGTGGGGAAATGGATAAACGTTAGCAGATTGATCTGCGCAGGTTATAGCGGAAGGGATAAGGAGAATATCCTTAAGCACATCAAGGAGCTAGAGTCAATCGGGGTTCCTCCACCCTCCTCAGTACCAGCTAAATACATGATCCCACCAGATAACCTAACTACGGCGACCAAGATTACAGTGTCTTCCAGCACCACGAGTGGGGAGGCCGAATATGTAATCTTTATTGATGACGCCATATATGTAGGTGTCGGTAGCGACCACACGGATAGGGAGATCGAGAGGAGAGACGTTAACGCGTCTAAGACCTGCTGCCCAAAGGTGGTGGGAAGAAAATTGTGGCTCTACGAGGAAGTGAAGGATCACTGGGACGAACTTCGTCTCTACTCCAAGGTAAATGAGGGTGATAAGTTAGTGGACTATCAAGTTGGAACCTTAAAGGAGATTCTCCCACCGGAGGAACTCCTTAATGTCTTAAGTGAAGGAGGGAGAGGGACCTGCGTTTTCTCTGGAACCATTCCCCTCAAACGAAACGTGATCTACTCCAACTACTTCTCCATGGCATTGGAGGATCCAGTAATAGGTAGGGAGATCAAACACTCCTACAAGATCTCGCTCAAACAACAGGAGTTAAACTATTAAGACGGCCAGTTGCAAGGAAGTCATGGCGAAATTACCCACAAAGGTGATCGATGTTCACGTACATATAACCCCTCTAGACATGGTTTATGACGAGGTCAGGAAGGTTTGGATGTCAGACAAGTATTACGACCACGAGCTCTACTCCGCGCTGGTGAGGAACCCTGGAAAGTTGGTAGAATTGCTGGATCAATGGGACGTAGAATGGATCAACCTTATTTCCTACGTGGCAAAGGAGGTGATGGGTTTCGGTTACGAGTTCGTTGAGTTCGTAGGTAAATACTCTAGGGAGTACCCAGACAGGCTAAAACCAATGATGTCCGTAGACCCCAGAGACCTACAGGCCACAGAAAAGTTGGAGGATTTCAGATCAAGATACGGCTGCAGTTGGATAAAACTTCATCCCGTCCATCAACTCTTCAAGCCCAACTCCTACAGAGAGGAGGAGGGTGGTTTGAAGCCGCTGGGGAGGGTATACGAATACGCTGAGGCAAATGGAATTCCGTTAACTGTTCACACTGGGACAAGTATATTTCCAAGAGCCAGGAATAAGTACGGGGATCCTTTAGCTTTGGACGACGTAGCCGTAGATTTCCCCAGGTTAAAACTGGTGATCGCGCATGGGGGGAGGCCAATTTCCCACTGGGCCGATACATGTTTTTTTATAATGAGGAGAAACAAAAACGTTTACCTCGATATCTCAGGAATTCCTCCCAAGAGGTTACTGAACTATTTCCCAAGGATAGATGAAGTGGGGGAAAGGGTGGTTTCGGATCCGATTGGTACACTTTGGGGGTGGAGAGCATAAGAAGGAACGCGGAGGAACTTATTGCCTCAGGTCTAAGCGAGGAGCTGGTGGGGAAGATATTATATCATAACGTGAAGAGACTAACTAAAAACTAGAGGTCATATAAGGCTAGAACCTGCTATCTTTTCGGATAGATTAGAGTAACAATTCTTCCAATACCTGAGGGTCTGTAAGGGTATGGAATTTGGGGATCTGAGGCCATGCCTTAGATAGGAAATTCGAGGAAAACTTGGTGGTCATATAACAGTCTTTACAACCACATTATTAGGGAAGTGCGAAAGGGACCCATGGTTGAAAGTGTCGTTATTAACCTGCAAAACATAGGATTATGGTGTTCTCCTTAAGGGTGTGGCGTTACTCATCCTTTGTTACCCATTTTCGTTGTGTGGAAGAAATTTCGTAGCTTAGTGCCGACACTATGTCATGGTTCCAGAATTTCACTAAATAAGGACAGAATAAATACTGCTATCCTTTCTTTATGGTAGAACCTGCTATATAGGACAATGCTGTATAGTGTTCATCAAAATATGTTGGTCGACCAGAAAATCATTATTAAAGGGTTGTGGAGTATTTCACAGT
>JAFMDM010000174.1 GCA_017857195.1 Methanobacteriota archaeon
AGAGGAGGGTAAAACGGATGGACAGACAGGAATATCCAGAGAGCAAGGACTATTACACCGGACCCCAATAATGACAGGAACTCCTTAGATCTTCTCTTAGAAAGAAGGAAGAGTGATGCCAGGGCGAAGCCCACCAACGGTAACAGAACAATTGAAATTGCCTCAAACCTTAGATGTGCCTCAGTAATAATTGAAGGCGGAGCGTAGGCGAAAAGGTAAGCTGAAATTTCCGCACTCAATTCAGATAAGAAACCAATAGAGAGCGAACATACGGCTAGTTCAAGGAACTTCAAAGACCTTGATCTAAGGATTATGGGTAACAGAAGGATAGCATCATATACGAATGATTGATAGAAAAAGAATTGAGAGATCACTATTACTCCAGTGAAGGCTAGGAAGCTCCTCTTTGTGGGTTGAGTTGCCACTTTATCTCCAAAGTGGTAAACCAACGGAGTGAAAGAGATCCCCATGAGAACTCCTATGGCATCCCCCAACTCCAAAATGCGTAGTGCATACGGATTGAGTCCGAAGATCAAAGGCAGCAGGTATAATGTCCATCCCTTGGCCCCTCTAACTTTTATGACATAGTAAAGGGACAACGTACCTATTATGAAAGGGGCGACCGTCATTAATTTGACAAGGACCAAATATCCTCCAATCAATGAAGATAAATAAAAGAGATAGTTAACTAAACCTATTATTCCAACGATACTGTAACCAGAGAGTGAAAAATGAGACGGAGGCGAAGGGAAAGCTGGAGGTGGCCCCGTATCAATTACGTCAAAAGGTCCAGCAGTTACGAAGCTATGTAGAAGAATAACGTAAAGGGCCACAACAAAGATAACGTAGTAGTCCCTCTTCACAGGATCGTGGTGAGGTACTTCCTTATATTCTTCACCAGACGGTAGAAGTCTTCTTACAAAGTTTTTAAACGGCTTTTTTAAAGCTTAGGTGATGAGATTTTCCATTCTGGGAGTAAAGGGAGGAGTTGGCAAATCCACCATATCCGTGGCTCTAGCGAAGATGTTTGCCAGGGAAGGGAAGAGGGTGCTACTGATTGACAGGGATCTCATAGGGTGGACCTCTCACATGATGGGACATCACGGTGGAAGCTTACTTGATGCGTTGATGGGCAAGGATTCAGAGTTCCATTTAACCGTTAAAGAAGGAGAGGGAGAGATAACTGTGGTGAGAGTTAACCCTGACCCACCCTTATTCTACAAGTATATGGAAAAGATTAAGAACGACCCCACAGTGACGGACAGAATTCTTCAAATTTACTCCAAATTCATGAGGGAGAGCGAGATCCACTTGGCGGACAACCCACCTAACGTGTTCTTCAACGATCCGGTTATACAGCTTGAAATTAAGGCCTATATGTCAATAGGTTACACGGAGAGATGGTACAGGGTATATGTGAGTGATCCCTCCGAGAGAGGATTAAAGGCCTTACTGGAGTACGTTAAAGCAGTTGAGGCTGAAGGTATGGGAGGAACTCCTGGGGCCTTAATCGTGAACATGGTCCCACCTCTACCTGAAGAATATGCCCAGGCCGTTTCCCTAGCGAGGAGGTATAGGCCCAATTTCCCTGTGGTTGCTGCAATACCATTTGATGAGAGGTTATACACCTACGGGTCCTTTATGGAACTAAGGGAGTTCCCAGATCAATTAAACATATTGGGAAGGGTCTTATCCTCCATGCCCACCAACGCATTTATTGAATAAGAGGATCATTACCTGCATTGAGCGGGTAATTACAACCCTACTTATATGCTTAGATAGAATACAAAACATATTGGGTCAAGACTATTTTTACATCTATATAGGATGATTTATATGATCGGTTTACATGACTAACTACAATGGATTCCCTTTATTACGAGGTTCTAAAGGCCCTGATGATCGACGGGAGGACACCAAAGAGGAGGATCGCGTCTCAGATAAGGGTGGACCCCAGTTCGGTGGAGGTCAGGTTCAGGAAGATGATTTATGAAGGCGTAATAAGGAGGTTCGCCCTCTATGTGGATTCCTCCTCCCTTGGGTTGGAGAGGGTGTTCGCATCGTTTAAGGGATTACCAGAGAGCGAAGTTAGGAAGGTGGAATCGGTCGTGGCTTACTTCACCTGTGCCGAAGGGAATACCTTGCTTGAGATAACTGGAAGGAACAGAAACGAGAACATGAGGATCCTTAAGTCTCTTGGAGAGCCCCTAAAGGTGTGGGTTCAGCCTCCCTCTCCCAATCCCCTCCCCACCATAGATAAGGCCATCCTGGCGAGACTATCCAAAGACCCTAGGGCGAAGGAGTTCGAGTTAGCCGAGTCCCTCAAGGTGTCGGCCAGGACCATTAGAAGACACCTAAAGCACCTGAAGTCAAAAGGAATAATGAGGATAGTCCCCATATTGGACCTTAGCAAGGCCCAGGGGGTAATGTTCACAGTCCATTACAGACAGCCAGAGGTGGAGAAAGTGGTCCCTGATAAACCAATTTGGCAGACAACAAAGGAGGATTGGAAGGTCATGAACTACTTCGTAAGGGACCTAAGTGAGGTGAGGAAGGTATCGGAGGCGGTGATGTCAGTGGACAGTGAGGCATCAATTAACATAAAAACGTCCTATGACATCAAGGTTCCCATTTGGGCCCTCAGGTGAGTAACCTCCTCGGGATGTAATACTTCTCCAGGATCAAATCACTCCATGCGAATAATCTTCAGATTCATGACGCTGACGTTCCGCATGCATAAAGCGTATAATATATGTATGCATGTATGCATGTATGCCAAAGGTAATAACCATATCTGACAAGGTCTACGAGGAGCTCTCCAGGCTTAAGGGAGATAAATCCTTCAGCGAGATCATAAATGAACTTGTAACTTTTTACAAAAGACTGAAAGCCTCGCCCCTTCTAGGGGCGGGGTAAAATTTTTTAAACTTAAACAACTATTTCTCTTTAAGATGTCTTCCTCTGGTCAACTCTCAGGCTATGAGGAGCGGGAGCCGATTTCTCCCGCAAT
>JAFMDM010000030.1 GCA_017857195.1 Methanobacteriota archaeon
TAGGCCTTGAGAGGGCTATCCACTTTGACTGTCAGCAGGAAGTCTGAACTTAAGCTTTACGGGTCTGGGAATATGGTTGGCTTCCGTTCATAGGATATGGCTTCACTTCTCATCCACCATGAAATATCTATTCTTTGAGTTATCCTCATATACTATGACGTTGGATTCCGACGCCAACCTCTCAGCCACTTTATCGGAGATTGAAATCCCCCCTCCTTCCATAAGTGATATCCTTACCAATGCTGAGGGAAAACTCCAGAAAATTTCCTTGAGAAAATGAGGGAGCCTATTAATGAAATATTTCTCAGCACTTCTGAGAAGAGGTAACTTCCTTGGGTTTATATGAGTGTTTAACACCTTACTTCTGACCCACTTTCTCACATAAAACGAGTAGTTGCCGTAGAACTGGATTGCCGTTACTAAGGCCGGATTCACGGCCGTCTTCATGATCGGAGTAAGGAGATCGTATTTAGACCAATTCGCCGTTAGTAGTTTCCGCTCCTTCAAGGCATTAACGAAGACTCTTGTGCCTGGGAGCGGTGTATAAATGGAGAACTGTACGCCATCAGCACCCATATCTGACAACCTGTAAGCGAACTTCACAGTCCTCCACATATCCCTCAACTTCTCATAGGGTGCCCCTAATATGAGGCCTACCAACACAATAACACCGTTGTCGCTAAGGGTCTTAACTGCCCTCTCGGCCCAGCTGGTGTTAAGGCCCTTGTGCATCTTCTTTAAGGTCTCCTCACTTCCAGATTCAACACCCAAGAATGCAACTCTAAGGCCAGCGTCCGCAGCCTTGGAGATCAATTGAGGATTTCTAGCCGTTATGTCTGCCCTCATCTGAGCTATCCACTGAAGGTCCAACCCCTCAGCCAACATCTGGTCAAAGAGTCTCTCCCTCTGTCTGATATTTGGAAATACAATGAATATATCATCAACGAAGAATACCCATTTATAACCTAAATTCTTCACTTCCCTTAATTCATCCATTATTCTAGAGACCGATTTATTCCTCCACTTGTTCCCCCAGGTGGGAGTTACTGAACAAAAGTCGCAGGCGTAGGGGCATCCTCTGGCCGTCTCAACACATGCTACATTTTGATCTTTACCAAAAATATCAAAGGTATATCTTGTCCTGTCTACTAAATGGAAAGCTGGCATGGGGAGAAGGTCTAAGTTAGATAACAACGGTCTTGGCCTAGTCCTTCGAACCTCCTCTCCCCTCTTATATACTATTCCCATAACATCTTCAAGTTTCATTTTACCCAACATGGATTTGACCAGGTCCACTATGGTAAGGTCTCCCTCACCAAGAACCACCACATCAAATCCACCATCAAGCATCTCCGTAGGTACAAAGGTTGCATGGTGGCCTCCGGCCACTAGCACCGTGTCCTTCAACTGTTCCTTAACGCCTCTGGCTATCTCTAAGGATGTATCATGTGCTGCTGTGGCGTGGACTGTAATCCCCCCAAGGTCTGGGTTCCACCTAACTATTTCATCCACAACGGAATTAACAGTACTTAATCTGTCCGCCTCCATATCAATAACTCTGGCTTCTGTACCATCTACCGTCAACACGTTCCCTGCAAGTTGAATAAGCCCTAACGGAACCGGTAGGAAGCCGAAGCTGTTCATGTACGCGCTCTTAGTGGGGTTGGAAGGCCTAACAAACATTGCCTTCATGGCATGAGGATCTTACTTCTGTAAGTAAACCCTTTCACTATAAGAGTTTAAAGAGTTAGTTATCAGCGATTATGAAATTTAAACCTACAGCAAAGGGTAAAACCGTATGCGGGTGTCTCAGATCATGGAGAGGAGAATAAAGGTGGTGGTCGGTAAGTTGGGTCTTGATGGTCACGACAGAGGAGCTAAGGTTATAGCTAGGGCCTTAAGTGAGGCTGGAATGGAGGTAGTTTACACCGGCCTGAGACAGACTCCTGAGCAGTTGGTGAAGGCCGTTATTCAGGAGGATGCAGATGTATTAGGTATAAGCATATTGAGTGGAGCCCATATGGAATTAGTGGGGGAGGTAATGAGAATAATGGGGCAGAGGGGAGTACGTGATGTGACCGTAATAGTGGGAGGAATCATACCTTCATCTGACGTTGAAAAGATGAAGTCAATTGGAGTAGACGAAGTTTTTCCGCCTGGGACGAAGCTGGACGATGTGGTGAAATTCGTACAGGCCAAGGTGTCGGAGAAGAGGGGTGGATTGTTTGAGCGAGCTTCTATCTAAGGCTCTGGCCGGAGATGAACTTTCCATAGGAAGACTGATCACTGAGGTCGAGAATCTAGGGACAAGGTCCTATGACTACGTGGATAAACTAATGAAGTTAGGCGGCAAGGCCCACGTTGTCGGGGTTACTGGACCACAGGGGGTAGGAAAGAGTTCACTGATCAACGCCCTGGCGTTGCTGGCAAGCTCCAAGGGAATGAGGGTTGCGATCCTTACTGTTGACCCCTCCAGTCCTCTCACATCGGGTTCCTTCATGGGTAATAGGATAAGGATGACCGGACTTGAAAAGGTATTCATAAGGAGCCTCGCCACCAGGGGTTTCAGCGGGGGAGTGGGAGTTCACGCTAGTCTCTCGATAGAGATAATGGATGGACTGGGGTTTGATCTCATACTTTTGGAGACTGTGGGAGCAGGTCAAGTGGACACAGATGTTATGCACGTAGCTCATACCGTCATAGTGGTGCTTGCTCCAGGAGTGGGCGATGAGGTTCAGGCACTTAAATCAGGACTTATGGAAATAGGCCACATATATGTAATAAATAAGTCAGATCTTCCCGAGGCCTTGAAACTTGAGGATAACGTAAAATTCGTCCTATCTCTCAAGGAGAGCGAGTGGACACCAAAGGTGGTCAAGGTGTCTGCGTTAAAGGGAGAGGGTGTGGATCAACTTTACCAAGTGCTTCAACAACACAGAGAGTGGCTCAACGACTCTGGTAGGAGGGAAGTATTGGTCAAACGCAGGAGGAAACTACTGGAGCTTCTGCTGTTAAAGATGGCAGAGGATTCGGTTAGGAGTGCTATCAGGAGTTCATACGTTACCCAGGAGTTCACGGAAGGCAAGATAGGATTGAAGGAGGCCATAGAGAAGCTGAAGATGGTGATGCCACGGTGAGCGAGGAAGCGAGGACCGCCATAAGATCAGGGAAGCCGATGTTGGCCCTATCTATAATGAAGGGATGGGTGGTTCAAGAGCTAGAGGAAAGGGCCAAGGAAAGGGAAGAGGGGGTTGATGAGATCCTTGGATCTTTGGATGAATTATGTTCTAATTTACTGAACGCCGTAAGGATCTCTCCTGCCTTAACTGAGGATATGGGAATTTTTGTTCCAAAGGTTAATGAGGATGAGTTCGATGCCCTCATAGCAAGGGTGGAGAGTTGCCTAGCTAGGCTTTAGGATCTTCTTTGACATTGAGCTCACTTCTCTAAATGACTTTATGAGACTTCCTACTCCTATTACCCCCACTACAGATACGACCAATAGAAAACCGACGTTTATGGCATCTAGGTTAGGGACTGGATTTCCAGTCGCAAGCGAGAGCTGATCCAGTATCGGAAACGCCACGATCAGGAGTCCAACGATGGCAAACGCTAGACCACCATAATAAAGCGTCCTACCAGCAGTGGACCTTCCTACCATGGCCACTTCCTCCTCCTTTAACTTCTTGGCCTTGGCTAAATTGGCGAAGGCGGCCCCGAAAATTATCTGCATCGCCATTGTCCCGAGGCCGAAGAAGAGACCAGGCAGAGGAGCGAAAATTACGCTGGGAACCTGAGGAGCAAGAACGAAGGTGATAATGGTGGCGTAAGCCCCAAAGCCGAAACCTGCAACTAAACCGTGAACTACGGTCATTTTAAGTGGAACCTCTCTTCCGTGAGCCATGTTCTCACTGACCCTGGATGCTCTCTCAGTGTGATGTCCACCTACGCCCAATATTCTATCTATGGGAAGATGAATGTACTTTCCTTTTATAATGTAGCTCCCAGCCACCGCCATAACTATTCCCACGATAACGTAAATAGGACCATCTAGGTTATACCTCTCATAAAACGCAGCTAATCCCAGGAACCCTAAAGTGGTTAGTAAAGCGCGTTGAGCAGTAAAGCCCGCAGAGAAGAGAAGGCCGGCCTTCATTCCTTTCCTTGTGCTATAACTACCAACAGCGTAGCTGAACGTGATGGGCCAGGTGTGCTCGTCAGGCGTGGCTCCATGCATCATTCCAAGAAGAAATGAAATTAGAATTATTACAGGTAAGGCAAGTCCCCCAGGAGGGTTAAGTAACGTGTTAAGTGATATCATGTTCTTTCTGAATTAGGGTAACCCTAAACTGATATTAAAACTTTTCCCACGTTAAGGAGACCTCGCCCTAAATCCTAGACATGAAAAAGGGTTGAACTCACCCTCACAGGGCTTTCCTCTCTGCAACGAGGCTTCCAGCTCCTAAGACTCCAAAAGGGATAAATTCAGGCCTAATGTATAAGAAATGTGGAGGACCTAAGCGGCACAAGGCTAAAGATATACTACTTTCTCCTCTCTCAAGGGAAGCCAATGAGCCTTAGGAAAATCCAGAGGGAACTTAACATAAGTTCTCCCAGCGTAGTGCAGTATCATATAAAGAGACTAATGGAGATGGGACTGGTTTCAGAGACGGATCAAGGATATGTTGTAAGTAAGGTAGTTTTGGAAGATTACGTAAGAATAAGAAGCAGTTTATTGCCTAAGTCCATTTTCATGGCATCGTTCTTCATTACCTCCCTTATTATGCTTTTCATTCTGCGTAATTCATTGGATGTGGCTTTCGTATACTCGATTTTAGTAATAGGTGTAGCTGCGGTATTTTCGATCTCCGACTTCCTTAAGAAGCGAGCTAAATTCAAATTCTAACTAAATAATATAAGGTACCCATTGCGGCAACGTTTAGGGCCGCTATTATCATGGATGGCATGGAGTACCTTAGGTCAGTGGAACCAGACCAGACATAGAAGCTAAACAATAAAACAACGTTCTCCAAAGTCAATAGTACACCGAAAACGGACAGGGCTATAGAGAGTTTAGACTTGAAGTTTCCCCTGAGCGTAATGTATTCCTTGAAGATAAGTGCTGCAAGAATGAAGGCAACAAGCTCAATCGTTATACTAATTATCCAGATCCCGTGCACGATAGAAGACCATACATTTACTGCTATAAGCTTTTACCAGTTTTCATGGAGGTTAAATTGGGGAACTAGAGGGGACAAAAAGGGTCTCCCGTATTGAGGATGGCTCACCTTCTCACTTCCTCTCGAAGCCTTCTTATCATCTCTTCTCTGTCCACTAAATTTCCATTGGGGTCGACGAGCAACATACCCGCCATACCTTTTCTTCCCCAGCCGGCATACCATAGTAATACAGAGAAGGCAATGAATAGCATTAGCGTAAATTGAACGAGGTCGAAGGAGGTTAGGGTATCAAAGAGGCCCCATGCATTTAGGCCTGTAACTATTAATGGGATGGCTACCCCTCCCACATTCAAGGCTGATATTCTACTCAAGAAGAATGGAACACCGAGACCGTCCACAATCCTTCCCATTATCCAGAACAATCCAGCTATTACACTTATGTCTATGTAGGCCTGCTGGAATCCCTCATATAGGGCCGTAACTATAGCGATCAAGGCCGTAACCAATCCCACTGTGATAGTGGCGAAGATAGGCTCAGAGGATTTAGATAACTTTCTGAAAAGTTGAATAGCGCTATCCTCCCTGGACAGATTGAATAGAATCCTTGCCGATGCAACTGTGGTTCCCACGTTAGAGGCAATGAGGCTATTTATGGCCAATGCGGTCACGGTCACATAGACCAATGGTCCCATTCTCACCACCTCCTGAAGTAGAGGTTGTTGGGCCGAACTGAGTCCAGAAAGTGAGGAACCCCACAGGGATACCAAGGCGTAAGTACCGAGGAGCATGGAGAGCCCCCCTAGCGCTAGAGCCATCCACATCCCTTTGGAAACGGTACTAGTTGGAGATTTGCTCTCCTCACCTAGATACGTGGCGGCACCAGCTCCAGATATACTAACTACGGAAAGCACAAAAGCCGTCGCTAATCCTTGAGGACTTACGTGAGATGAGAACAGTTCGCTCAAATTGAACCCATGACTAATCACTGCCACACCAAACAATGAAAACAGTAGTACGACCTCAGCAGTTGCGCTTACAGTGACAATGTAACCTAATAGTTTCTTTATGTGTGTAAGCGATATGAGAGATGGATACGCCACGGCGAGCCCAGCCGATACCCATAGGGCCCATGTTGGCGAAACCATTCCCATCAGACCAAAGGCCACCTTGACTATTGTGACGACAACTAGTACATTTACCACGTTAAGGAGAACATAAGCAAAGAGCTCAATTACTGCCTCGAAGAAACTGACATGTTTGGATCTATAGGCTGCGGATGAGAAGCTGTAGAATCCGCCGGCGCTGGCTATCTTGTCGGAATAGCGGGTTAATGTGTATATCCACATGGCGCTAGCAATTAGAGCCAAAACCGTAGCTAGTAGTACGGAACCGCCAACATATGCCACAGCGGCTGATGTAGTTGATACAACGCTCCCCAAAGGAGCTGTTACAGCCATGGCCTGAGCGTAACTTTCCTTTAAACCCAATACTCCCTTTGAAAGTCGGTTGGAGGACATAGGACTCCCTTTAAGCTTTTCTGTCTATGCTTAAGTTAAAAACCTTCCTACCCGTTAGGGTAATAAATCATTATAGCTTATAAGCAGTTACCTTACTGAATTGTTCAGTCGGCTTAAACCCATCCTGATCAATATTCAGTAAGCCCCGAGAAGTTCAAGATACCGATTGATACTTAGATTGGATATAGGAAGTTATTTCCGTGAGAGAAGGGACTTGGATAACTCGACTTTGAGTATACAGCATACATCTTCCGCCCTACTTCTTGAAACGTTTTTTAATAAGTATAAACTCAATAGAACTGGGAGGGCCACCAATCCGCCACCTTGTCCACCTTGAGCCCCAAGGTGGAGATTATGGTCTCCCGATCCTCTGCTCCAAACCTTACGTCGAAATGCACTTTCAGTAGCGGGTATGGGTAACCGTTTATAAGAGGTACAGAGCTCAGCATTCTGAAAACGTCCTCCTCTGTAAAATTCCCACTCCATTCTACCTTAAGCATAGGACCTCCAATCTCCAATCTCATGAAGGATTCCATTAACCCCAACTGCATGGGGGACTTAACACGGCTTCTCATGGGTACAGAAGCTCCCCTACCCGGTGCCAGACATTCGAAAATGTAGTGATCTGGATATGAGGCTCCAAGGTAAGCTGATCTGGACCTCTTCGAGACCCATAACACCTTGCCCTCCTTCAGTAGGGACTCAATTGAGCGTAGGAGAGGGTCCCTCATATCCTTTAGTGCCTCCATTTTAACTAGTCTAAGCTTTGCCTTGAGACTACCATCCATGAGGATCACGTCTGCTTGAGGCATTGACAGGTTGGCCAGGCGCAGCTCCATCAGGCTCATGAGCCCTCCTACCACGTCCTTACCGTTGATCCCAGGCCTCAGTACGCCCACATCTGCCTCCTCCAGAAGAATGGTGGGAGAGGACTCGTACAGTAAGGATTCAGCATCTATGGCATAGATCACGCCCGCTCTACTCTCCTTCAAGAACATACCACCGTCAACCGCAACCACCCTGTGCGCTTCACCAACTGGCGTCATTTCTCTCCATTGAGAAAGGACTGTCTGCCGTATATCATCGGGGAATGGAGGAGCGGAGGGATCGGTTCGCATTTGAGTCCAACTTTGTACCACTTTCTCCAGTACCTTCCTTAGCATCATGAATCAGCCTCAACGGCTGAGCTAACTTTGACCTTGCTGAAACCCTCGTTGGTGACCTCTATGATGTTGTCCCCAGCTGCCTCTAACTCCCTGTCGTGGGTGACCACAATAAGTTGGGGAACCACATTAATCGCGTTCCGTACCACATCTATGAGTTCGGACCTCCTGGATTCGTCAAGATGGACAGTGGGTTCGTCCATTACCATGAACTCCATTTCCGAGGAAGTCATCCTGGCCAGAGCAAGTCTGAGGGACAAGGAAACAGCTACCCTCTCTCCTCCACTCAGGGACCTCACATCAACCCACTCCCTATCTGTTCTGTAGGCCCTAACAGTGAACTTACCATCATCGTTAACCACCTCGAAGCTGGAGAAGCTTAGATTGAAGTCCTTTGCCACGTCGTTGAGATGGTAGTCAAGTGTATCTTTAGCCCTTTGGAGTAGGTAAGTCCTTAGGTTTTTGTCTCCCAGTATGGTTCTGAGCCTGGCTAGTCTCTCCTCAGCCCTCTTAAGCCTTTGGAATTCTGCGGTGGAGCTCCTTAGGTTATCCATTTCCTGGGAGAGCTTGGAGATCTCAGATCTCCTTTGATCGTTCCTTCCCTTGAGAGTCGAAACCTCCTCTATCAGATGTCTTTCTCTTTCCTCAAGCATCTGCACTTTCTTGTCAGCCTCCTCTGCTTGAGCTGGATCATAAGAGATAGAGCTCAATTGCCTCTCTTTGCGTTCCAGCTCCTTTCTTGTCTCCTCCTTGGCAGAAGTCTCCGCAATTAATTTTCTTTCCAACTCTTCCACCTGCTTCAATCTCTCGGTAATTGCCCTCAACTGACGCTCCATTGAGCTGACCTTTTCATCATTTATATTACCTAATTCCTCCTGCAACCTCTGTAGCTCAGAGGTTCTATGGGTCAATCTCTCCTTCAACTGCTCAGCCTGAGACCTCAGTCTTAAAAGCTCCTCCCTAGTTGCACTTGAAAGTTTAAGATACTCCTCATGATAGCGTCTAAGCTCCTCTTCTCTCGATGTAAGTTCCTTGAACTTTTCCAATTTCGGGGTAAGGGAGTCAATTTCGTTCTTTAACAGTGGTTTATTCCTTCTTTCTTTTTCCAACTCTTGATTGAGTGCAGCCAGATTTCCGGTTAACTCCCTGGCCCTTCTGAGCGAAGCTTCCAGTCCATTTATTTTCCCCCTCAATTTATTGAGATTTTCCTCTATATCGATTACCTGAAGTTCCAGTTGACTCAACTTCTCCCTGATCTCTTCCCTGAGTTTTTCCCTATGTTGGTCGTCCAAAGGCCTCTCACATACTGGACATATGTCCCCCTCAATCTTTGAGCTTCTATCCAGAAGCTCCCTTCTCAGGCTTTCAATATACCTCAGCTCAGCCTCCTCCTTATTGGCCTCTTTCCTTGTATTTTCCAAGCTAGTTTGTAAGGTCTCTAAGTCTCCAACCGAACTGAGTTGCTTTGAGATTTCTTGGATCTTGTCTTGAAGCTTTCCCTCCCTTTCTTCAATATCTCTCAATTTAGATATTAATATATTATATCTCTGGGAAACCTCTTTCAAGGAGTCCAGGGAACCCTTCACTACTTGGTACTCCTTTTCCCAGGGTTCGAGCTCCTCCCTTTTCTTAACCCTCTCCTCCATGGTCTGAAGCGTCTCATCGGCTGCCTTTACTTGAGACTGGAGATACTGCACCTCCGATCTTAAGGAGTTCAGGCGGTCCAGTCTCGCCCTGAGCTCACTGACTTTACTAAGTTCCTCCAATGAGGACCTCATCTTATCGACCTCCTCCCTTGGTGGAAGAGACGAGCGTAATTTCTCCGTCTCTGACTCATATTTACTCAACTTTTCCCTCAGATTTGAGATATCAGTTAACAAAGAGTCGCGGGCGGCCCTCAGTTGGACAAATCTCTGTTGAATGACCTTGACTTCGCTCAGAGCTCGCCTCACTTCGTCAAGTTCCGCTTGGTCGGCTGTCAACTTCTCTTGATCCTCCGCCAACTCCTGTTCCAAGGAACGAATTCTCATCTCGTCGTCTTCCATACGTTTAAGGTTGGACTCGGCTACCTTCAGGCTGGACTGCACGTCGGTCAGCAGAGCCTTAATTGGACCCTGTGTATCCACAAGTTTACTTATTTTATCCAACCTCAACAGAGAAGACAGAACTTCTCCCAAGGACTCCAGTACCTCCTCTATTTTTCCCTGGGAAACGAAGACCGTGGAGGTGAGAACCCCTCTGTCTATTTTCAACAATTCCTTCACAGCTGAGCTCACTGTTTTTGCACTGCGATTAATGGGAGTGTTATTGAGGAAGAGAATGTCTTGAGGATTCGCACTTGTTAGCTCCCTTCGTATAATGTAAGTATCTGAGTTCTTAACCAAGGATAGCTCAACCCAGCCTCTCCTCTGTCCCTTACGTACCAGTTCACTTATGGAGCCTCTGGTAGACTCCCTAAAGAGGGCAAACAGTATTGCGTCAACTATGCTACTTTTACCAGCTCCGTTAGGACCAACAATTACGTTAACTCCATTGTTGAACTTCACGGTCGTATCTGCGTGACTCAAGAAGTTTGTAAGCTTGACAGAGGAAACTCTCATAGCCCGGCGAACCTCTTCAACTGCTCCTCCACTTCCTCTGATTCGAGGAGTTGAAGAATTTGAGATATTTCCTCTTGATTGTATCCGTTTTCCCTGAGGTAATCAATTATTATCTCATTGGCCCCCATCGATCTTACGTCACTCCTGATACCTTTGGCCAACACAGTCCTGTCTTCCAGCCTATAATGTTCAGTCACTTCAGCCAGCCGGGATAATATCTTCATAACCTTTGCCCTCTCCATGGAGGTTCCAGTTAGTATAATGTGTAAGATCGGCTTTCTGGGGAGATTTCTAAGCTCCTTAATCAAGGATTGAACCTCATCCTCCAGCCTTTGAGATTCCACCTCGCATATTTGCTGAGGCCTTACTTCTATATCCACTTTATGGAGGTTAGGCTCCTCCTTAGACAGATCCACGAGATAAGCCCCCTTACCATCTCTTCTCCAATCATCAATTTCCTCCCTCCTCATTATCTCAGGGGAGCCCGCGATTGCCAGAAGAGAGCCGTCTGGCATTATCACTTTCTTCCTGGAGTGGAGGTGACCTAGAGCGTAATAATTGAAGCCCTGAGGAAGGTCCATCATCTGCAGTTGCCATGAATTATCATAGGGAAGGTACTCTCTAAGGCCTTGGTGAAGCATTAGCACGTTCCTGCCCTCCCTTGGTGAAGCGTGGGCCAAATCGTCCTTGAGGGCTTCCTTTGAGGATGTAGGAAAGTGAGGGGAACCAAATATATTCACTCTGACACCATCTTCAATGACCCGCGGCTCCTTAAGGTCGGAGAGAACCTCAAGTAACCCTACCTCCCTTAGTAGTTTGTGAGTGTACGTTCCTTTTCTCTTCGGAGTATCGTGGTCACCTGGGATCGATATGAAAGGGATTTCAGCACTTCTCAATCTCTTTAGAGCTGTTATAGCCACCAGTTTTGATCTGTTGGAAGGTTCGTAGACATCAAAGAGGTCGCCAGTATGAATTACGGCCTTGACTCTCTCCTTGATGGCCTCATCCATCAATTGTTCGAAAACGTTATACACGTCCTCTTCCCTGGAGTCTAGGTTATACTCCCTCTTTCCCAGGTGGGTATCTGAAATGTGGAGAAGCATTATAGGTCACCGATCTGAGATATTCTCCTTCCCACCTGGAGGGTAGACTCCCTCTCCTCCCTCGCTCTTCTCCAATCTCCCAATATATCTGGATCGGAGCCTCCAAGGATCCCGTCAAATTTATCGACCTGGAGAATCGCGGGTATGGATACGATCTTACCGACCACTATGGCTTGACCTGTGTTGAGGCTTGATAACTGCTCCACCAGGTCCTCGCTTAGATTATCGCTGGACTCAAGGATGTACCTCTTGTCCGTGGGCTCCACTATTTTGAGGACTATCTTGTTGGTCATCTGACTTAGAATGTTATCATCCAGACCCTTGGGCCTCTGACTGACTATGACTAGGGAAACACCGAACTTCCTCCCCTCCCTGGCAACCTTGGAGGCCCAGAACTTCACAAGTGTGGATCCTCCCCTTGGAAGGAAGACGTGAGCCTCCTCCAGAACGACCACCACCGGAAAGAAGTTATGGGACTCCCCCCTAAGTTTAGCACTCTTAGTTAACTTACCGTTCTCCAATATTCTCCTCAAGTAATGTGAAACAAGAGCTTCCATGGCCTCCTCGTCCAAGTTTATGAGGTCAACAACGTTAACCTGCCCCAGCTTGAGCTGGTCCACGACGTCCTTGGCGTTGAAATCCACAATGGAGGAGTAGGTATCCGCAAAGTCCTCCAACTTATTGAGAACCTCAGCCACCGTGTCCTTACTTCCCTTCTTTCCTGATTCAGATTGGGTTTCCACCAAACTCTTGAGCCTCTCCACGAACTCCTGAGCCGAGGAAGGAAGTTTCATTTCACCCTCCTTCTTTTCCTTCTCCAGCGACTCCTTGAATGAATTCCATATGGACCTCAATATTCTATATTGAACGAAGGCGTTCTCCCTGATGTTTATGAAGGTAGCAAATTCCCTGGCCGTGAGCCTCAGGGGATTCAATTTAGGCTGAATGGGATTTATGTTCTTCATGGTGCTTGTGGAATATTCTCCATGATAGTCAAAGATCACCACTGCCCCCCCTAGCTCAGAGATCCTCTGGGAGAGCACTGCCACCGTATTGGATTTTCCAGACCCTGTAGCGGCAAGAATGGCCAGATGTCTAGTGAGATACCTGAGCCTTATTCTAACTTCAGTGTCGCTCCCTACCAGCTTTCCAAGCCTCAAATCCCCGTTGGAGAAAACTTGAGATAGCTCGTCGTCTGTGGGTTCCCTTAAGGGGGTACCAGGTGGGGGTGGTAGATCTGGTTGTAGAAGATCTGGATCATTAAGGTTACATAACAGCTTAACTCTAACCGTTGTATACTCAGGGAACTTCAGTGAGGAATTGGACCTCATGTTAGATATTCTCTCCGCCGCGTCTGGATCCCTTATGGAGCCGTTTAGAAGGGGGCTACCTCTTGACACCTTGGTGATTAATCCAAGGACCCTGTATCCATCGTATTCAAGGATCGTATAAGTTCCTAACTTGAGCTTACTGGAAGTGATGGCGAGCGCAGATATTGTGTCTGCTTCGTCTATAACATGACCTAAAACCACGAGACAACTTTAGGGATGCTTTTATTTAAATGATATCCCATGGAAAAGGGGTAATACCCTAAAATTCTAATAGAATTGAAGTTAAAAAATTTATAGGGCCTTGGCTGCCTGTTTCAGTGCCTCTGCAATGCCCCTCTCCTGTTCTGCGAAGGAGCAGAGCATTCTCTCTATCTCTGGATGACCCTCTTCCTTTGCCTTCATGGCCACAACATTGTACTCACTGACGTGTTGAAGGTCCTCAACTTCAGCCAGCTCTTTGGCAGTCTCCTTAAGGCCACCAGCCCTAACCAAGGTCTCGAATATGGCCTTGGCGTGGCCAAGCTCCACTGCAGCCTTCTCCCTCAGTAGCTTAGCCTCTTCCGCTTTGCCTGCGGCCTCCATCTTTTCGGCAAGCAACGCCAAGGTCATGTAATCCTCGGCGTTTGCCCTGAGTAGTTCCTTGAGACCCCTCTCGGTCTCTTTACCTAAGGACATACAGATTCACTGATCTTTCAATCATGGAGATGGTATAAAAGATTTCGCTAGTTTCTTTGAACATATACAACTTAGCTACGAAGATTCATATCACTGGTAAAAATGTGACCATGGAGAAATTGAAAAATTTCTTCATTCAGCCGTAAGGTACTTCCTCGCCACTACGAAGCCCAGTCCTAGCATCAAAGCGGCAAAGATGAACAGGTAACCCAAGTAATAGATCGTTGGATCTCCAGAAAGTATCACACCTCTACCTAACTCCGCTGAGTAAGTAATGGGGTTTACATCGCTTAGGTATCTCATCCACGTGGGATAAAATGAAAGGGGGAAAAGGGCAGTACTCGAAAACATCAATGGCAGATTTATGAGATTGGCGATAACGTTAGGGAGTTGCCAATCTGCAGACCTCATGGTTACTATGAGGTAAAGGGAGGAGAATCCCACTCCCAACAATATTAATCCCACTATCCACTCTACCCATCCCAAGGGACTTAAGGGTAAGGAAACGCCGAATGCTAGCCCAGCGAGTAACATCACTGGAACTTGAATTAGCCCTCTAGTAGTTGCTCCTCCCACCTTGGCAAGGAATATTGACCATTTGGGAGCTCGAGTTATGAGTACCTTCTTGAGGTAACCGAAACGCTTGTCCTGTATCATGCTCATTGAACTGAATAGACCGATGAATAGCATGGAGACAGATAGCTCACCCGGTAGGAGGAACGCTATGTAATTGTTTGTATGGAAGAAGGTTGTTAGGAACTGGCTGGGTACATTGGTGAGGCTGCTCCCAAAGAAGGCGATCCACATGACCGGCTGAATCACCATTATTATTATAACACCGATTGACCTGAAGGTCTTCTTTAATTCTCTCTTGTATAGAACCCAGAATTCCTGGAACATAATTATCCCCTCCTGGCCCTCCTAATGGTCATGTAGAATTTTCTATAATCTACCTCAGAGTCATCAAGTTTCTTGCCTGTAAGCTCAATGAACAC
>JAFMDM010000175.1 GCA_017857195.1 Methanobacteriota archaeon
TCAAACTCTCCAGTTTTATGATGCTGGCGCCCATCCTCTTAGCCCCAACTACCCACTTCTCCACCTTTCTGGCGAAGTCCTCGGTGATGCGCTTAGCCTTCACGTGGGAACTCTTGATTCTGGCTAAGATATGCTCATTCTCCTTACCACATAGTGGGATATTTCCTTTTTCATCTTCGTAGAGCGAGGAGGAAAGATCCCAAAAATGGAGAGAAAAGTTCATAAGATCCTGACACAAGTTTGATGATACAGATGGTCGAAGATACGAGCCTATGTGGGGGACTTCCTCCAGAAGTATGTGAACAGTTGAACAAAGAAGAACAACTTATAAAAATAAAGTTAGAGAAAAGAAGATACGGTAAGGATGTAACAATAATAGAGGGTATAGACGGTTCAGACCATGACCTAAAGAAAATAGCGTCGGACTTGAAATCTAAGTTAGCCACCGGGGGAACTGTTAAGAACAATAAAATAGAGCTTCAAGGGGATCATAGAGAAAGAATAAAGGAAATCCTGGTCGGGATGGGATTTCCGTACTCCAATATCCTGGTCATAGAGTGACGCTCACACAAGCCAAATTAAGTTACATAAAATTCGATATAGTTGAGGATAGTTAGTAATTAATTCGGATTCCAGTTTGGTGGATTTTTGGTTCATTAATCGTTGCCAAAATAGCTAAGCTGTAAGCAGTAACCAAAAAGTAGATAAGAACGTATTGTGTGCTGCTGTAGCCTCTGTGAATTTCTCCGTCCCTACCAACGGATCGTCAACCTCTTATTTCCCGCCTCTTCGAGAAGCCTCATTCACCTATGGGGGATGTTCCATTGAACCTTATCTTTGATCTCCCACAGCAGCCACAAAGGGTTCATTGCTTAGGCTTTGAGCTCAGTCCCTGGGTAGGACATAACTATGGGAGGTCTATTTCATATTCCCCTCGAATCGATGCTTCTAAGCTACTCGTGGGTAGAGGACTCCCTTGACACTGGGAAGTTAAACACTTCAATTGAAAGATGGAATCAGCCTATCGACCCTTCTTCACAGCTCATAACACTTTTATTCATCACTAGTTCTCCCTCCTTAATGCACCCCACCTGGCTGAGAGCCCTCATCTCACTATTTCGGATCTGGTTCTGATAGACGGTGGGGTCGTAGATGATATCTCAATAGTCTATATAAAATTATAACGATGGCTATCTGAGCCCAATCCAATTGAAGTGCCTTGACACCATGATAAGCGATCACCAGGAAGAACGGTAAGGGGTAAATCAGGGGTTTCCAAATCTCCCAGATTACAAAGTAAGTCACGTAATTAAGAACAGTGAGCGCCATGGCAGAACCGTCAACTAATACGTTGGATATGATGGACTTAGATCCCCAGAGCACCACTGTTACTATAATAAATATTAAAAGAGAGACAAATGTGGAAAATGAGAGATAGACCGGAGGAGCCAGATCATAGACGCCAACCCTAGTTTGATATAACAGTGGCTCAGATATGGGAGCTAAAGGTCCCAACGCCAACGACAGGAATATTAGGCCGAGGGCTACCAGCGCCGACTGTCCGTAGTACCTCAATAGACTCTCCATCAATATCCATTTTACTGAGCTAATGAAAAATCTTTGTGAGATGGCTTCACCCACTCGTTTCCTAAAACTGCAGGATATGCTGCTTGCTAAAACTTCCCTAGAGAAGGTCAAAATGCATCTTGAAGAAAGGGGAGAGAGGACCGTATATGTATGGGTCTCACGAGAGCTGAGCGAGTTTCTGAAAAGGTTTTCAAGGGATCAAAGGTTGAGCCAACATATAGATCAGATAAAGAGGGCAATCCAAATGGAAGACCATTTAGTACTATTGGCGGAGGTGAGAGATTCTCTTAAAATTATAGACGGTATGCTTGAGAATGAATATAGGGATATGGCAGGTCAATGAGTAATGGAAAAATATATGCCAGCGGGTTACACAATACACTTATGCTAGTATTGGACCTTACAACAGAGGATTGTCCCATACCCTTTATGAAATCCTTCGCCACACTGATAAAGATGAAGAATGGGGAACAACTAGAGGTGATAACGTCAGATCCTAAATGCTATGACATGCTACTTGAAGGAGCGAAAAGCCTACAGCAAAAGGTGGTTAATTCATATAACGAACAAGGTAAATATCACGTGATATTAGAGAGAATAGAGGGTAATAAAAAAGAGAAGGTTGAATCGACCTGTTAGAAGGTCCAACTCCCTTTAATATTGGATTAATTCATGACACCTAGGCGAGAAATAATCTAAATATGGTGTACTCTGGCCATAAGCCATGGGTTCAATATCATCCCTATTTTATTGTGGCTCCTTGTCCTAGATAGAAGCTTC
The DNA here is from genome assembly GCA_017857195.1 of Methanobacteriota archaeon. Taxonomy (GTDB): domain Archaea; phylum Thermoproteota; class Thermoprotei_A; order Sulfolobales; family Sulfolobaceae; genus Sulfodiicoccus. The sequence goes on from JAFMDM010000175.1 coordinate 2,368, forward strand.
CATGCTTGTAGTTCTAGTATTGAGCCACCATAGATGGGAAAGAGAACCTGCAATCTTTTGAGCGTATGATGAACATTACTCACCGCGTCTGTAACACCTTTACGTAACTATTCGTTATTTTTAATTACTTCTAATCCCCCTAATGCTATTAAGTAAGCTGAGGCTGTATGCCTATCAAAACCCTTTTCCTTCATTATCCTATCATGCTCCTCTGAGCTTGTAGTACCTTTAGGATTTACTAGAATAACGTTGAAACCCAGCCTAAGTGCTTTAATAACACCGTGTGTTAGCAACTGCTTCTTAGCAAACCTACTAACCTTCCTATTACCACTCCTACTCTTCGTGAATCTTCTCTTCTTCACTAGGAACAGGTCCTCAAAAACCACATAATCAACACCGATCCTTGAGAGGAAATTAAGGGGTTGAGATAAAGCACTCAACCTCAAGGCCCTTGCTTTCTCCTTTGGAAATCCGTGAGAAACGACCTCGCTATACCACCAAATTTTGAAAGAAATAACACTACCTTTCTCGTTAATCACAACCACGTTCAACCTATCACTATTGAGATCAAAACCAGCAAACAAA
>JAFMDM010000176.1 GCA_017857195.1 Methanobacteriota archaeon
ACGGTGCATTGAACATCTTGAAGAAAGCTGTTGGCATCGCAATTTCGACAGTGAAAAAGCCGTCATCATTCCTAGTACTGCATAACGGAGTAGCACCCGTAAAGGGGTGTAACACTTGAGACCTCGGGGGAACCCTCGCCCTTCAGGGCGTGGAGGAGGTCAGTGGAGATCTTTGGCATCCTCACCAAGGAGGAGGCGGAGGAGCTGGAAAGGGAAGTGGAGAGGACACGAAAGGAGTTTCAGATTAGGGACTTTCATGATCCTTGACACAAACGTCATAATCAGGTTAATGAAGGGAGACCACGACGTTCTCCGCCTCCTAGAGAGTTGGGAGGAGTCGGTGAGTACAACTGTAGTTAACGTTTATGAAGTCTTGAAGGGAAGGGGGGATTTGGTGTCCCTATTGGAAAAGTTTGTAATATATCACCTAACCGAAATGGAAGTAAAGATAGCGTCAGACCTCTACAAGAGATTAAAGTCCTCAGGGAGGGCCAAAGGGGATGTTGACATACTCATAGCGTCCATAGCCATATCTCATAATGAGACCCTAGTGACCTTTGATAGGGACTTTCAGGACATGATGGAATTCGGGCTAAAGGCCGTAATTCTAGGGTAGGGCGGGAGAGAAGTATAGAAGTTTGGGATTATGGTCTTAAATCGACCTCACTTCCTAAGAGGTGGAGCAATTGTCAATCTAATGGATGGCCGACTGAGTTATGGAAGGTCATCCCAAGATCAATAGCTCGCTTACTTACCTTCCTTCAGTTTGTCAATTTGAGCCATTATTCACTTAAAGGTCGATGACATGGCAGAGATGTCCGACATGAGGGCTACGAACCTGAAGCCACTCTCCATCATCTTATTCGCCATTTCCACATTGAAGGCGTGAATCCCCTGTACCACATCCAACTTCTCACACGTCTTAAACCAAGTTTAATGCGTCCTGGAACTCCTGATTGTGGAACTGTAAAGGAGTCCCCATGCTCAATGAGTGGTCCATGGGCCCCACGTGGGCCACCTCGATCTCCTCCGCTGAGAGCATTTGTTCTAGGTTATCTAGGGCCCTGGGACTCTCCACCTTTACCAGAAGTCCCAGCTGTTCCCCTCGAATTTGGTGTAGTCCATGAACTTGACCCCACCGCACCTCGTGGCTCTCCTGGGTTCCACACCCCTGACCCCCAGAGGAGGGTAGTGGATATGTCTGAAAGCGGCCTCCGCTTCCTCCCCGGTGTTCACCTAGGGGGAGAACTCCCTCGGCCTCTATGTCCAGGACTCTCTTGACCACCACTGGGTCACTCCATGGTACCCTAACTTGGGGCGAGATCCCTGTACCTCTCAGGGACATCATGAGGACCTCTACGTCAGCTACATCCAAGGGAGCATGCTCCATGTCGAACACGAACCAATCGAAGGGTAGTTCAGAGAGCGCGTTCACGACGTCAGGATGGTTGCTCGTGAGGTACTTAAGGCCCTTCTCCTCAACTTTCTCCTTAGGTCTCCAAAGACTCACCATGAAAAATATGGGAGGTGGACATTGTGCCATTGGGCGGATATGAATCACAATTCCTTGATTCAATAGCGATCCTAGCCTCTACTTTTCTCCTGATCTGTGAACCCTTTTCAAATCTCTAGAGCCTAATCATAGGCGGACCTGTTAAAGACCTGGAGGTATCAAACCCCATAAGGTTGCCATGACACTCCAGGAGTGGAGAGGTAGGAATTAGGAGGACGTTGTCCGTGAGACGAAATCTTCAATGAATGGTCCCCCTCTGGTGGACCTCTTAAACTGTGTAGATCTCATTGAGAGCCATGCTAAGTGTCTGGTTTTCTGGAGGTTACCAAGGCACCTCCTGATAAACCAATTTGGCAGACAACAAAGGAGGATTGGAAGGTCATGAACTACTTCGTAAGGGACCTAAGTGAGGTGAGGAAGGTATCGGAGGCGGTGATGTCAGTGGACAGTGAGGCATCAATTAACATAAAAACGTCCTATGACATCAAGGTTCCCTTCACTAGGTCGGTTAACTCTTCCTCCTTCTTCTCCACAATAGTCTTAGTAGCCTTAGGACGAACAATAATCTGCTCCACTTCATGTTCTCACAGCGAACGATAGAAACTCCAAAATAAAAATACGAGATCAAGGCTTGATGAATATTCTTCCCTCCCTTTCCTTGGACCTCAGCATTGAGAGTGCCTTGGCACCCTCGGATAGAGGGAAGGTCTTCCATGTTCTGACCTTCAGTTTCGGCGAGAGTTTAGCCAACTCCATGAGCTCTCCCCTGGTTCCCCCCGTGGTTCCTACCACGCTTAAGTGTTTGCCATACAGGAATGAAAGCGAGAGCTTTAGCTCATCTCCACCTATGGCACCAAAGGTCACCACCCTACCTCCTGGTCTTAGCCAATTCAAGGCCTGGTCCATGTGAGCCGCGCCCAAAGTGGCAATAACCACATCAACCCCTTGACCGTCGGTGGCCCTATCAATAACTTCCTTGGCTCCACTGTAATCGGTCACGTGGTCTGCTCCGTAGTCCTTTAGCCACGATTTGGAAGTTAAAGCGATCACGGTGGCTCCCATTAGCTTCGCCAGCTCAACCGCGAATATACCAGTGTTTCCTGACGCCCCTATCACCGCTACGCTGCTTCCAGAACTCACCCCTGTATATCGTAGTGCGTGGTAGGAGGTCAGGGCGGCCACGGGAAGACTAGCGGCGACCTCCCAGCTTGTTTCTGGTAACTTCACAAAGTTCCTCTCAGGTGCCGATATGTAATCAGCGAAACCACCATTAGTGACTATGCTCATTATTCCTCCCGCCCTGCACTCCATCTCCATCCCAGACACACACATGTCACATGTACCGTCGAAAACTCTATTGTATAGCACAACCTTGTCTCCAGGCCTTAATGACTTCACGTGGCTTCCCACCTCCTCC
>JAFMDM010000031.1 GCA_017857195.1 Methanobacteriota archaeon
GGGCTATATCACTCCTCGAGAGGCGAGGCTTTCCGCCCAACCCCCATTCATGTAAGACTACCGTCAGTGAGCAACGCAACTAAGTCTTCTTTCTCGGTATTAAGGGGATGAGCAAGGTCGATAGTACTCCTACGGCTAACATAAGGTAGAATGAGAAAGTGAGCGAGTATCCCACACCAAGAAGTCCAGTTATAACCGCAGTTCCGGCAGAGCCACCTACAGTTACCCCGACCCCCCATATGTAAGAGTTGGCCACGGTGTAGAAGTTCCTCGGAAACACCTCAGATATATATCCAAGGAGCACAGGAAAGCCGCTGAAGACGGCGAAGGTATATACAGTGTAAGCCAGAGAAGACAGTATTAGATTCTTCCCAATCAACATGAAAGCCAGGAAGGCCAACACACCCAATATGCTAGTTATTGTGAAGGAGAAGAGTCCACCCCTCCTCTCGGTTAGCCAGCCAAAGAAGGGCTGTCCCACTATGGATCCAAGGAACCCTATGGTCAGGAACACTCCGGCCAGGGGTTTGGAGAGGTATATATGGTAAACGTAGTCGCCCAGGAAGTTAGTTGTCCCTGTTGTGAACATGCTTCTGATAAATACTATGGATCCCAAAATGATGAGGAACTTATAGTAGGACCTGTCTAGTTTCTCACTTTTTGATCTCACCGCCGAGACCGAACCTCTCTTGAAGGACCTGAGCCCGACCAGTATTATGAGCGCCGCGGCAACCATGTAGATTGCCACTACTGACAACCCAAGGAGCAATCCTACTGCCAATATGAGGGCAGTGACAATGCTCGGCATTAGGGATCTACCCACACTCCCCAATGAACCATTGATACCCAGTACCCTCCCTGAAGATTTGCCGAAGGTTCTGCTGAGCATGGCACCTCCCAGGGGGTGATAGAATGCCTGTCCTGCGCCTAGAATTGTGGCGGCCAGTGCTATTAGTACATATGCTAAGGATGGGACCACGAAGGGAAGCGCGAAGAGCATTATAGCCGCAGCTTCAAGGAGGATACCCAAGAACATTAGAAAGGAATCAATGTCATGTCTATCAGCGAAGTCTCCAACCAACGGTGAAAGTAACCCAGAGATAAGGGTGTAAATCACTGCCAATGTCCCAAGGAATACTATTCCCACCTTGAGCACGGACTCATAGTAGACCAAAAGGAGGGGATACAGAAGGAAAGTTCCATCGTTAAGGAAATGGGCCAAAGAGGTCAGCGTAAGTACTCTGAACCTTTGAGATTCCATGTTATTGCCATTAATCGAAGCAGTTTAAATCAATATCTATGTGCCCACATATACTTCTTTGGGGATCCAACATCGGCCAAAGGGTAGGGGCTCCTTAGCATCTATTGAATCCCTGAAGATATAAACATCACGTTAGTCGCACGGGCAGTCAATTGGCGTGGCTCCAGACTCTCGGTTTAAACTGGTTGCTCTCTTTGTTCACTGTCCGTGATCGAGAGAATAAGTTATGAAATAGTACATAGGAACGCTGAAATTTTCGCTTCTTAAAGATCTTCAGGTTATTAGATTTCGCCCTGATTAGAGGGCGGTACTTGAGGGAAAGTCCTCTGCTCAATCTTTTAACATGGGATAAGCTTTAGTTTGAGTTGTAAAGATGAGCGACCATGATACCATACCTAGTCACAGCGATGCTTGTTGCGGGACTTGGGGTAGCTCGAGTACTACTTGTTGCGGGACTTGGGGTAGCGCACGGACTGGAACCAGATCATTTGGCCGCAATGCGTACCATGAGAACTAGACGTAAATACCTAAAGTTCTCCGTTGGTCACGGCCTGGGCTTCGCCCTGATCTCCATCCCCATTGTCCTTCTCTTTGGACTGGTTAGGGAACTGGAGTGGGCCGGTGACATTATAGGTCTGGCAATGGGTGTGGTCCTCCTCTATGAGGAACTCAGTGGAAGGGAATTCCAACTGAGTGGAGGACCAATTGGGGTGGCCCAAGGGGCACTAGCCCTCACTCCCTCCAAGGTTCTCCTGGCTGTTCTGGCAGCGGAGGCTGGTTTACTTCTGGGAGGGGTTTATGTGGCCCTGTTCGTTCTAATTTCATCATCGGTCATGTTCTTTTTTGCCTCAGCAATGGAGTTTGTCCCACCCAGGGCTTCGAAGGCGTTGAGCGTGGTGATCGCCATCACCACGATCGTGTTCATTTCGCTTACATTTTTGGGACTAATCCGAGGCGCCTAGCTTCTCCCTTAATACGTCTAGGAAGGCCCCCTTAATTTCCTCGGGCATCACGATCTTGTCCCTATCAAACCATAACTGAAGTGCGTCGGGAATCGAAAGTTCTGCTATTATTGGCGTCATAATCTCCTTGAGGAACCTATAGTGAACTTCCTTGTCCACCTCAGCATACCATCTGGCGTCCCTCTCCACATCCTGGAATCTTTTCAGGCGGGAGTCTATTCCCTCCTGTACTTTGGAGTAGAGGGAGTTGTCCAGCCTCTCCCCCACCACGTCCAGAAGGTTCATTACGCCCATTGTTGCCGCCGCAATAGGACAGGGAGACACCTCTGCCTCCACTGTCCTTACCCCTCCCTCATCGTTCAACATGTCCAAGAAGCCCATGGAGCACGCCCTAAACTCTCCCTTCTGATGGAAACAGGGCACATGGACGTTCTTACCAGTCATATCAACGTCGATGTAGCTTTCAAGGCTAGTCACCTCTATTATTATCTCCCTCGCCAATGGTTTGAGGTATTCATATTCCTCCGGTGTGAGCGTTATTATCTCCCCAACACCTGTAAGTAACTTGGCCATTTCCTTTGGCTCCAACCTACCTAACACCATTGATTTCACGTCCACATCCAGGGTCACTAGGCCCGCGTTAATTCCCCTCCTATGAAGGAACCTAACTGCCCTGACAGCGTAATCCCAGAGACCGGCACTTATGGGAGTGATCACGACGCTCCTTTCCCGGGGCATTGACACCTTGTATTTCATTGCGCCCGACCATCTTGGCGATCCATGCCTTCTAAGAACGTCCCTTATTTTGAGGTTGGCCGGGCAAACTGACTCACACATTCCGCACATGTGGCAATTTGAAACCTCTCCTTCCTTTCCTGAACCGTTGAGGGAGTACAGTCCAAAGGGAGAGAACGCCGCCGAGTCCCTCTGCTGCACGTGGGGACAGACAGAGACACATCTTCCACAAAGTATGCAGCCCAACGTGTCCAAGTTGACCTCACCTGAACTGTGCCCCGCCAATGTCATCCATGGAGGGGGAGGGGATCTGTCTGGGAAGTAAATGGAGACAGTAATCCCTTGTCTAGAGAACCTAAGGAAAGAGGAGGTGGCCCTCTCCAATTGCCTTAACCCTTCATTTAATCCCTGAAAGCTGGTGGATCCGAAGTAACGAGCACCATGGGGAAAGCCCAACCTTTCCGTTGGCGGTTTGCCCTCCTCCATTCCCTCAATAAATGGTTTCAATAACACCTCTCTAGTCAAGGGATAGGAGACGGAAAGTCTCCACCCGTCCTCCTTGAAGATTGTAACGTCCCTAAAGGGGGGAGTAGAGGATGAGTACCAGGACGCGACTCTTTTCACAAGTTCCTGAAGAGGACCAGAAACCGATCTATGCACCAGTTCCTTGGTCTCCTTCCTCACTACCACTGAGTACACCAACCCTCCACCATATTTCCCCTCAACCACCTTTCCCTCCAAGAGGGACTTAGCCTCAATTCTCCTATCTAGGGTGGAGAACTCATTGTATCCGAAGCCCGCGTCCTTGTAGTACACCGATCCACCAACTGAGAAGTCCAGATTTCCCCAGACCTCCAGGTTCAAATGCGTCACTTCCCTCCACGGCGTTCCCGCCAGAATCTCCACCCTATCTCCCATGTCCCTATACCCTTGTAGATCAACGAAGTCCGCCACAACGTCGGCCTCAATTCCCCTTCCGTATTCATACCTGGGCTCAGCCCTAATGGAGGAGGCCTCCATGGCGTCGTCCAATCTCCTCACCTTGATCACCTTAACAGGTTGCCTCCCCCTGTGAGTAGGGGAGGTGGTAGCATAGACTTCAGCCAAGGCTACGCCAAGGGCCTTCCCCATCTGTCCCATTGTTGAACCTCCACTCCCGATGAAATGAAATTCATAAGTCTTAACGCTTTCTTTCTAGAAAGAACTTTATTATTGTTACCGCAGTACGGGCTATATACGCATTTAGGACAGCCGTCCTCACAATCACAGTTGGCGAGAACGTCCTTGGCCACTGAGTAGGCGTCCTCCAGTCTGTGGAATAGTAGCTCACTCACCCCGCTTCCTCCCTGGGCCGAGTCGTAGACGATCACGTGTCCACTGGGGTAACTTACTCCCGACAGGTCGGTCATGGAGGAACCTGCCACCACCCTGGCGGCGGAGATTATTGAGTGTTCAGTTGCATGAAATGCCTCCATGTCGCCCAACGGATCCCCCATGATACTGGGGTGCTGAATAATGAAACCCTTGGTGGAGTAGGAGTAAGAGATGGGATCGTCTAAGCCAAAGGGTTCCTTCCTCTGACTTAAGGGATCAACGAGGACGTATCCAACCACCGTCATTTTGACCATCATTTCCCCGTATATGGAGCTCAGGCCGAAGGCCTTCCCCCTGGTCAATTCCGTGAAGGCAACCATGTCGATGTCGTAGAGGGGCCTAGTATACCTGATCTCCTCTCCTATCCTCTCCACTTCCGCCCTCCTGGAGCTGAGGTCAAGGGATGAGACCTTGTAGGTCTTACCTGCGTTCATATATATTGCCCCAGGGAAGAGCTCCATTAAGGCCAGGGGGAGTTCCCTTGTCCCTATCTTTCTGCCCCTGTGAATAATGTGGACAGACGGCCCAGAACTTCTTAGCGAGGATGAGGAGATGTAACTCCAGGAAGAGGATGTAGGATAGAACTTGCCGTTGAACTCCTTTATTACCCCAATTTTCACCAATTCCTTGGCTGCCCTAACCCAGAGCTTTGGTAGAGAGGTTCCAGGTCTCGCGAGCAAGTGGGCCACCACGTGCACCTTCACCACTTCCAAATTGGAGGGATCCACAGGTAGTGGACTTAGTTCCCTGGAGTAGAACCGCTCTGGGTCCCGAAGGTAGTATGAATCAATGGGGTCATCGCCCATAATAACGAAGGAGTAACCCTCCCTTTCCCTCCTCCCCGCCCTCCCTGCCCTCTGCATGTACCTGGCGAAGGAAGGAGGGTTCTGAGCCATGATCACTGCGTCAAGTGTTCCGATATCCAACCCTAGCTCAAGGGTGGGAGTGGATGCAACGCCTTGCACCTCACCTCTCCTTAAGCCCTCCTCCACCCTTAACCTCTCCTCCGCTGATATGCCCGCCCTATGTACGGCTATGGAAACTCCCAGCCTGGAGGCGATCTTGCTCACAAGTTCCACCATCTGCTGGGAGTCTGTGAAGACTAAAGTCCGCAACCCCCTCCTTACGAGCTGAGAGACCAGGAGGGCTGACGTGGTCCACCTATTGGGTGCCGAAATCATGACGTGCACTACGCTTCCCCTCCTACCCCTCATTCCCTCCACCACCTTACCCTCCTCCCCGAAGAGCGACTTAAACGTCCAGTCCGGTTTGCCCACCGTGGCGCTGGCGGCAATCAAGTGGAGGGAAGAGAAGGACCTGAGCCTTTCAGTTAACGCCCTTAGATGTGAACCGAAGACGCCCTCATACACGTGCACCTCGTCGAAGACGAAGTGATCAGCCGAGGTGATAATGGACCTAAACCTGGGACTCATGGCCAGGCCTACATGGATCATGTCGGGATTGGTGAGGAGAATTTGAGGAGGTGACTGAGCTAACCTGGCTCTCTCCTTCTCTGGCGTATCGCCGTCGAACACCCCAACTTCAGCCACGCCCTCAGACAGGGTAAGCAATCTACTTAGCTGGTCCCTGGCCAGGGCCTTGGTGGGGTAAACCAGGACTGTCCTTTCACCCTTGGCAGCGGCATCCAAAGCTGGGAGAAGGAAGGCCTCCGTTTTCCCCGTGCCGGTGCCGGAGGAGATCATGATGTTTTCATTGCCCCTCCAGAGCTTCAGCACCTCCCCCTGGTATGAATACAGCCTTGAAACACCAAGCCTAAGGAAGTTCCTCCTCAGGTTAGGGTTCACGTCCAACTCCTCAATCGTGGGTCCCTGCTCAGGTTCACCGTTTGTCTGCACCTTAACGTGAACCAGGGAGGCCCCTGAGGACTTGACAAGGGAAGGGAGGTCCAGCATACTTAATACTTCTCTGACCCGCTTTAAGCCTGTGATATCCTCAGTAAGGGAACTGGAGACGACCCTGTCGAGGGTGGTGTTGGGATCGGGAGAGAGGATGACCGTTGAAGTGTCTCTGTCCGTGCTAAGGGAAGTTCCGGTGGTGTGCCAAAAGTACGGGCTATCCATGATCGATGGAGAGGACGTTAAAGGAGGAGTGAGGGTAACTTTGGAGAGGAGGTTCGAGAACTGATGTGCAGTGTAAATGGAATGGTACTGTTAAACAGCGCTAATGCAAAGGAGGCAGCCAGGGAATTCGCCAAATTAATGATGAAGGCGTCAGACAGGGGTAGGGACAGCTACGGCTTAGTACTCTTGGGTAAGGAAGGGATTAGGAGCTTCAGGAGAGCAGGGACCCCAGGACCGGAGCTGGAGGAGTGGCTTCTTGAAAACATTGATGGGAAAACCATTGTAGTGGCCAACAACAGGGCGGAACCCACCACTGAGGTAGTGAAGGAAAAGAGGGAGTCTGACATACAACCCTTCGAAAGCGGAAGGTACGTGGTCTCGCACAACGGTGTAGTGGCCAACGATCAGGAGCTCGAAAGGCAGTTCGAAATCAAGAAGAGAAGTAGAATAGATTCCTCCATCCTTCCTCCTCTCCTTGAGAGGACGTGGGACGGGACGTTGGAGGGATTGAGGAACGTATTGGACATGGTGAGGGGAAGCTTCGCAATGATAGTGGGAGATGCGGAACGCCCAGATAGATTGGTGGCTGCTGTGAACTTCAAACCGATGTACTTCGAGGTGAACTACGATTTGGGGGCGATCTTTGTTTCGTCGTTGGACGATTACCTCCCAAGGAGAGGAAAGCATAGGATTGAGAGGGTGATGCCTTACTCGGTGATGGAATTTCTAATTGACGGTTCCCTTAAGAGGGTCGAGTTGTTGAGGAGGGAAGTGAAGAGGGTATTGATGGTGGCCAGCGGTGGATTGGACAGCACAGTGGCGGCCACTAAGCTAATAAGGGATGGGTACGAGGTCACGCTCCTTCACTTTAACTACAGACACAAGGCGGAGAGGAGGGAGGTGGAGGCAATAAGGGAAGTGGCGCGGAGACTTAGCTTACCCCTGATTGAGGTGGACACTGACCTGTTCAAGATAGTTGGAAGCACCCCCCTGATCGACGGTGAGGTTAGGAAGGACAGGGGAGGCGAGGAAGGTGCGGAGTTCGCCCACGAGTGGGTTCCAGCAAGGAACTTAGTGTTCACCTCCGTTGCGATCGCCATTGCCGAAGCCAGAGGCTACGACGCTGTGGCGCTGGGAGTTAACTTGGAGGAGGCAGGTGCATATCCCGACAACGAGATGGAATTCGTTAGACTTCTTAACGCACTTTCCCCGTACGCCACTGGGCCCAATAAGAGGGTGGACGTTCTAATGCCAGTGGGCAACCTTGTGAAGCACGAAATAGTGAAGCTTGGAGTCCAACTTAACGCTCCCCTGGACGCCACGTGGAGCTGCTATGAGGGGGGAGAAAGGCATTGCGGAAGATGCGGTCCCTGCTACATGAGAAGGAAGGCCTTCGAGGTCAACGGGCTCGTGGACCCGGTTCCATACGAAGGTTTTTAACTCACCTTTTCGGATTCAGACCATGGTTGGGCTTGCCCTCCTGATCCCGTTCGCTGCAGCCATGGTGGTGGCAATAGTGGTGGTCCTGGCGTACACATCGAGGGTGAGGACGGAGGTGGGACTGTTCTTCCTTTACTTCGCCTTTATCATGATGATTACAATGTTAGTTGGCGCATCCGTTTACTTCCTCTCACCTGGACAGGCTACGTTGGGAGTGGCGGTGGGGATCAATATGGGAGCCATGGTGGTGGCGTTAACTTACTTCTTCTCCACAGCCGAATCCCTGACAAAGAAGGTTAACATGAATAGATTAATAATGGGGTCCATAGCTGCCTTGGTGGTACTAAACGAAGGGCTAATGGGTACTACGTTCGGCCTTGCCCAGTTTGGAAGCGGGGGGTTCCTCACTCCTCTACAGGGGTTCCTTAGCTCGATCAATAGTTACTGGTTCTTCTACCCCATGATGGCTGAGATGCTTTCTCTGTATCTCATCCTAGATAGGAGAGGAGTAAAATTGGGTGCAGCCTACGCCCTTGTTGGTGCGACTGCCTTCCCTCCCACCGCGTTCGATCTACCTCAGTGGAGACTGATAACTCCGGTTCTAAGCTTAGGTGCTTCAATACTTGGGCTATTGGGTTCCAAGAGAACGTGGAGATGGATCTACGTTGGAGTAGCTGGGACCTCGATACTCACTTACCTAAACCCGCTCCCCTACGACGTTATGTTACCAATAGCCATGGGATATTTCTACCTCTATGCTCTGTCCTCAGAAGCCAACTTCACTAGGCCTTGATTGGGCTCCGGTTGGGGATTTCCGGCTAATTATTTTGTCTCTGAATTGTGAGCTTCGCAGACTCAATGGTCTCAAGGAAAGTCTCTGGGTGAAATTGAGTGTTGTTGGACTTCACAGGCTTATGGGTACTTGATACCCTTAGCCGCAACATACTATGGCATATCCTCTAAAAATCAACTTAAGATAACCCTTTTTGTTCAGGGATAGAAATTATATTGCAGTGTCCTCCAACTTCATACTCACTAAGGTCTGGGGTAGTTCCAAAGTTAGGCCGGGGACTGCTTTAATAAGTTCAAATCTCATGAGGAACAACAAACTCCTCACGGGGGACTTCATACTGGTTTTAGGGGTGAGAATGCTTCCCTTAGTGATCCAGGAGAGTAGGGAGGAGAGGGAGGGAATAACCGTTAACGTAGAACAACTGAAATGGCTAGGTGTGAGGGAGGGGGAGAAGGTTGCCATAAGGAAGGTTAACGCAGAACCGCTAAAGTCTGTGACGCTCTCACCTTCTTCCCAAAGGAAGATAGACGAGAGGAAACTGAACTTGGAGCTGAGGGGTAGGCCCTTGATGAAGGGAACACCGGTTTACACCAAGGAGGGCGAAATGGTTACCGTGTCCTTAGTCCCGCAGGTGGAAGTGGGACTCGTGACAGGAGAGACCGAGGTCATAGTTTCCTCCGATGTAATCAGGCTCACCCAGAAGGGGGTGCCACCTATCACCTTCAATGACGTGGGAGGGTTGGGAAAACAAATATCCACCATGAGGAAGATCATAGAGCTCTCCCTTGTTAGGCCTGAGGTGCTTAGATTACTCGGACTAAGGCCGCCTAAGGGTGTGCTCCTTTACGGTCCTCCTGGAACGGGGAAGACGCTCATTGCGAAGGCCGTGGCGAATTCGTTGATGGCCAACTTCTTCTACATAAGCGGACCCGAAATAGGTTCCAAATATTACGGGGAAAGTGAGAAGAGATTGAGGGAGATCTTTGAGCAGGCTGAAAAGAGCGCACCCTCAGTTGTGTTCATAGATGAAATAGATGCCATTGCCCCCAACAGGGACTTAACCAGCACTGAGGCTGACAGGAGGATAGTTGCCCAACTACTAACCCTGATGGATGGAGTCACCTCCGGAGGAGGGGTCCTGGTCATAGGGGCAACCAACAGGCCTAACGCTGTGGATCCAGCGCTGAGGAGGCCAGGGAGGTTCGACAGGGAGATCGAGGTACCTGTGCCAGACAGGGACGCCAGACTGGAGATCCTTAAAATACACACCAGGAGAATTCCCTTGGATGAGAACGTGAACCTGGAAAGGATAGCTGACATAACCAACGGATTCGTTGGAGCTGACCTTGAGGCGCTTGTGAGGGAGGCCACAATGCGAGGGCTGGAGAGGGAACCCGAGGTAGAGAAATTGAGGGTGACCAACGAGGATTTCCTGGAGGCAATGAAGGGAATTGAGCCCTCAGCTCTGAGGGAGTTCAGGGTTGAAGTACCAAGCACCACCTGGGAGGACGTAATCGGGTTGGAGGAGGTGAAGCAGGAGTTAAGGGAGGCCATAGAGTGGCCGTTGAAGTATCCGGACCTGTTCAAGGAGGCTGGAGCCGAACAACCTTCAGGTGTGCTCCTTTACGGTCCTCCTGGAACGGGGAAGACAATGCTGGCCAGGGCTGTGGCCCATGAGGGGGGAGCCAACTTCATTGCAATAAACGGCCCTGAGCTCATGAACATGTATGTGGGAGAGACTGAGAGGGCGTTGAGGGAGGTGTTCAAGAGAGCTAGACAAGCGTCGCCTACAGTGATCTTCTTTGATGAAATAGATGCAGTGACGGTGACCAGGGGATACGATCCCAATAGGGTATCGGACAGATTGGTCAGCCAGCTACTCACGGAGATGGATGGCGTCTCGAGAAGGAGAGAGAGGGTGGTGGTGATGGCTGCTACCAACAGGCCGGACATAGTGGATCCTGCGTTATTGCGGCCGGGAAGGTTCGAGAAGTTAATATACGTTCCACCCCCTGACTTCAACACCAGGGTGGCCCTATTTAACGCATTTATTAATAGGCATCCTCACGGCCAGATAGACGTTCAAAAGCTGGCCAGGCAGACGGAACTATTCTCCGTGGCAGACGTCAAGGGGGTGGTGGACAGAGCCTCCCTGCTGACCATAAGGAGGGCCCTCTCAGGAGGGATGAAGCCTAGGATGGAGCAGAGTGATCTGGAGGAGGCCTTGAAGTCAGTTAAGCCTTCCGTTACACAGGCAATGGTGAACTTCTATCTTAACTTCAGGGAGAAGATGAGAGGAGGCGCAGCGGTGATTTAGTTCATCTTTATGTCGATCTCTTGAAGACCGTCCTCAAGTGAGGACAGTGAAAAAGCAGTGAAAGATAGTCCCTGGACCTTTCTCTTAATTTGAGGAACAGAGACCTTACCCTCCCACCGTATATTGAGTCGAGAAGTACGTTCTCTGCTTTGTCAAGAGGAGGACCTCTTCGACCTATCAAGGAAGTCAATGGTGTTTCAGTTTAAACTCTACTGGCCTCCCTAACTCGCTCCACATCTCCCGAAAACCATGGCCCTGAAGGTTATCTTCCCTTGTTATCAACATCCCTAAGTTCGTTCAGGGCCACACTCATCACCTCCTCCAGGATTTCCATCAGCCCCTCTTCGTGGAACTTAACGTCCGTACTCCGTTGAAGCTTAACCGCCCACAAGGTCCCCAAGTTCTGGAAACTCTTGCTGGGCCTCTCGGTGATTGCTTTGTCCCTAAAGCATTCTACCCAAACCGATAAGAGAGGTGTAATATATCTCTTTAGTAATTATCGATTTTACTGAATTTAATCTTAAAAATGTCTCCTAGTTAAAGTTATGGCCAAAATCAATCAGAGCTAAAACGAGAGTCTGGAAGTTACTTCACCTCCCTTAATGGCTGTCCTAGAAATATATTATATTCTAACTATCCCTAAGTCTCTGGTTAACTCAACAACACGATCTCATGAGAAGGAAGTCCATCATGAGTCAACTTACCTGGACAACTTCGACCACTGTCCTTTCAGGGAAAGTGACGGTGAACTCAGTAGTGGACGAATTAAAGGGTAAAGTTATGGTATGCTCAGGACATATCCAGGAGGAGAAGGCTCCGTATTGTACGTTTATGGGAGAGGAATAGACGTCAGTAATGTTCAAATATGTCTGGTTCCCCTGGGTCCAGAGAGCGTACATTGGAGAACCTATTTGGAATGAACTCTGGACCTGATGTGAAAATCTCAGGTAAGGTGCTGAGAAGATGAGGCCCGTTAAAACAATGCTCAACACTATCCCATATATGACTATCCTTCTCATGGGCCACTTATGACAGCTTGAGTTTTAAAGAGTGAACTAACAGAGTTGTTTATTTTATCTAAGAGAACTCATACATTTTCAGAGAAAAAAGAGAAAGATTCTATAGCATGACCATCTCTTTATAGGTCTTCCCCTGCTAACTTCCACTGGAATTTGGAGCACTCTTCTATATGGAGCCGGTAAGTTTTTGGAAGAGAGCAGACAAATTTAAATAAAATGAAGAGAGTTGTAGCATACTATATTAAAACGGTCACATAGGGTTTAGCATATGGCACCTGGATTGAGAGGAAAAAGGGACAAGTATGAGATAATATATGACATAATGGAAATATGCAAGAACGGAACTAAGAAGACGAGACTAATGTATGGGGCCAACCTTAGCTATCAGCTGCAGAGGAGATATGTAGAGGAATTGATGAATAAGGGACTAATCGCTAGACAAGAGGATATGTACTATCTAACAAAGAGAGGGACGGAATTTCTGGAGACTCTCCGAAGATATAGGGAGAAGAAGAAAGAATTTGAGGAAGTAGTGGGTAGGCTCAGAAGTCTTGAAATCTAGATACATTAACTGTTTTAGTTTGATCCTTTTAATTTAATCCACACCTTCAAAAATTCGTCCTATCTCCCATGAAATAGTCCCATTCATCTTCCTACCCCTAGAGACCCCTTCCGTAGCGGTAGACCCAAAATCACCTCCTCGAAGGTTAGAATTGAGGCAAAGTAATTTGTATAATTCATCGTGTAGAAGTCCTTCCTTAAGTTCTTAATGTATTCGTACGTTGGTCAGCTTCACCTTGCCATTAACCATTTGATGAGTTGAGGTATTTTCCTTGAGAGGTCGCGGAGCATTCCACTCAACCTGGACAGGACCTTTGATAGCTTAGGGGAGAATATTCAAATCACTGGTAACCAGTAGCTTCCCCAGCTCAACATCTGGGCAACTACTATTAGTCTTGTGAGGTGTTCACAGCGGGATATTAACAAGGAAAGTGAAGAAAACCGACAGGTAAACATAGATGTAACTTTCAGTTTCTCTTACAATAGGAGTTATAGAATAATTATAATTGTCTTTTTTTGGGAGGAGAGCGATTATGAGTCTGTGAACTGAGTGAAGTATAAAAGAAGAACAAGATTGGAGATAGTTAAAGAATTACTCTCAGCCTGCCAGGAGGGGAGGAGTAAGACGGGGATAATGAGGGAGACCAACCTGAACTTCAGACTTACCCGTAACTGGGTTAAGAGACTTGTGGATTCTGGCGCCCTAAGGGAAGTGGAAGGTAAGTACTACATAACTGAAAACGGAATCAGAATTATAGAATTGATTAACAAATACTCCAAACTGCTTCGAGAGTATAGGGAGCTTGAGAATGAATTATATAAAAGTGTTGATCTTCAGGGAGGTAAAATAGGAGAAAACGGAGAGAGCAATTAGGGTAACTATCGCCTAAGGTTGCGCCTCAACTCGTCATTGAGTTTATGGAGCCCCCTCAACTCGTCATTGAGTTTATGGAGCTCTTGTCTTAGGGACTTATACTTCTTCAACTTGTCAAGTACATTTCTCCCCTTCTCCGTCAAAAAGTACATTTCTCCCTCTTCCACCTCCCTCTTCATTAGGAGACCTGCATTAAGCATGTCTGCCACATACTTCTTCGTAAGCTCGTAGCTCAAGTTGGCCGAATACATTATCCTCGTCTTTTTGCTACCATGTATACAAGCCTCCATAATGTCTGTCATAATTTCCAACCTGTTCCTGTTCTTTCTACTCAAGTTTTATCAAACTCTATTACCGTAAGGCTATTTGTGCATGTGGACAACAATTATTCTAGATGAGAAGATTTTTATCTTAATGGGGAGTGTGGGGAACTCTCCCCCACGGGTCGGGTATATGACTATATTTTTAACTTTACTGGGAGATTTAACGAGGAGATAATCACACACAAGGAAACGGATAGCCGCTTATTTTTATTCCAAAAGCTAAAATATTGATTAGAGCTAGCTCAACCAGCTAGCTATGCCCTCGGGACTGGGATTCAGTTGTGTAGAGCTAACCAGCCTTACAACTTCCCTGGGACATGAAAGAACTATTCCTTTCCATGAGATTTCTTTGAAGGAGGATCGAGGTTCGTGGAAGCGGGAAATCTCCATGGGGTGGAGATGCTTCACCCATGAGGTCGGGGTAGGTGACTCCTTCTCTAATCTTCTCCCATTAGTTCCCCTTAACCCACTAGAAAACTTTCTACAATTTGATCTCAGTTCATTTCATCCTGAAAAGATGAAACTAAGGGAGCCTAGACATGGCTTATTCGACAGAATGAAATTCAAACCAAATAGCTAAGACTAGCTTACATCTTCTGTAACAAAGGGAGGTATTGTCTCTATTATTTAGTGGAT
>JAFMDM010000177.1 GCA_017857195.1 Methanobacteriota archaeon
ACCTTAGACATAACCTCCGCGGATTTTCCCTTCAACGCCCTGAGCATCAACTCGTAGGACTTCACATGCATTAGATCCCCAGCCAATATGGCCATGGGAGTTCCCCAAAGGACATGGACTGTTGGTCTTCCTCGCCTCATATGATCCTGGTCCATTATGTCATCGTGAACAAGGGTGAAGGAATGTAACATCTCTACTGATGCTCCTGCATGTAGAGCGCTCTCTCTCTTCCCTCCTAAAGAGTCAGAAACCGAAACGAGTATAAGTGGCCTGAGTCTTTTGCCTCCTCCCAATAAGGTGTGCTTCGCCGCCTCATAGAGGGAACTCCCGCTGGCAAGTGAATCTAACATCAACTTATCTACTTGTTTTACAATTTCCTCCGTATAGAAGCTGACACTCAAACCCTTCTGGTCCTCACCTTCGTATATGTTGATAAATCTAACCCTCGGGACTCTATCCATTCCTTCAACTTCCCACCAACCACTAGAGGAGCCCTCTTAAGTTCCTTCACCGAGGATGAGCCTGTTAGAAATGAAGCTACCCTTAGCTGAAACTTGAATTCTCCAATAAAGCGATCGAGGGCCTCTATTCCCTCTACAGCCGCCCTTATGGCGGGTAACGCCATGCCAACTAGGTCAGCTCCTAGGGCTAAGGCCTTGGCTCCATCTAGGCCGTTCCTTATTCCTCCGCTCCCTATTAACACTGAGTCCGGAGCCATGGTCCTCGCCTCAACTATTGATGCTGCCGTAGGAACACCCCACCCTCTAAACAGTTCTGCGCTACGCCACTTCCAATTATTCCTTCTCATCCCTCTATACATCTCCACTGCGACCCAACTGGTTCCCCCCGCCCCCTGAAGATCAAAGTAATTGATCCCAACTCTCCTGAACCTGGCCACCGTCTCCATGGACATGCCGTTGCCGGTTTCCTTAACTATTATAGGAACGCTAAGGGAGTGCGATATCTCGCCTAAAAGGTCAAGTAATCGTTGAGAGTAATCTGGTTCACCCTCGGGTTGAAAAACCTCTTGAGCTGCGTTAAAGTGAATGGCGAGGGCATCTGCATTAATCATTGAAACAAGTTCCTCCAACTCCTTCGTTCCATAACCCTTGAGTAATTGGGGAGCACCAATGTTAGCTATAATTGGAATGTCCTTGGCTACTTTCCTGACCACCGCGAAGGACTCTCTGGTCTCAGGTTTTTCTAGGGCGACCCTCTGACTTCCGACACCCATGGCAATCCCGTGCTTCTGGGCCGCAGTTGCTATTGTTGAATTGAACCTACCAAGTTCTGGGGATCCACCTGTCATTCCAGAAATAACGATGGGCGCCTCCAGCCTCTTTCCAAGGAACTCAGTGGAGATGTCTACTTCCTCAAAAGATAGAGCAGGAAAGGCTTGATGAATTAATTGGACGTCATCCAACAAAGTGGCACCATGACCTTCTACGTTCTCATAAAGGCAAATCTCAACGTGCTCTATCTTCCTGTTCACAATGGAAAATTTAGGTCACCAAATGAAGGGAATCAAGTACAGTGAAAAGCCTTTCTCAAGACTTCATTTCTCTCCTATATGAGATTGAATTGACTTCAATTAGCTCCACAATCCCTACTAGCGCTTTAAGCCACTGATCAATTTAATTGCTTCAATCTTAAAAGTGAAGGGTCAACTCCTCTCCAGGTGGATAGAGAGGAGCTGACTCTAATCCTTTCAACTTCCATATTGGGGGTTATGTGGGGCGCTAACTCCCTAGCCACTCCTCTATACTTAAGCTCCTTACACTACAATGCTACGTATATAGGTGTACTCATAGGAGTGTCAACCCTGACAGCCTCGGGACTGTCGGTCGTTTCTGGCTTCCTAGCTGACTCCTATGGAAGGAGGAAATTCATAACCCTAAATAGGCTTCTCTCTATCACCGGCCTCTTCTTATTTGGTATATTCAGAATACCTCTAGGTTACGTAATTGTCAATCAGTTTGGGGGTAGTTTAACCTCGGCTCTCCTAGCGGAGAAGAGTAGAAACTTGGAGAAGTCCCTTAGTCTTCAATCTTCCATAATGGAGGGCTTCGTGATCCTGGGGAATCTGCTTGGTGGGTTGTTGCCCTTTCAAGAACTATACATTGTTGAGATCTGTTTCCTAATTACTTCGTTGGTAATGATTAGGACGGTATCGGAAAATTACGAAAGGAGACCGCTCAAATTTAGGATGAGTTCAATCGGAATAGTAGGGAAATTCAGCGTGGATTCCCTAATAGGATTAGGTGCAGGAGCACTTCTTCCCCTTATTTCCCTTTGGTTTAACATTGCCTATGGGGTTGGCAGAACGGCATTGGCCCCTGTATTCATTCTCTCCCAGGCCTCACTTGCGGTCGGGACGTTCGCAGCTCCTTCGCTTGGTAGAGTGTTAGGAAAGGTCAGGGCAATAGTGATAACCCACGCAGCTGCCATAGCCGTCCTCTTCGTTATTCCACTCTCCGCCACCTTCGTAATGGCCGCATCACTCTACGTCGTCAGGAACGTATTGATGAACATGACGTCCCCCCTCTTCTCCTCCATGATATTACAGATGGTCCCCAGGGACGAAAGGAGCAGGGCTCAAACCATAATACAGCTCATGGATTCTATCCCACGGGCTGTAGGACCAACGTTAGGTGGCTACTTCCTTTCCCTTAATGACCTGTACTTACCCTTCCTATTCACCGGTTCCCTTTACTTGACCTCCACTGTTCTGTTCTTTTTCATGTTTAGGGGAATTGAGAGGAAGGGTTGATGAACTCGTGGATAGTCCAATGCTACAAAAGGCTGAAAGCCTCGCCCCTTCCAGGGGCGGAGATGATAATCTAAATACTTTTTCCAATTATACTAATCAGGAGGAACGCGATCAGAGCTAC
>JAFMDM010000032.1 GCA_017857195.1 Methanobacteriota archaeon
AGTTGGGAGTGTACATGTGGCCAGTCCCATAGTCTTCCCTTTAGAGTAAGGGGAAAGGCTGGCAGCGTAGAGGTGGAATTACTTCCGGCCCCAGACGGTACAGGGCTTGTGGCTGGAGGACCGCTGAAGACTTTGCTCAGCTACGCAGGAGTAAGGGACGTTTGGTCGTTCACCAGGGGAGAGACCAGAACCAGGGAGAATATGATAAGGGCTGGCTATAACGCCCTCTACAATACCTTTAAGTTCGTGACGATAACTGATTGGGCAAGGAGGAGATAGCATGGAAATATTGGGCGTAGTTAGGATAAGAGGGCAAGCTGGCACACCCTGGAGGGTGCAGCTGGCCTTAGAACAGTTGAAGTTAACAAGGACTTTCAACACCACTATCATCCCCTCCTCCCCAGATTTCACAGGCCTCCTAAGGGAGGCTGAGCCTTATTTGACGTGGGGAGAGTTAGAAGATGACGTATTGAAGGAGATGCTGTCCAGATGCGCTCCTAATCTCAGTCAAGAGGAGAGTCAAGAGATAATATTGGGACTGAAGGAAGGAAAAATGAGATTGAGCGACATAAACATTAGATTGCCGCTTAGGCTTCACCCTCCCAGTGGAGGATTTAAGGGAAAGATCTCTAGGTCCTATCGCTCTAGGGGAGAGTTCGGTTACAGGGGCAGGGCTATAAACGCCCTCCTTAAGAAGATGATGTGAGGTGAGCTAGATGAAGAGAAGGGACAGGAAGAGTAGGAGCAAAAGAGGAAGTAGGACAATGGGATGGGGAAAGGTAGGTCAACATAGGGATAGAGGCAGTCAGAGCGGGAGACAAATAGGGATGGGAAAACACAAATGGTCTTGGGTGGTGAAGTTTGCCCCGAATTGGTATGGAAAACACGGATTCAGAAATCCAACTTCAGTCAAGGTAAGTGCAATTACGTTGAAGGACTTGCAGGCAGGCATTGACTCAGGGAGGTTTGTATTCAAGGAAGAGGGAGGCAAGAAGGTTCTGGATCTAACTCAATACGGCGTTGAAAAGTTAATATCAGGTGGAGATTTCTACACTTCAGAGATCGTAGTAAAGGTAAATGCCGTAACTGAAAAAGCCAAAGAGAAATTAGAGAAGGTAGGTGCAGAAGTTATTTTAAACTCCACCCAGTAATTCTCATCGAGCTAAATGGGTCTTATCGATGCATTGGCAACGTTGGGCCAATATTTGCCCGCCATAACTAAACCAAAGGAGAAGCCTTCTCTAACCTCAAAGTTACTTTTCAGCGGACTAGGGGTTATAATATATCTCCTAATGGCCTCAGTTCCGCTCTATGGCATAACATCGACTACCTTTGGGAACTTCCTATTGGAACAGGTCGTGTTTGCGTCAACCACTGGGACGCTTGCGCAACTTGGCATAGGACCCATAATCACCGCCGGGCTCATTATGCAGATATTGGTAGGTTCGAAGCTCATTGAAATGGACCTAAATGATACTGACGATAGGGCCAAGTTCACCACTTCCCAGAAGGGTTTAGCTTTCATCTTCATATTGTTGGAGTCCTTCCTCTTCGGCTACGTTTTAACTGTACATAGTGGAGACCTTGAGCTTATGTTGATCGTGGCAGGACAATTGATATTGTCTACTTTTGTCATTTTGCTTTTGGACGAGATGATACAGAAAGGATGGGGCCTGGGCTCAGGTGTTAGTCTTTTCATCCTAGCTGGTGTGGCGAAGATAATGTTCTGGGACATGTTTGGAATTGCGTCGGTACAGTCTCAGAACTTACCAGTTGGATTCTTCCCCTCATTAATCTCAGCCCTATCTAGCGGGTCAGGAGTGTTAAACATTCTTGTTGACACCTCAAGACCCTTCCAGCCTGACCTGGTGGGATTCCTATCTACTATAGGACTGATAATTTTACTTGTCTATCTTACTGCAATTAATGTAAACATACCAGTGACAAGTCAAAGACTTAGAGGAATTAGGAGGACCATTCCGCTCAATTTCCTTTACGTTAGCAGCATTCCGGTTATATTTGTGAGCGTTTTGGCCTCTGACATAGGGCTATTCTCGTCCATTGCTTCTTACGTTTCTTCTTCCGCTAGTAGTTTCCTGAGTCAATTAGAGAATCTTTTCATATTTCCTCCCCCCACTGACACCACCATCCCACATAGCATTTACGCGGTGGCCCTAGATCCGGTGGGCGCTGCCATATACGTTGCCATATTCATTGTACTGAGTCTTGTCTTCGGCGTATTGTGGGTAAACGTTGCTGGACTTGATGCTAGAACTCAGGCCGAGAACCTAATAGAATCTGGCGTTGAAGTGCCTGGGATAAGGAGTAATCCAAGGGCCTTAGAGGGTCTCCTTGCCAAATATATAAAACCATTAACGTTCTACAGTTCGCTAATAGTAGGTATATTAGGCTCGGTTGCCACGCTGTTAGGCGTATATGGAACCGGTG
Source organism: Methanobacteriota archaeon (assembly GCA_017857195.1). Classification (GTDB taxonomy): domain Archaea; phylum Thermoproteota; class Thermoprotei_A; order Sulfolobales; family Sulfolobaceae; genus Sulfodiicoccus. The sequence continues at coordinate 2,449 of JAFMDM010000032.1, forward strand.
TGGGATTGTTACTGGCAGTAACCATTGCCATACAATACTATAGCCTACTGGCTTACGAGAGGTCCCTGGAGATGTACCCATTATTAAAGAGGATTATAGGTGAGGAGTAATGGGACTGGGCGTAGTAACTGGTATTCCAGGCGTAGGGAAAACAACAGTTCTATCGAAGGTGGAGGGTTTGCTTTCTACTGAACGATTGAAATACAAGATAATGAATTATGGCGATTATATGCTTAAGGGGGCCTTAGAGGGTGGCTATGTTAAAGATAGGGACCAAATAAGGAAACTTCCTCTTGCACTACAGAGGGATCTCCAGCTCAAGGCCGCTAAATCAATATATGAGGACACTATGGCTTTGGGAGAGGGAGGAGTTGGATTGGTAGATACACATGCAGTTATAAGGACTCCTCAAGGATATCTTCCTGGACTTCCAAGTCACATAATTGAGATTCTAAAACCTAACGTTATCTTCCTAATAGAGGCGCCTCCTGCCCTCATAATAGAAAGGCAGAAGAGGGATCAGGCTAGAAGTAGAGTTGACTACTCTGAGGAATCTGTGGTAAAGGAGGTCATGGACTTCGCTAGATATTTTGCTGTCTCGTCCGCCACATTTGTGGGCGCTTCAGTTAAGATAGTTTTAAACAAGGAAGGGTTGGCTGAGGAAGCGGCCTCTGAGATAGTGAGGGTCATGACGGGAAGGTAAGATGTTAGTGTATGTTATTTTAACTCTTTTAGCAGGGGCCGTGGGAGACTTATCTTCCTATTTGCTCTACAGGTTTTATTTGAGGGAGAAGATATACTCTGCGCTTGAGCAGCTTTCTAAGTTAGATGAAAGGCTCAACATCGTCACTTCGGTTAAAAGGAAGGAGAGAATAAAGAGGAGACTAAGTAAGGACATTCAGAGGAGACAGTCCACTGTCTATAAGTACACCTTTATGCGTACTATGTACACCCTAGCTGTATATATCATCCTTTTCTATATTGTGGTAACTTTCCTTAATTACGCGATTCCCTTTCCCTTCTACGTTCCAGTTATAACTGTTATACATGCCCATCAATACCTCTTGGTCGGGGGAACGTTGTTCATATTCATAATGTCCTTTGTCCTTTTCAGCCCTCTAGCATTAAGACAGCCAAACCTATATAGGTGAACTGATTTTTCTTAATCGAGTTTCAATGTCTGTTGGTTCAAAAGCCAAGTGTGCACGTTGCGGAAGAGCCCTTAGAGGCGTGAGAGCTAAGGGTTCAAAGACCCAGAAGAGGCCCGAACGACCCTTTGGTGGATATCTCTGCCATTCCTGTTTAGAATCCTCCATAAGGGCTGGAGTGAGAGGCCTCTAATGATAATATCCATTAGCGGTCCTCCTGGAAGTGGAAAAACGTCGGTTGCCAAGATAGTGGCTTCCAGATATTCGTTGGAACTATTATCAGCTGGGGCAATATTCAGGGAAATGGCATCAAAGGCCAATACAGATGTGGTATCCATGAATAGGAGGGCCGAAAGGGTCTTCGACGTAGATAAATTAGTGGATCAGACGGTAGCCAAGAGAGCTGCCAGGGGGAATATTGTTGTAGAATCACATATAAACAGCTGGCTTTTGGCTGGGATAGCGGATATTTTGGTCTATCTAAACGCACCACTTCAGGAAAGAGCAAATAGGATAGCTAAAAGGGACGGGATATCCTATCCTGAGGCTCTTAGGCAGATAGTTGAGAGGGAGAACAGTCACTATAAGAGATTCAAGCGATATTACGGTATTGATATTACCGATCTGAGGTCGTTCGACCTCACTGTGAACACAGCTAAGGTTAGTCCAACTGCAGTTGCGGATATGATAGATCGGCTTGTAGAAGAAATAAAGCATAAACGCTCCTAACTTTGCCAATATCTCCTATACTTTATGAAGTTTCTTTCCGCCTCCATTATGGCTTCATAGAATTTATCCTCCCCCCCATTCCTCAGCTTAGAAAGGACTCTATCTAAATTGGACGGACCTACTCCTCTGGCTGCTATTGCTATTGCGGCGTAGTTACCGTAGTCTACCGCTAACGACGCTACCTTCTTCAACTCCTCCAGCCTTTTCATTTCATTCCTACTCAATTTCTCCTCACTTAGAAACTTACTTACTATTTTCTGGGACTCTGTATCCTCTGAGTGTGTTAGAGTGATGAACACTGAATCACATTTTGGGCACTTCCTTGGAATTTCGGCTGCCTTGAAGGTTGAGGACCAGGAACAGTTCAAACATATGACCCTCAACTCCTTTGATGACAACCTTCTCTTTATTAAATCTATGAGATTACCACTTCCTTCCTTGACATCTGCGAATATCCTCTCAAGAAACTCAGAAGACAAAGGCGAGGGTGAAGGAGATTCCACAATTTCCACCCTTAGCCTCTTAAGCTCCCCTAATATATCTAGATCGTAGTCCTTGCATAGTAATTCCTTGATTGCCTCTCTACCTACTAAGGTATCTACGTATGCCTTTATTATGGTGGAGTTAATGTCGACCTCTGAATCTCTATCAATCACTCCAAATCTCTGTAGCTCTATCACCATCTTCCACTTGAAGGGTGGGGACTCCACTATCGCCCTTTCTAGTACAGATATCAATGAGTCCTCTCCCTGGGAGGCGATCTCCGTAAAGACTTCCTCCATTTCGTTCTTCGAGACTGGTATTACAGAGGCGAGGGCTATATGATAGGGATCAGACTTATAGGAGGTCCTTATCCCCTTTCTTTGGGCTAGATATTGAGAGAGTAGGGCTCCAAGAGTGTTGTTTCCCCTTGATCCAAACGGGCTATGGACTACTATTAGATCACGCATGATCTCCACTGCTACCTTTTCTGGTCCTGGGAGAGGAAATCCCCTTCTCCTCATTTCTGAGATAGATTTGTCTATCTTAGCTCTCACCTCCTCATTTAATCCTTCAGGATGGATCAACATCTCATATACTCTCTTGGCCACTTCGGCTTCCACCGGTATTGTTTCTCCAAACCAAGAGGGGAGGAGTCCGCTCCTCCTTTGGGCTCTCTCTACGAATATCTTACCCTTCTCGATCGTTACTACTCTCCACAGTCTCCCCGCTAACACGAAGACCTCATCGTTCTCCAGGGTTGCAGCGAACTCCTCGTCCAATTCCCCTACCTTAGAATTGGACGCCACTTCGATTATGGTATATTTATTGAACGAATCAGGTATCATGGAAGTTCCATAGAAGTATCGCCAAGCCCTCCTTGACACTGAAAGCCCCCTATTCCCTCTTCTTAGCACCCTAACTTGCTCTAAGAAGTCTATAACCTCATTAAACTCGTTCTCAGTTAGGTCCCTGAAGGGCTGTGCGCCCCTCACAATTCTGTATATTTCCTCCTGATCCACATAACCTTCCAATACCATTCCAGTAATTTGATGGGCTAAGACATCTAGAGGCTTAGATTCTATTGTGGGTTTCTCAAGATACCCTTCCTTTGCCTTCATTATAATTGATCTGCACTCCAACACATCGAATGTATCTGGACTTGGAACAACAACTCCCCTTGGAGTTCCTCCTATTCTATGACCGCTTCTCCCTATCCTCTGGATTAATCTATTGACCTGACGAGGTGACATGTATTGTACCACGAATTCAATCTTACCTATATCAATGCCGAGCTCAAGGCTAGATGTAGCGACAAGAACGTCCAATTCCCCGTTCTTGAATTTGGACTCGGCTTCGACTCTGACCTCCTTCGAGAGCGAACCGTGATGAACACTCACTCTTAGGTGGAACATCGAGTTTAACCATGTGGACAGAAACTCTGCTGTCTCCCTGGTGTTCGTGAATATCAGAACTGGTTTATGAACAGAAATTAATTCATTTATTTTCTCTAACCTAGCAATCAAATCGGGAGAAAGGTTCGTATTTAGCGCCTTCTCAACTGCTCTTTGATTAGGCTGGGGAACTATTTCTTCCATTTCCATTTCCTTTATGTTGTCTGTTTTGGCTACCTCTGCCTGTCCTAAGGGATCTATGAACCTAAGTGCATAGCTTGTGTCTCCAATTGTGGCGGAGAGTCCTATTACCTGTACCTTCCACTGAGAGACCCTTTTAATTCTCTCCAGGACTATTGAAAGTTCGGCCCCCCTTTTCTCGTCTATAAGCTCTTGGAGCTCGTCAACCACTATCCACCTAACGTTCTTTAGGCTCTCCCTCACACCCTTGTTCACCAGTAGAAAGTTCAGAGTCTCTGGGGTAGTGATGAGAAGGTCTGGTGGTTGGTCCTTGATTCTTCTCCTCTCCTTCTGACTTGAGTCTCCGTGTCTTACCCCGACCTTTATTTCCAAAGACTCTCCTATTTTAACTAATCTACTTTCTAAATCCCTATTCAGGGCCCTCAATGGCGTAACGTATATGGCACTTATGGGGCTCGCTCCAAATCTTTTCATCAAAGTTATTATTGGTATGACGGCAGCCTCTGTCTTCCCTGAGCCTGTCGGTGCGATTACCAATACATTTTTTCTTTCCATTATTAAAGGGAAAACTTCTTTCTGGATGGGTGTAGGGTCAGAGAAGCCGATCCTTTTCAGCGTTGTAAGGAGATCAGAATAGGTGAGCATAATCGCTTTAACGCTCACATACCTCATATAAAACAGTGTCTCACGGTAGGCATTTGGTTGTGGCCTCTCTTGTAGCATTAGAAGCAGTAATCGCCATCATTTCACCCCCTTATGTTTATGTTTTCCTTAATATCTTAGCTTTTATGATTCCGGTTGTCGCAGCCGTAATCAGCGGTTCGTTTGTTCAAACTCTTGCCTACCTCGGTTCCTCCACCTTCCTCCTTTACTCATTTAACTTTGGGTTGGCGTTAATGTTCGGCATCGTTGGTTTAGGTCTCGCATTTATTTTACTCTCCATATGGGCAGGGTTCTCAGATCCTGTTCTAATCTCACTACGATGGAGGAATGTGAAGAATGGAACCCAGGGGATCCCTTCCCTCCTAACGGCTATCCCCATCGCATTGGTATCAATAGTTTGGTTTCATTCATTGATTTATGCTGTGGGAGCAATAGTGGTTTCCCTCCTTTCATATATCCTAGGTATTGGAAGTGTCGATGGAATCATACTTACCACCCTGTCTTGGTTAGGACTCCCCATGGTTCTAAATCCGTCGGCCTCTAAGGGAGGGGTGTGCGTGGGCAGAGCAAAGGGAGTGATCTTAAGTTCTTCTAGAGGACGTTTCTGGCGTCCACGTTGGTTACCCTTGGATATGGATTATTGCGTTGACCTCAGCAATTCCAAGAATTATAACATATCCGTGAGCGGTTCCAGCGGATCTGGTAAGTCCACCCTCTTGAGTAAAATTTCTCTTTCACTGGGAGTTTCCGTTATCCTTATCGATCTTCATGGAGAGCATGATGTTCCTGGCCTCTCATCGGTGTCTGGAGAGAAGGTGGCAATTAATCCTTTATCTCTCATGGGATTTTCCCCAAGGGAGAGAGCCTTAGAAGTCAGTTCCATGGTTAAATCCCTATTCTCCTTAGGTCCGCTTCAGTCCATGGTTCTCACTGAGTTAATTATGGAAGCCTATGAGGAGAAGGGTATAACTGAGGAGGATACGCAGAGTTGGTCCCTATCTCCACCTACTTTTAGAGACGTATTGAGATTAGCCATGGCTAAAAGGGACACCACTGAGTCCTCTTTACTTCCCTATCTTACCTTTCTCTCCTCATGGCCGTTCAATGCGCAAGGTGCAAATTTGGAACAGTTGCTCTCCTTAGATTCCACAATAGATCTCTCTAAACTTCCTTCGGATGAGATACGCTATATTGTTGTGGAAACCATGCTAAGGTCCCTCATTGCCATGGTATATAGGAGAGGACAATCTCCTCTTTGGAAAGTCGTGATCATTGATGAGGCTCCCTTTTTGCTGTCCAAGGAGAGTGGGGCCCAACTTTTACGCAGGATCTCTGCGGAGGGGAGGAAGTTTGGAGTAGGATTGGTATTGGCTTCACAAACACTCAGAGACCTTAAGCCTCTTCTTACCAACTCATCCAACGTCTTTGTCTTTAATACAGTTGAACCAGAGGATCTCTCCTATGCTGCTCAACTATTATCAGTCGGTAGGAGAAACGTCGAGGAATGGTTAAGATCCTACTTACCTCGGCTTGGAAGGGGGGAAGCTTTAGCATATGACCAGAGGGGGAATCTATATATATTGGACATAGATAGAACATAGACGGTGTCAACGTTGAGTGACGAAGTAGAAGGGGAGGATGAAGTAGAATATGATGATTCGGAGGAGTCAGAAGAGCCTCTTGCTGTATCAATCCAGGAAATTGAGAACTTTGAGAAAAAAGATCGCACATGGAGGCAATTATTGAACGGAGAAATCACATTAAGTGAAGCAGAGAGGGTCTTGAGAAAACCTCCCGCTAAGGGAAGTAAAGGCGTATCTAAGACAACGGAGAGTAGAAAGAAGAAGACGGTGAAGGCAACTTCATGATAAGAGTAATGCATGAAAGTTCGGATTTCATGTACAAGCTTTTCACTGGGATAGGTAGGTTCTATTCATCTATAGCCCTCAACTTCACCAAGGAAGGTATCAATGGAGCCAAGCTCACAGACGACAAGGTTGCTTTGATCTCGTTCTCCCTTCCACCCACAGCTTTCAGGGAATTTGAGGTTGAAAATCCAGTCTCCCTCACTTTAGACCTTGGTGCCCTTAAAAAATCCCTCAGTAAGTTGAGGTCCGCCAACTCCTCATTTCTTCTTCTTGAATCTAACGGAGAGTTGAAGATAGTTGTAATGGATCAAAAAAGAAGGATCAGGAGTTCACTTTCATTCAAGGCTAACGAGGGACAAGTGCAGAGGGGACCGGAGCCTAAGGCGCCATCCTCTGTGGAATTCTCCTGCAAGTCCAGTACCTTAGAGACAGTGCTCTCCGAATCAGCTTTGATATCGGAGGAAGTGAAGTTTATGGGCCATGATGAAGTAGTTGAGGTCACATCCATGGAGACTGGAAGAGTTTACAGAGCTCGACTTCTGAAAGATAAACCCCTCCATGATTTGTATATAGACAAAGAAGGCGCTTCGTCCTATAGTAATTCAGTGCTAAGAAACGGACTTGAGGCGTTAAGCGGGTTCGGTGACGTAAGGGTTAGTTTTGGAGAACAGGTGCCCATGAAATTATCCGCCTCGTTGGAAGGGGAAGGTCTCATAAATGTTTGGGTTGCGCCCAGACTATAGGGATATCCATGGAAAGATTTCTTTTCTTTGATCATACTGCCGACGTGGGAATAAAGGCATTTGGGAGGACCCTATCTGAGGCCTTCCAAAATGCGGCATTGGCTGTATTTGAACTAATTACCGACACATCTAAAGTTAAGTGGTCGATTCGTAGGAATTTGAGGGTTAGGGGGACAGATCTGGATAATTTACTTTACAATTGGATAGAGTCCCTCCTGGTTCTATATGATTCAGAGTTACTACTGTTCAGTAGATTCGACGTGAGGTTAAATGAAGATCCACCAACAATAGATGCAGAAGTTTGGGGGGAGAAGTTCAATAGGGAAGTTCACGAACCGCGCATGGTAGTTAAGGCCATGACATATCATATGATGGAGATTTCATTACAGGAAGGGTTCTATACCCTTACTTTCGTTGTGGACATTTGAAGCTTAACACGGCATGCACTACAAGGAGCGGCCACAATTCTATCCAGCTCCTCCACCGTCTGAACCTCATGAAAGATGCAGTTGTCCGTGGAATCATGTATAATACCCCTCCCCCTCCCCCAACTATTAATCACTAGTTTTCTCACTCTCTCAAGGTAAAGTTTCGTTTCCTCAGTCCACAGTCTCTGGATGAATGATATGGACAGATTGTCTGAAACAACATTAAGTATGTACTCTTTTCCGTCGTCAAAAGCATCTATTTCACCTATCCCCATTATCGAATCATAAGCCCCGTCCAATGTCTCTGACGCTGTAGCCCTAAACCATCTGAAGAGACTATCTCCTTTAAACTGCACCCTATCCCAGTCCAGGAGATTAAATGGAGAACCAATTGGTTGTAAAATGACCTCTACCTCTACCCCCATGGAGCTAATGGCCTCCTCAACGGAGTTTAACACCATATGGTCCAATCGGGTAATCTGTATGACGCCTGTTCTCATTGTAGGGGCCTCTGGAGACTCTATTTCATTGACCCCTTAAAAGGGCTCTCCAAGAGTGTCGCCCGGCCCCCACAATGGAGAACGATAAAAAGACTTTAAAAGTAGGGGTGGAAAACTTGTAACGCCGCCGTAGCTCAGCCCGGGAGAGCACCCGGCTGAAGTATCTCACACGGACACCGGGTTGTCCGGGGTTCAAATCCCCGCGGCGGCACTAAATCAATTTCAATGATGATCAGTGATGGGGGTAAGCACAATTAAGACGCCTGGCTAAAGTCGTGGTTAGTAAGGTTTACCTTCACCTAATTGCGGTCCCATATAGACATCGTGGTCCTATTCATTTATTCATGGCCGGGACGGTTGAGCCTCTGGAGTCCTCTGAGGTGAAATAGCGAATCAGAAGGCTACTTTGTTATGAATAATCTATTCTACTACCAAATCTAAAGATTTTTTAGTTCTAAACGACTTAAAATATTTTACTTATTTTTTACATTACGCGGGTAAACTCCTGACTCCATGAAGATTCTCTCCATCTTTACCACTTGTCCTCTATCCACATAGGAGAGAGTATCAGAGTCAATGAGGGCTGTACCGATTGCCACAAGCTCTCCCTTATTTGTGATCAGCGCTACATTGTCACCTTCAAAGAACATCTGGTAGGCTAAAACTCCAGGTACCATTAGAGGAGCACCGTGGGTTAAGGCATCCACCGCCCCGTTAGACACTATTATTTTTGACATGCCACAGGTTCCAAACTCCACTGGTATCAATATTCTCTTTAAAGGATCCTCCCTTCCACAGGTTTTAGATAGATATAGTGCCTCTGAAACAGAGTGTAGGGTGACTGCCTTAGTCTCATCAAATATTCCAGATCTAGTCCTTCTTAGTTCACGCATATGTGCACCCACTCCTAATATCAACCCAATGTCATGACATATCTTCCTCATATAGGTCCCAGCGTCTGAGGATACTCTCATTAGGACCAGTCTTCCACTTACGTCTAGTAGATCTATTTCCTTAACCTCCCTTACTCTAAGACGCCTCTTCACCGAAGATCTTACGGGCGGTCTTTGATATATGAAGCCACGAAACTCACCTATTACACTCTGAAGCCTATTTCTGTCTACGTCCCCATGTAGCTGCATTAAACATACATATTCCTTATCATTATTTGTGAGAAACTTATTGAGTTTGGTGGCGTTCTCTAGGCTCACAGGTAGTACGCCAGACACCTTGGGATTTCCCCGTCCAGTAAGGACTCTAGGGTTCCCCCGTGCCCGGCTTTCTTAACCCCAAGCATTCCCTTTAACCAATGAGCAACCTCATGGCTGGTAGGCCCCGGTGGTTTATCCAAAACAACTATGGAGTTCGACAACATTTCCTTTAATGTCCTTTCCTCAGGCCTCTTTCCATGGTCTAGAAGTTCATCTTCTTCCCTTATCAGCTTCCACTCTGATCGATGACCGCAAAAATCGTCTATCTCCCTTATGAAGGGACGAATTGACAATTCAGATCACTGTTAATTTGGGCTTTACTTTTTCCTTCATGAACTCAGCGAGTCCACTCTCCTGTAGTTTCTGTTCTATTTCCTCATCACTGGCGCCCTTCTGGATATCTATTTTCTTATCGGTGGGTTCGAGGTGAGATATATTACTCCTTCTCCTTTTGAGACCAGAGAGTTTGCTAGGTCCCGTAACTAATACAAAATTTTCATCTATTATATCAACTATAACACATTTAGAACCTGCCTCTCTCCCCCTAGTCTTAACGCAGATTCTTCCAACTTCTATGGATGCCATTTTTCTTCTCTGGATCAGGACATAGAATCAGCATTAAAAAGTTAGCAGAGGTTTCCCGATGTCAAACTCAGAGGATGAAGTTTTTGGTGAGGAGCTTCCTTAATTGGGAGACCTATAAGTTATCCTAAAGGGGATTGAAAGATCCCTTTGGTCAGGGTGGGTTAGTCTATTCCTATGTATTATCCAAAACAAATAATAGGAGTAATGACCAATCTTACTCGGTAAAAATGGGAGGAAGGCAAAAGACTACTCTATTTATGAATAAGGAAATAAGAAAGGATAATATGAAGAAGAGGGCGCCAGGTGCTAGCGAGGAACAATCCTAATAATAAAGGCTATTGTCAAAGCCAATATCAATCCAACTAATAGATCAATCCAATTTTTATCATAAAAGTAAATCAGTCCTGTATTGGCCAGTAAAAGGAATATTGCCAATGACCACGACTTCAAAATCTCCCCTCAAAATATGTCTATGGGGAAGGGTAGCCTAGACGAGCCTCCGCTCAAAGCCGTAGCTAAGCCAGCTGATAGCCCTGCCAGTATAAAGATATAAGCTGCAGGAAGGAAAACTGTTACATTTATAATGGCTGGCAACACGCTCTGAGCCATCAAGTTAACAAAGTCTAAAGGATTATTCTGTAGGAGTTGTGAGAAAGAGGGTAGAGCACTTCCAAGTATGCCTGCTATAAATTTCGGCAAGTAAGGTAGACCTATATAAAATACAGTTGAGGATGCCATGAGACCGGCTCCTATACTTCTCCCAATCCTAAAAGGAATTGAGAAGAGAGCAACACCTAAAGCCAACAATAGGGCGTAATTGGAATCTATTATTTGTGCCAGCACAATTATGGTTTCTATGGAGGTTATTGTTCCCGTTAGCATAGATGAAAAGAAAGATAGGGGAGCAAGGATGAAATCTAGGCCTGGAGTACCAGATGCAGATACTAGGGCGTAGACGTATCTGATTGAACTAAATATGGAGAATTGGATATTAACTACGGAAGAAGCCCAACTGAAAAAATCAGCCCATGATGCGCCTAAGGCTTCAGCTATTTCGTTGGATAGAAATATAATTCCTAAGAAAGAGTTAATTAGTACTGAGGCGTATATACCGTCCGACACAAGCCTGGGAGCCCACCTCTTAAGTCCATAGAGAGGAATTGGGAGAGCATAGATTAACGTTCCAATGAAGTAGGTTAAAATGGCCAAGGAGTTGGCATAGAAGAGTAACTGGAATGGATCGTACAATTTAGGCACCAGGAACTGTTATTTGTGATGCGAAATATGTGATTGCTGCAAATACTGTGGTACCTAAGGCAAGCCAAAATGCGGCCATTATTACGTCCTCTATTATTCCCTGTCCAGCTCTTTTCACTCTAAATATGGGGAGGGGAGAACCCTTCAATGCCCATCCCACTGCCCAGGCTAATACAAAAAGGCTCCAAGCAATGGTGGTTACATCTGTAGTCATGGATGATATAAGAGTGGACAGTGTCATGATTTCACTATGTGGAGGAGATAAGATGAAAGTCCCTCTCTTTACCGAAAGTTTTGAAAGATCAATTTAAGCGTCAAATTGTGGTGGGTGATGGAAACTTCAATTCTAAACATTATTTGTAATGCATCTAGAAGTTAAGCTACTCCGCTCTTATAGACGAGATTCCCTTGAAGAGAGAAGTCACTACTTAGGTGCGTCACCTTCCCTTTGCTATAAGTAAAGGGGTCAAGTTCAATGGTTCCAAAAGTCTTGCTCTGAAGATATTCTCGAGTTTCCTGTATTTCTGATAATGGCCTTTCATAAATTGAAAACTTACAAAAGCCTTAAAGCTTCGCCCCTTCCAGGGGCAGATGATAATCTAAAT
>JAFMDM010000033.1 GCA_017857195.1 Methanobacteriota archaeon
ACATTGAAACCGTAGCTCTGATCGCGTTCCTCCTGGCCATCAACGCAAGTTTAGAAGAACAGTATTTAACTAATCATCTGCCCCTAGAAGGGGCGAAGCTTTCAGCCTTTTGTAAATTAACGGTCTATCTGTCCATAGTGTCAGGACTAAGCTACGAATTTTTCTTTTAGCCAACCAGAATTTTAGAAGGGATGCATCACACTCCCAGGGAGAACATCTAACCCCATGATTTGCAGACTCATGACGATACTATCTGAGAGGGCAACCTTCATCAAAATCGTGACTCTGGTTGCGTTCTTACCCCTCTTGACTATTGAAGAGGGATTGACTCGAAGACTTTTCAACCTTAACCATCTCCTCCCCCAAACCCCCAACTTCTATAAATCTAATGTTTAAGCGAAACCGCTGGCGACGGCCTCACACAAAGGTAAACGTGGTCCATCATTGAAAACTTTCCGGATTTTATCAACCCGTCCGTGGTCCAGAACTTAACGACCAGACCGTATAGTGAGAGTAAAGTGGCTTTCCTCCCTTCCATTTCCTTCTCCAAGAAAAGGTGGCCGTGGGCGCAGAAGTCATTTTCCGTGAAATTAGGCCTTTCTTTGGATAGCTCTACCTCCACCTCGGAGTTCAAGGGGATGACATCATACTCTCTGAGGACGTCCATCTCCATATCTACTCCATCTCCCTCAATCTTGGCTATCTGCACTCCTGGGATGGTCCCTGGAACCTTCGACTTCACTCTTCCCTTAAAGGTGAGTCTCTCTTTAGTCATGTTCAAGGTCTCTCGACGAGCTTATTTAAGCGGCACATTATAACTTTTTTCGGTTGAGATACAATGAGTTCCGTAAGGAGAATCGTAACTGACCTGAATGCACTAATAGATAAACCAGTAACAGTAAGGTTAACCTCTGGAAGGACTTACTCAGGGGTGTTAAGTTCCTTTGAGTCCAGCTCACTTATGCTCAGTTTGGTCAACGCCAGGGACAATGAGAACAATCAATATAGTAGAGTAATATTGAATGGAATGGTAATATCGGAGGTCCTTGTCAAGTCGTCCCCCACGTTTGACGTGAAGGAGTTCGCAGAAATATTGGAAAGAAGTCTGTCGCTCCGCCCTGGGGACATAAAGGTATATGAGGACGCACAGCTGGTTACAGTGATGGATAGGATAAAGGTATCTGAGGCCGGAGTGGAGGGGACGGGACCCCTAGCTCAAAGGGTGTACGATGTTTTCACAGACTATACGAAGAGGAAGCAGGGGACTCAAGGTTCGCAGAAATGATAGGGGACTTCGAAGTCACAGACGAGGATCTCGCTGGAAGGATCGGTAAACTTGAGACCGCCCATGGAAAGTTGATGACTCCAGCCTTTTTCCCTGTGGTGAATCCGTTCAAGAAGGAGTTGACTGTGGAGGAGGTACAAAGGGTAGGCTTCAACAATATCATAACAAACAGCTACTTCCTCATGAAGAGGGGTGTAAAGAGACCCATCCACGAATTCCTTAACTTTAACGGAGTAATAATGACAGACTCAGGGGCATACCAGATCCTGCAGTACGGAGATATAGATGCTGAGAATGAACAGGTCGTGAAGTATGAGCTCGAGGTGTCCACAGACATAGGGGTATTCCTAGATCTCCCCACGGGAGATTCCCATGATAGAGAGAACGCATTGCGTTCGGTGGAGGAGACCTTGAGGAGGGGGCAGGCCATAACTGAAACCATAAGAGACTCAAGGACCTTATGGGTCCATCCCATTCAAGGGGGGACGTTCCTTGACTTGGTCAGTAAGTCGGCTGCAGTTGCCGATAGCAGGGAGGAATTCAAAATGTTAGCCCTGGGGAGTCCAACTCCCCTAATGGAGGGATATCAGTACAGGGAGTTGGTGAGGATGATATTTGCCGCCAAATCCTCCGTGGGGAGAGGGAAGCCATTTCACCTCTTTGGAGGAGGGATCCCTCACCTTATACCCATAGCGGTTGCCCTCGGGGTGGATAGCTTTGACTCAGCCTCATACGTCCTTTACGCAAGGGAGGGAAGATATATGACAAGGGAGAGGGTGCTGAGAATAGAACAAATGAGGGAGCTTCCCTGCTCCTGTCCCGTGTGTTCAACTCACACATCCAAGGAATTGTTGGAGTCGGAGGAGAGGTCAAGGCTATTGGCCCTACATAACCTCCACAAAATAAAGGAGGAACTAGTAGACACCAGAAACGCCATAGTTGAGGGAAGGCTCTTCGAGTACGTCCAGCAGAAGGCCATGTCCCACCCTTCCTTGTATGGGGCCTTTAGGGAGTTCAGGAAATTTTCAGAATATCTAGAAAAATATGATCCTCGTACCAAGGGCGAACCAAGGGGAATATTTCTATTCAACGAGGACTCGCTACATAGACCTGAGATCCTTAGACACAAGAGGAAAATGATGGAATGGAAGTCAATCAACAACGAGATGGAGCTCATATGTTACGATCTCCTCCCGAAGCCATACCTGAGGGAGGCTAAAGGGAGGGAAAACTCCTTCGTTCTTGCCCCCTATTTTGGCGTAGTTCCCATCAACGTTTCTGAGGTATATCCTCTATCCCAGTTTGAGGATCCCAAGGATCTGGATGTTGGGGTGATAGAGGACTTAAGAAAATCTCTCCTGCAGTTCATCGAGAAGAACAAGGTCTCAAGAATAAGGCTAAAATGTCAAGGTTCCATGTTAAAGGAACTGTTACATATAGACTCTATCCCCGCTCTTGAACTTAGTTAATTCGTTCTGCATAAGTTCCATCTGTCTCCTGAGTTCCTCCTGTATCTTCTTGGCGTCCTCATAGAGTTGGTTGACGTCAACCTTGAGACCTATTACTTTCTTTAATACTTCAATGGCCACTGCCGCCGCCTGTGGGTCCGCCCTATCTCTGTCTGCGAATGGTAGAATAACTGTGGCCGGCACGTCCATTATCTCCGAGTAGACAGTCAGTAAGGCCAGTGGTCCGACCATTAGGAGCTGTTTCTCTATGCTGGGAAAATCAAGCTTAACTGTGCTCTTGCTGGTGTTGAGCCATCTCACATCAGTCTGATCGTTCTTATATCTCTTGTCAAGCCCTCCTATTAGGAAAACCTCCTTGGGGGATATCCTCTTCAACCACCTGGTTACAGTCAAGGCGAATTGGCTCCATTCCCTCTCAAAGGGCAGAAGATGATTCAACATTACAATTATTTGATCCTCGTCGTCATAGAATATTTCATAAGGTGTGGCCAGACCGTAGTCGTCCAGGAAAGCAACGTCTCTCTGATATTTGGTCACGACGAATCCAATTCTCCTCATCTTCTTAGACGTTACCAAATATCTAGCTGCCAGGTAACCTGTCTCACCTAGGGTCCTGAAGCCAGTTATGAAGTATTTGCCCACTAGCTGGGACTCCTCCACATCCTTTAGTATAACCCTAACGCTCATTCCTTGAATCCTCTCCTCACAAATAGGGCCACTCCCCTTTTATAAGATCTCACCTCCTCACCTGAGAGGTTCATTCGACCTACGGCCAAAGGCTTTCCGTCCTTACTGACAGCAATGGCCTCATCCCCTGCCCTCAAGGTGGGATCAAGGTCGATCACATGTTTACAGAAGACGTCGCCTCCCTCCAAAATAAACTGAGAGACGTCATCCATAACAATAAGCCTAAGTCTAGGGGATGGCAGCGATCTCGAGATTATCTCTCCAGCGAGAGGAGTCAGGGAAAACATGTTATCTTGAGCTCTCAGGACCATGAGGAGGCGGCCATTGAGCCTGAAGCTCCTCATCCTCCATGTAGAAGGTGAGCGTCGTACCTCCACATGCGGAATGAATTTGGAGAAAGCTGAAGCTACATCCTCCCCAAACTGATAGTTGAGGATGTCCAAAACATACCTTTGCTCATCCGGTGTCAAATGAATTTCTCAGCCCTCTCCTTGACCTTTGGTTCCCTCTTCTCCTTAATTGACTTTAGGGCAGTTTTAATGTCCTCATTTGTTACGAAGCCTCTCCCTTCCCTTATGGCCACATATGCTGCCTCTACGCATACGTTCCTTATATCAGCGCCACTTAGCCCCTCGGACTCCGCGGCAAGTGTCTTAGTGTCAACTTCGCCCTTAATCTTCATTTTACTTAGGTATATTGAATATATTCTCTCCCTACCCTTTGCGTCAGGAAGCGGAACCTCGATTATCCTATCGAACCTCCCAGGCCTGAGCAAGGCCGGATCTAGGACATCTATCCTATTGGTTGCTGTCAATATTCTGACGTTCTGCAGTGGTTTGAATCCATCTATCTCAGCCAATAACTGCATCAGGGTTCTCTGAATTTCCCTCTCACCGCTTGTTCCAACGTCAACCCTCTTGGAGGCTATCGCATCTATCTCGTCTATGAAGAGAATGGCTGGTGCCTTCTTTCTGGCCAGCTCGAACACCTCCCTAACTATCTTCGCTCCTTCGCCCACGAACTTCTGCGCAAACTCGGAGGCGATTACATGGATAAAAGTGGCACCGCTCTCAGTGGCAACCGCCTTGGCCAACATGGTCTTCCCCGTGCCTGGTGGACCGTAAAGGAGGACTCCCTTGGGAGGATCAACGCCTATCTCCTTGAATAGTTCTGGCTTGGTCAGCGGAAGTTCTACCACTTCTCTTATTTGCCTTATTTGCTCCTCCAAACCGCCAATATCCTCATATTTGACGTTAGGTCTCTCCTCTATTTCCATTCCTCTCACAACTGGCTCCTCCCTGTTTGGCAACAGTTCAACAACGGCAGAGGCCCTCTGATTAAGAGCAACCGGCATACCAGGCCTGAGCTTAAGCAAGGGAACGTCCTGAAGAACGTTCACCACCAGGTTAGGCCCAGAGGAGCTCCGCACCACCACTCTGCCGTCATCAAGGACGTCCAGTACTGTGGCCTCTATGAGTGGTGGACTTAGGAGTTTATCCATCTCCGTTTTGTAATAATTGAGTTCCTTTCTCAACATATCAACTTCGTTCTGAAGCGATCTCACCTTCTCATCCATGACCCTAAGGAGTTGTTCTCTTTCCTCGCTCACTCGCTCGTTGGAAATATCTACTTCATCCGACAACCTAGACTCAAGACGTATTTTCTGCAGTTAGGCTAATAACGTTTGGCATAGGATATACTTAGTGGTATCATGGTTAACGTCGGAGGAGAATACTGTGAGATGTGCGGTTCAGCCATAGTGGGAAAGAGTTACACTGTGGAGATAGAGGGGGGATTACTTAAGCTCTGCGAGAGGTGCTACAGAAAGCAAGGGAGTCCACCCATAGTTGAGAGGAAGGAGGTCAAGATCGAGAAAAAGGTAAGGCAAAAAATTCCATCCAGGCCAAAGAGACTAAGCCCTGAAGAGTTGGAGGTAACTGAAGATTATGATAGGATCATAAGGGAATCCAGGGAGAGGCTGAGGATGGATACTACCGAACTTGCCAAGAGATTGAAGGTATCAGAGAACGTGGTCAAGAGGTTCGAGGCGGGGAGACTTAAGCCCACCATAGATCAGGCTAGGCAGCTGGAGAAAGTGTTGGGGGTCAAGTTACTTGTTCCCACGGAGGTTGGCGAGGGAGTGGAGGAAGAAATCGATACTGACGTGACCTTGGGTGATGTGGCTAACATCAGAGAGGGAAAGAAGTGAGAGCTGTCCTATTCTATGAAAGGGACGGATTGGATGAGGCGAGAGCCCTAGCTGAGACAGCTGGATATGAGATAGTGGAGACAAGGCCTGTGCCCAAGAGGCCCAATCCTAACTTCTACATAAGTGAGAATATGCTCAAAGAAATCAAGGAGAAAGAAACGGAAGCGTTGCTGGTATTCGCTGAAATGAAGCCGAGACAACTGAGCAATTTAACGAAAGAGTTGGGAGACAGGAAAGTTCTAGACAAAGTACTTTTACTTCTGGAGGTCTTCGACCTCCATGCAGGTTCGTCAGAGGCGAAAATGCAGATAGAACTTGCTTCCATTAAGTATAGGTTGCCTATGTTGAGAGATTACTTCAGCAAACTGAAGACTGGGGAGCAACAGGGCCCTCTAGGAGCAGGAGTATATGGGGTGGAATCTACCATAAGACTCTACTCGAGAAGAATGGTGAAACTCAAGAGGAAACTGGAGGAGCTGAGGGAGAGTCAAAGGGCCGCCATACTTAAGAGAAGGGAGATGGGGATGCCACAAATCGCAATAGTAGGTTACACTAACGCAGGTAAGACTTCACTTTTCAATAGACTTACGGGGGGAAAACAGAAGGTTGATTCCAGTCTGTTCACTACAATTTCTCCGAAGAGGACGGCCGTGGAACTTAAAGGGAAAAAGACTCTCCTCATAGACACAGTTGGCTTCATTAGGGGAATCCCTCCCCAAATAGTGGAGGCGTTTCATGTGACCTTATCGGAGGCCGCATTGGCTGATCTTGAACTTCTGGTTCTTGACCTAAGCCTGGGAGAGAGGAGGTTCCTGGAGAGTCTGTCTAGCTCCCTTTCCATTTTCAGGGACATAGGGATATCTGGAAAGCCCTTAGTTTTGGCCCTTAACAAATTGGACAAAGTTGATGTAGGAGAATCCAGAAGGCTGAGGGAAATGGCTTTGAAGGAAGCCAGAAGGGTTTACTCACCCGTTCTGGAAGCTATTCCAGTCTCCGCGAGGGATGGTAGTAATTTGGATATGTTAACTGATACTTTACTTAAGGGAATAAGTGGATAAAATTGTATCCTCAAGTGTATGTGCTAAGACTCGGCCATAGGCCAGGAAGGGACAAGAGAGTTACTACGCATGTGGCACTTGTGGCTAGGGCCTTTGGTGCCTCTGGGTTCGTGATGGAGGGGGAGGATAGGATGGTCATCGAGTCAATAGAGAAAGTAAAGGAAATTTGGGGTAGGAATGACTTCGTAGTTGAGACGACGAACAACGGGAAAAGTTACGTTACCCAATGGAGAAGGAATGGAGGAAAAGTGGTACACCTTACCATGTACGGGGAGGGACTTAACTCGAAGGTGGAGGAAATGAGGAGAGTCTCTCCAATTCTACTGGTGGTTGGCGCAGAGAAAGTGAAAGGATGGTATTATAAGAACGTAGACTATAACATTGCTGTAGGGCACCAACCTCATTCCGAAGTGGCCAGCGTTGCCGTCTTTCTAGACAGAGTATATATGGGAGCAGAACTAGATATACAGAATAGCGATGCCAAATTGAGGATCATACCTCAGAGGGCTGGAAAGAGGGTGGTGAGGGTTGGAAGCTGAGGAACTACTTAAGGAACTGGCCATCAGTATGCTGGGAGATGAGGTTCTACCTGTTCTAGAGATATTGCTGAAGAAGAAAGGGGAATTAACGGACGACGAAATAGCCAGGATACTTAACGTAAAAGTGAATAACGTCAGGAGAACTCTATATATACTCTCGGACCACGGTCTTGTGAGGTATAAGAGAACCAGGGACAGGGAGACTGGCTGGTATCTCTACTACTGGAGGGCAAACACGGATCAGGTGAACGACATACTCCTCAATAGGAAGAGAGAGATGGTCCAGAAGCTTAAGATGAGACTTGAGTTCGAGTCCAATAACACCTTCTACATATGCCCTGATGATGGAAGTAGATACATCTTCGATGAGGCCCTTGAGAACGAATTCAAGTGTCCAAGATGCGGAGCGTCTTTGGTGTACTATGAAGGGGATAAGGTGAAGGAGATCATTGAGAGGAAAATCAAGGAATTGGAGGAGGAAATAAATAACGAAACCAAAGCCAAGGTTAGTTGATCTTTTCGCAGGAGGAGGGGGATTCTCAAGAGGTTTCGAAGAGGTCGGCATAGTTCCCCTACTGGCAGTGGAGTTAAATCATGCTGCCTCAAGGACGTACAGCCTTAACTTCCCCAACTCACAGGTGTTGGAGGAAGACGTTAGGCAAATAGAAGGTTCAAAGATCCAAGAGTTGGTGGGGGAAGTTGACGTACTGATCGGAAGCCCCCCATGTGAAGCTTTCACTGGCGCAAATCCCCATAGGCTGCGGAATCCTCTGGATAGACTTTACTCTGACCCAAGGGGAGAACTGACCCTGGAGTTCATCAGACTGGTGGATGAGTTAAGGCCCAAGATCTTCATCATGGAAAATGTACCGGCTCTGATGGAGGGGGAACTCAGGGAAGCAATCAAGACTGAGTTCCAGAGGATAGGCTATCATGTTAACTTCAACCTGATCAGTGCAGTAGAGCTAGGTAACCCGTCCAAGAGAGTCAGAGTCTTTGTCTCGAACGTCAGAATAGATCCGCCCAAGAGGCCCAAGGTCACAGTGTGGGACAGCATAGCAGACTTAGAGGATGGAGGTACTTTTCCTAATCATGAGCTGAAGGAAATAGGCGAAAGTAAGCTAAGGAAGATGTCGAACATATCCTACGGGGGATATATGACCATGTTCGAGGGAAATGAGGGAAGAAGGATACCCCTTTATTTGAGACTTGATCCATACAGTCCTGCCCCTACGGTTCTGGGCAATTCCAGATTCATACACCCCTTCAGGGATAGATGGATAACGGTTAGGGAACAGGCAAGACTCATGGGCTATCCAGATCATCACGTCTTCCTAGGTTCACAGGACGAGCAATACAATCAAGTGGGCGAATCAGTCCCCGTTGTAGTGGCAAAGGCTGTCGCCCTTGAAGCATTGAGGCAACTCTAGATTATCCTTACCCTCGGATCCTCCTTAACAGTGTTAAGCACTATGCTGGTAAATGTGCGTTCAACCCTGGGATTCTTGAGGAGTTGCTTTAGGAAGGAATCAAGCTCCTCCGTGTCCCTAAACTTAGCGACCAAGATCACGTCATAATCTCCTACCACGTCATAGACTGAGACAACGTTCGGGGAGTTTGCCACCTCTTTCTCAAATTCAACTATGTGCTTTCCATCCACCTTTATCATAATTATACTTGTGAGAGCATATCCCAATTTGCTGTAGTCCAAAAGGGCAACAAAGCCCCTCACTACTCCCTCCTGAATGAGCCTATTCATCCTATTATGGAGGGTGGCAGGAGAGACGTTCATCTCCTCTGCCAGTCGCCTGAGACTGGTCCTGGCGTCCCTGAGGAGTTCTATGACCAGTTTCTTATCTACATCATCCAATTCAACCTTTCTCTTAGACGACACAGTTTAGGATTAGCTGACTTCGTTAAAAATTTTTCAGATATGTACGGTCACTGTCTGAGTATTATTAATGGATAATGTTAAGAAGGGTGAGTCCCCCAAGGATAAGTTGGACACCGAAAGCAGCAATGATCACGGCAGTGAACCTGCCTGCTGCAATTGTTCCTGTCCTTCCTAGGACCTTAACCAACAAGGGAGCAGACATCAGTGAGATGTAAGTCAATAGGGCGGCAATGAGGCTCCCAGCGATTAGTACCAGTATGGAGTAGTTGACGGAGAGCGTAACGAGGGCCGTCAGTGTACCTGGTCCCACTATGAGAGGAGTGGCAATGGGAGTCACTATGGCTTCCTCAATGCTCCTGGATAGGAATCTTAACTGGCCAAATCCCCCCATAGTATCTATACCCAGGTAAACCAGGATTATACCGCCTCCTATTTCCAAGGATGCGGGACTGAGTCCTAGAAAGTCCAATATGAGTCTGCCTAAGACGGCGAATATGAGAAGTATCACAACTATAACCATACTTATTTTATTGACTAAATAGGACCAACTGACATTCTGTTGAGTGCTTTCTTGATAACTTGTGAAGATCCCCAGTATGTAAGGGATTACGGAGAAGGGATCCATTATGGCAAAAAGTTTCACCGCAATGATGGGGACTTGGCTTAGATCTCCAGACACGTTGGTCGGTTGATTTTAGGTGTATTAAGCTGATTCACTCAGGGGGCGCCTCGTCCTCTTCACCAGGTTCAGTGTCGGTGTGTTTAATGTCTGAGGGGGCCTCGGTTAGGATGTACTTTCCCACACCAAGCCTCAGATAGTGCTTTATTACAGTGGATATCTTACCCGCTGCCCTTATTGATATGCACTGGGTACTTACCTCTTCACCGTCTACAGTTACACCCACCACTCTGGCGAACTTCTTATCGTCTCCACAATACTCTACGTTCACTGACTTCAGTCTCCCCAGAAACACCAACCCCTCCAAATCCCTCCCTTTCATTTCCATTCTTTTTGGCATGTTTACCTTACTGCTGCACCTACAAGTTCAGTGGCATTAATCCCTTTCTCCTCTAAGAACCTGTGGAAGTCCTCCCTTATTTCATTTAGAACAGTGGGTCCCCTATCTATTATAGCTGTACCAACGGCGACCACCTTGGCCCCTGCCAGCATTAGCTCAACCGCGTCAGCCCAGCCATAGATCCCTCCCACTCCTACTATTTCAGTTCCATATTCCCTATAGACCTCCCCCACGACTCTAACTGCCAGCTGGTGAATACACTTACCGGATATCCCACCAGTCCCGTAGGTGAGGATGGGCTTACCTTCCCAGACGTCAATGGCCATCCCCTTCAGAGTGTTTATCAGTGTGAGGCCATTTGCCCCAGCCTCCAATGCTCTACCTGCTAACTTAACTACATCGTCTCTAGGACCAAACTTAACCAATATACCATTGTCGGTGTGCGATCTCACTTCTCTAACTACTTCCCTGACCATGGGAGCAATTGAATCTCCCATCCCCCTCCTGTTTGGACTGCTCAGGTTTAGCTCTATTGGACTGCCTTTAGGAACAAGGGAGGCCAGCTCTCCGAACTCCTCGGGTGAGGAACCAGCTAGGCTATATATGAGCTTACAGGGAACATCCAAGGACCTCAAGCCGTCCTTACCAGGATTGGCTAGCCCCACAGCGTTCATATAACACTCTCCCACCTTTATGACAGTTGGGGGAGGGTGAGGATCTAGAGGAGAAAGGGTGAAACTCTTTGTGGTTATTGCTGAAGGACGATACTGGATACAGAACTCCCTCATACTCGATCCGTGGTTCGGGATTATCCCTGAGGCCACGATGAAGGGATCTTCCAATTCCATTCCCAAGAGTTCATACAACAGCATTCACCCCTCTAACGGGGTACACCTCATCTCCATCAAAGGCCACCTTACCTTCCACTATGGTTTGCGAAACCCTGGCCAACAAGGGATAACCATCGAAGGGAGTTTGAGTAACCTTGGAGAAGGAAGTTGAGTATCGCCAATTTTCCTTCCTAACAACGGTGAAGTTGGCAACATAGTTCTCCGCTATCCTCCCCATGGATAGGTTGAGTATCCTTGCTGGGCCTGTGGAAAGAAGATGCACTCCCCTGCTCAGTTCCATGGCTCCAGAGAACACCAGGGAGTAGATGAAGGGAGTTGTAAAGGAGACACCCGCTATTCCAGGAGGACAGAGATCTTGATGTGACCTCTTCTCATGATAAGCGTGTGGAGCATGATCGCTGACCATGGCGTCTGCTGTCCACAGTGAGTTCCAGAGAGATCTCCTTATTTCCAAGTTTCTGATTGGTGGATTGACCTTGGTCAGACAATCCCTTTCCTCTAGGAGAAGATGATGGGGTGTAAGGTCTGTAGTAAATCCCATTGTCTTGGAAAGTTCCACCGTAAAGTTAGTGGTGCAGTGGGTTACGTGAAACCTACCATGTATCATCCTTACTGCTGCTAATTCCTGCCACTCCATTCTCATGGAGCGATCTCCATGTAGAGAAAGGGGGATTTCAGGATGCAGGATCTTCAGCTTAGAGGAAGATACAACGTCCTTCAACTCCGGTTTCTCTAGATCCTCTGGGAATACCTTATATCCAGCAATGGGTAGCCTGTCTATCCTTTCGGTCTCCCGGCCTACCCCTGCATAGACAACGAAGTCCGTTCTACTCCTCTCCATCTCCCTTAACTTTTGAGTTACTGCCTCAACAGTATTAAGGTAGGGATCAGTATTGGGCATATCACCGATTAACGTCACTCCACCATATACTGCTTCACTAGTGGCAGTGGAAACGTCCTCCTTATAACTCAGCTTGAGCCCCCTTACGTGGACATGAAGATCTATGGACCCCGGGAGGAGTAGTTCGTCATCCCTAAGCTTCAGGTCTGGGATACATTGGGATCTCACATCCCTTATTACCCTATCAAACTCAACACAAACTTCCCTTATTCCCATACCATCAATGTAGGATTTTCCCGATATCCTCAATTGAGTTCACCCTCATGAACGGACCTGAAGTGCAGGCTAACTTTCCGCCCACGCTGCACACCCCACAAACTCCCAACATACAGTTCATCTTGACCCACCTCACGTATAGGTAGGCTGGAAGTGGAAAGGCCATACCTTCCAGTTCGGAGGGATGGGCCGATACCAGCACGCCATCATGGCTATCCACGTGATCGTCAAACTCGGTACATCCTGGACAGACCAACTTGGCTCTTCCTCCTGCCCTCACTACCTCCCTCAGCGGATAGAGGAGATCGTAGTAATGATCAGGTGAAGCGAACGCCAATACTCTCCTCATTGGAGGCAATGGGGAGCCCAAGGGTCCCTTCACAGTGACCCTCCTCCTCCCACTCAACCACTCAAATATCTTCTTGGAGCCCACGTAAAGTTCCAGTTCCCCCTCCCAATAGTCCCCCACAGCCAATGGTATCTCCCACTGGCCGGGACTTATGATTGAGACGAATGTTCCAGGGAGAGGCTTAATGGGGTATCGAAGCCTGATCCTCCCCACCCCCATCCATCTTACCTCAAGGATCTCGGCGTTAACGAGAGACAAGTCATTCCCCTAGAAGCTGTTTCACCACTTGTTCTCCGTTTAACATGGTCTCGCAGAAACTGCATGAAAGCAATAAGGGTGTCTGATTGATGAGTTGGAACTCCGAAGTGGCCTCGGGATCGTTGTTGGTGATACACGAGTTGTTAGGACACTTGAGAAGTCGCCTTACAATACGTGGAGGTGATATCTTCCTCTTCTCAATGACCTCATAGTTTCTCACTATGTTTATCGTCACAGTGGGAGCAACCAATGCTATGAGCTCCACTTCATACCCCATGAGCTCCTTACCTTCAACCTTGATTATGTCCTTCTTGCCCATCTTTCTGCTTTCAACGTTTGAAACCACGGCTAGCCTATATCCTTCGGCTCCAGTTATTCCAATTAGCCTGAGCAGCAATAATGCCTTCCCTTGAGGGATATGATCAATTACAGTACCATCCTTGATCTTCCTAACTATTAATTCTCCCTCCATTACTGTCCACCCAATATCCAATCCAATAGGGCCATCCTTATCTCTACGGCCAGCGAAGCCTGTTTGAAGTAATATGCCCGTGGATCGCCATCAACCCTCCTATCTATCTCATTGACCCTAGGGAGAGGGTGCATGACCACAGAACCTTCCTTCATTGACTGAACCACCCTCTGGTCAACCCTGTAGCTATCCCTAACCTTCATGTATTCGAATTCGTCAGGAAATCTCTCCCTCTGAATCCTCGTCACATACATTACGTCCAACTCTCCCACCACCTCATCAACTTTGGACACCTCTTCATATGGAAGTTTCAACTTCTCCAATATCTCCTGCCTAGTCCTCAGTTGAGGTGGCGAAATGAGGTAAACCTTCTTAGGCTGAAACTTGTCCAAGGCCCTCAGTAGGCTGTTAATGGTTCTGGAATACTTAAGATCCCCCAATAGGCCATACACCAACCCATCAATTCCGCCGAATTTCTTCCAAATGGAGTAAAGATCCACCAACGCTTGCGTTGGATGTTCGTGTTTCCCGTCACCTGCGTTTATTACTGGAACAGTAGCCAAAGACGATGCGAATTTAGCTGCTCCATCGAACTTATGCCTCATAACTATCAAGTCCGCGTAGGAGCTGAGCATCCTAACAGTATCTCCAAGGTTTTCACCCTTCGCAACTGACGTGGAGGCCTCGGATTGAAAACCTATGACCGAGGCACCTAACCTCTTTGCGGCCGTCTCGAAGCTGAGGTAGGTCCTGGTGCTGGGCTCAAAGAAGGCTAGGCCCACAATCTTACCTAAAAGTGGCCTAGATTTATTGAATTTGGATGCTTCACGGAAAAGATACTCATATTGATCCCTTCCCAGTTCAGAGGCGGATATCAAACTCCTTCCTACCAACGAGCCCTCCTCTCAACTCCCCTGTGAGTATTAATGATTTACTTAACTTCCCAGTGTCAAGGGAGTCCTCTACCCACGAGTAGCTTAGAAGCATCGA
>JAFMDM010000178.1 GCA_017857195.1 Methanobacteriota archaeon
GCAGATGAGCTCTTGGAGAGGGTCATGAGGGTTAACCTATATGCGCCCTTCTGGATGAGTAGGAGGGCTATCCCTCATATGCTGAGGGAGGGAAGGGGGGTGATAGTGAACACCGCCTCTGTTGCTGGCCTCTACGGAGGGAAGGCGGGGACTGCCTACACTGTGTCCAAGCATGCGTTAATAGGTCTCACGAGAAGCATTGCCGCCCAGTACGGGCCTAGGGGGATAAGGTGCAACGCGATAGCACCTGGAGGAGTTATTACAAACATAACGTCTAATTCCAAGATGAGCCAGGAGGGAATGGAGCTCTTGAAGAGGAGTGTGGCACCTCCGCCCGCCGAGCCGGAACAAATAGCCAAGGTTGCCCTCTTTTTGGCGTCTGACGACTCTTTCTATGTGAACGGGGAGGTGTTGGTGGCAGACGCTGGGTGGACAGTTTACTAAAGCCCATGTAGGCTATGAGCTTGCTGGCTGGAAATTTCGTGGACCTACCATTCTCTTCACAAACCACGTTTGCGACAGTGTTGTTTTCTAGTTTAAATATACTGCTCTATTACACGAATTATGGAGCTGGCCATACGATCCCACGAAGAGTACAAATTGAGAAAGTTCATCATGCTCTCTTCGTTCATTAAATCATGCACTTCGTTCTCACCCATATCCATGATTCCGATCGCGTTCTCCGCCGCGCCCTTGACGTCAAACTCCTTCACTATCTTCATGGCCTTTAACTCTCCATAAACATCAGTAATGGCAGGAATGTCGTAAGCCACCACCGGAGTTCCCAAGGCCAAAGCCTCCAGAACAACCAGGGCAAACCCGTCAACGTGAGAGGGATAGAGAAGAACCTTGGCTCTTGACACCACTTCGTGTAGCTTCTCCCTCTCCACAAAACCCAGGTACTCAACCTCCAGCCCCCAATCCCTCACCCTTCTCCAGAACATGCTCTCGTTATATTTATCGAAGAACTTTCCCATGACTACAAGTTTGGCTTTTCTCCTCCTGTTCACTGCTCTCGTAATTTCAAGAACCTCCCTAATCCCCTTGTCCTGGTTCAACCTGCTCCAAAACACCATGTAATCCTCCTTCCCCCGGTTCCTGTGGGTTAATAGCTCAGGATCGAAGGCATTCCCAGGTCTTAGGACGATCCCGTCCAAACCACTTTCGAGGAAAGGGGCCTTACTTACCCCCAACACAAACGTGGGCCAAAATTTCTTTAAAAGGTTCTTTGAAATTCTTTTCGCAATAAATTCGTTATACAAGAACCTGGTGTGGAAGCCCTTGAGCGTGTAGGGGTTTATTCCGTAAAATTTAATCAGCCTTGCTAGATATCCAAGAGATTGGTCATAGTAAATGGGCAGATGCATGGTGAAGCCGTACTTGGGGAACTTTCCTCCAACAAAGAAGACGTCAAAGCCTGTATGGTCGGGTTCGTAAAGAAGGTCGGCCTCGGGCTCATAATACCTGGACACTTCTTGAGGGAGTTTATGAGGACTGAGGATAGAGGGTCTCAGTCTGTTACTATCCTCGAGGACACGATAGAAACCTTCATGGACTCTTATTCCGTTCCCTTCAAGGGACTTGGCTTGTTTAATTAGTTCATCCTTACTCTTATTCAACACCGCTGAAGAAGGGTAGTAAACGATGTCAAACTTTTCCTTGAGCCTCTTGGTCACTTCCCTGACGTGCACGCTCCCGCCTCCACCGAAGTCTGAGGCCATAAGGTGCTTATCCAGTAGAGCCAGCTTCCGCACGGTAACTTATCCTTGTCAGATCTTTTAATAAGCCTGTCGCTCCTCTCCTTCTCGATAAAGAACTAGTTTTCCTCATCTTTCATTTAAGGACTGATTACTGAGATCTTCTTGGATTCCGCAGCTGAAGTACATCTTTTGATGATTTGTTGTCTATATCTTTGTGGTCTTTCACCGCTTTCCGTCATTCATGGGGTATTTCACCTAAGGATATTCACCAAGACGCTTTCCATGGACTTGTATGAACGAGTGTCAAGTATCCATCTGGCAGGTGAGTAGAACGTCCTTAACTTCAATAGAGATAGAAACATCATCACTATCACCTTCACCAACTTCCTAGAGACGTGACTTCCCTCCTCTTTGTGATTCCATGGCACCTCCACTTCCTCAATTATGTAACCCCTTCTCATAAAAGAATAAATCAAGTTTATATCAAAGAGCCAATCATTCATTATTAGTTCGTCTAGCAGCGGTGCTACCTTGTCCCTCTTCATCGCTTTCAACCCACCTTGAAAGTCCCTGAATTTACGTAGAGAAGGGAAGAAGACCTTCGTGGTGTTCACGAAGGAATTATGTAGGAAACTCCTTGTGGTTGGAAGTCCCATGAACGTCCTCACAGTCACCACCAGGTCGGAGTGTAGAGAGGTTTCAAGGACCTTAAGGAGAGATTGAAGGGTAACCGGCATATCCGCATCTAGGAAGGCCACTATCTCCCCCTTACTCCTCCTTATACCTTCCTTTATGCTCCCACCCTTTCCTAGCCTTTTATGACTGTGTATCAACTCAACTGGGAAGTTCTTTACGATCTCAGGGGTGTGGTCCTCCCCGTCGAAGACAACGAGGATCTGTTGGTCCTTGAGGACAGAGGTAAGTTGAGCCAACGTATTCCCAATCCTTTTCTCTTCGTTGTACGCTGGGATGACCAGTGAAAACACGTGTGCTATTTAGGTAAATATAATTAAACTTTTCTATGAGAATTCACCAGTGTGTCGAGAGTGTCGTGACTTGTTAAGATAAAATGTCTCTCCCTTCGGAACATTATGCGACTGACATGAACTAATGTAATTGTGGCGAGTTAACAGATCTAGACAGATAGGCGTCTGTTAATTTAT
>JAFMDM010000179.1 GCA_017857195.1 Methanobacteriota archaeon
CACAGAGGGGGAGTTCTTAGCAGAGAATTTCGACACAGCCCACATGTTGGGAGGGGACGTTTCACTGATTATACTACAGGGATACGTGTTACTTCCGGTGGGATCTCTAGTCAAGAACACGAAGAGGATATATGACGAGAGGGAGGGGAACGTGGTAATAGTGGATCCAATAACTTTGTGAGTGTCTTGGGTTTACCATATGGTTTGTGGTGGGAACGGAAGCCCAACTGTTATACTAAATTGAAAAAGACCATAGTGTCGTCATTGAGGTACAAAATTTTCTTCTACATGGCGAGAATAGTTGACAAGACGAATAACGCTACCTCAAGGAGAACGCCATAATCCTTTGATTTATAGGTTAATGACGACACCATGAAAAAGATAATCTATGATTACTTTCATATCGTTTCTGTAACAAAAGACGTTTTCTATTCCCCGTCTCTCCTCCAATGATCTGAGGACACTGATCTGAGGACTCAGACGTTCCCATGCAGACCTAACCTTGAATGCTAGACCTTACGCTGAAACCTAAGTCAACGATCGTCTCGATTTCGTCTTACGTCCCTTTTTCTGGTGAGTCCTTGAAGTACCTGGGCAACTTCACGGGTTTGATGATTCTAATTCCCATCTTTAGTATCTCTTCTGCGTTCACTTTGTTTCTCAATTTAACGTTTACTTTTTTCTTATTCCACGTAAGTTCCCTGGATATTTCAATCAAAGAACGTATATCCGGGAGATTGTAAAGTATGCCTTCAAACTCCTCCAGTTCATCCTTTACCCTGAACTCCTCAGGGTTATTGGGAATGTATATTCTTTTACCATATACGTTGAAGATATCGAATTTTTTATTAGCATTAAGTAAATGTATAAGTGATATAAACAACTCCTCCTCAGTCCTGCAGTAATACCACCTCATCTTTTTTCCTACGTACACGAGGATACAAGGTTCACCGCCTGACGTGGTGTCTGTGATGTAGATCACTTTCTTCTCCTCAATTGGTGAGTCAAGGGATAATAGGTTTGGTGATCTAGAGTTCTTTTTCAGACCTCAAATTCCCATACTCAAATGCGCATCTGACTTCGCATCTCTTGAATTCAATAGCACCCGAGTAGCACCCTACTTCTTCACAGGAACAACACAGTCCAGGAGTTCATGGACATCAGGCTGCATAGCCTCTCTCTCAGCTCACCATACTTACCTCGCCCTGCCCTCATCTCTTTGCTCCTCAGGGCCTTAATGAGTAACTCTAGTGTACTCCACCAGAGGCACCACAGTGGCAACTTTGTAGGCCCTATCTTCGAGTCCCAACCATTACAGTGGCAACGCCCATGGAACCCCCGATAAAGCCCTCGAAATTCCAGGTTGATAATTAAGGCGTCATCGTTCCTGAAGTTATTGATGCTGTTTATATTGGCCACGAGTAAGGGTATGTCAGACAGGACGACGGATCGATGAGTTCACTGGATTATGATCTCTCTACTTTGGTTACTGAAAAGTGAGTGAAAAACATGGATAGATCATAATGTCATTATCAACACACAAATTCCGGTATTAGCTTTCTCTTCTGGAAGACTAAAGCCAGAGAGTGACCATTTCCAATCTATTCACTTGGTTGCCCTCTTGAACCAACTTGTCCCTCAGTGACGAGTGGAACTCGTTTGGGTTGACAGGTGAGATCACTGTACGGTTCTTCAAGGAAAGGTAGACGTAGTCGTCGCTCACTCCTCAGTTAGGTAAATACTTCAACATTTCCCTGAACGCCCTCTGGTCCCTACCAACTGAAAACAATAGGTAGAGTCCAAAAGTGGTGTAGGTGAAGCACGTGAAGACCTGCTCGTAAACTTCACGTTCTTGCGTAAGTACCACATCTCGTCAACTACCTTGGTCACCTTCCCATTTGCCAGGTGCCTGGCGTCGCCCCACAGTTGCTAACTCAACAAACCTTTTCTTACCGTGGCGTTTAATCCAGGTGAACACGGTGCCCAAGGGGACTCCCAGAACTCTTGATCGCCCTCATACTCATCCCGTTTGAGTACATCCTCAATGCCTGCTCAACCCTCCACCTGGGGTGGTGATGGTGGGCGTCTCCCAGGAAGTACCTGCCGCAGTCCCCAAGGTACCTCTGCTTTCCCAACCATCTGCGGCACTTGACCACGTAATGGCCGCAAGGGGGGACAGGGGAGATCCTTCCTTATGATCGCTCTCCTATCCATGGATAATACTAGAAGTGCAGAAATAAATATCCTAATGACGACGCTATGCGGCAGTAGAAAGTGTCTACACTTGCCTAACCAATTACTGGGTCGGGGAGTTCTTCCTAAGAGTCTAATGTTGTTCATCTCTTGTGAAATATTGTGGTTGGCTAAAAGAAAAATTCGTAGCTCACTGCCCACACTACCCTGCACTATAACTATATAATTCCCACTGTTGATAAAAAGTTTCAATTCCTTCTAGGATGCTTCATCCTTCGTGGTAGGTGAGGCAGTGCATTTATATAACTTTCAATTCCTTCTAGGATGCTTCTACATTTTTGTGAGTGACCTGAGGAAGAAAATAACAGAGTACTCCATGTCTTTCAATTCCTTCTAGGATGCTTCTCCTACATAAGCGGGCAATCAATCTCCGTAACAAACAGCACTTTCAATTCCTTCTAGGATGCTTCGAAATTTTGGCCTACCTAAAGGCCAATGGCCTTGTTTCTTTCAATTCCTTCTAGGATGCTTCCAAGGCAAGGAGTTGAAGACGAAGG
>JAFMDM010000180.1 GCA_017857195.1 Methanobacteriota archaeon
CTATTGAAAGGGGGTAAATCACTATGTGCCTTAACTAGTTCAGCTGAGACCCTGCCGGCAGCTTCCCACACCCCTATTTCCTCGGACTCCACAGTTCCAGCTAAGTCGAGTCTTAACTTAGCCAAACCTTCCTCAGGGCTTACTAGGTTATCTTCCCCTATTATTATACGCATAAAGAAAAACTCTCATTGCCTTAAATAAACTATTCAGTTAAACGTTAACTAGGGATACCTTGGCCAGCTCGTTTATTATCATCGCCACAGGCTCCCTTACTTGATCTTGAGGAAGCTGAGCCTCCTCGCTTATTTCCTGGACGATCTCGGATACGGTCTTCTCTCCTGTACACATGCTCCAAACGTAGTAAGCTATGGGGGCTAACTCGTAGACCCTCTCCTCATCCAGTTTCACGTAATAGTTTTCCCCCTCCTCCTCTTTTCCCACGAACTCCCCGGCTTTCGAGGGCCTTTTGTCCTTTATCTCATCGAAGTTATTCTTGTTCTCTTTCTCCGACATTACTCCTCTTCCTCCTCTTCTTCGCTCTCCTCCCTTCTCCTGAAGGGCCTCCTCCCCCTGAACTCCCTCCTAGGCCTATAGGTGTCAGGTGCAGTAGGGGAGTTCTCAGGTATTTCCTGTGCGCTTGGGATCGCGTTATCTTCTATTTCCGTTATCGTGCTCCTGTTCCCGGCGTTCAGCTGGACTTGACCCCTGAAGGCTGTGGTCCAAGCTCCATCTATCTTTATAACAGATCCTTCCTTTAGGGAGCCGGCTGCCTTTCCCCATAAGGTCAGCTTAGTTCTACCCGTATCGTCGCCCACAATTGCCTCGCTTATGACTCTAGTGCCGTTCCTGGTCTTGATGACCTTCTGATCCCCAGCTTCTAAAACCCGAACAGAAATAGATATGTTCTCCATCCCAGGTTTTAAATTACCTATCTTCTCTTCCATTTAGATCTACTCACATACGTTATAGTTTAACTTCCTGCGTTTTATATAAAAATCTTTTGATCGAGAAGACCCTAGCGGAATTCCTCATAGTCCACACTATGGATTAAAGCAAGAGATTAAGGGCGGCGAGCACTCCCTACTACTCACATTTAATTTTACGGGGGTAAGGAAGCTTAAGTCCCCTCTAGAGGCAGAGAAAGTCCCCTTATACTCTTCATTCCAACAACCTAAGCGATGATCGGACCAAGGCTGAAAGAGCTGGGCCTGCACCTTGGGGACTAGGAAAGGCATGTGGAGCGCAAACCCTCCGCAACCCGCGCTGGGTAATACAGAAAGGTCCCATGGGATCTCCCCTTCCAGTGGATTCGGGATCGCCCGAGGAAGCAGGAAACCGCGAGGTAGGGATGCCCCCACAAAGACAGGATAGTTCAGTGTATTCTAACCCTACCTCAATGTTGCCCACTGACTGGATGTGAGGAACCTGAGCGAGAGCCCTCGAGGTACGCCATCGTTAGCAGTTTCACTCAAGCTACGGACTTTCCATAATTTGAAATCATCTAGCGTATGGCAGGAAGTGAAATTCGTGAACTCAGCACCAGCATCACCAGAGGGTTACACTGTAGGGTCCTTGAATAATGTGGAGTGGAGGAAGGCGCCCAATGGAACTCCCACGTCCTAGCAGGGAGCTCCCGTGGATGGCGTGGGGAGCAGAACAGGGGTATGGGGACGAGAGGTTGAATGCAAGCCATGATGCCCCAATGAAAGTCCGACCCCTCTTATCCATCCTGCGACCTAGAGCGCTATCCGTGGATGGGTAGGAAATACCTCAGTCATTCACTCTATCACGCTGAGAGGCAAGGCAGAATTTGTTAGATTAAACCCCAAGCTTATTCAGGATCCCTCTGCCAGCCATGACTCCAGTGGCAGCGGCTACGTTTATTCCCCTAGATAGTCCAACGCCATCCCCCGCCACGAATAGGTTATCCACCACGGTCTCCATATTGCTATCCACCACTGCCTTCATGCTGTAATACTTTATCTCCAGGGCGTAAAGTAGGGTATTGGACGAATATATACCTGGGGCTATATTGTCCAGCCTTTCCAATCCCTCTTTCACGTCCTCCACTATCCTATAGGGTAAACCCATGGTTATGTCTCCAGGCGTTACGTCCTTCAAGGTGGGTTTGACCGTGGACTTATTTATCCTGTCCCAGGTGCTCCTCCTCCCCTTCTCGAAGTCTATGAGTCTCTGTATGAGGGGCTTCTCCCCTCCCAATCTGGTCATTAGCCTAGCTATACTCTTCCCGTACTCTATGGTGTCCTCCATGGGGTCGGAGAGCTTCACTGTCGCTAAGAAAGCGAAGTTGGTGTTATTACTCTTCTTATCAACAAAGGTCTCGCCGTTAACTCCCACAGTCCCATCGGAGTAGACTTCCTTCATTACGTAACCTCTAGGGTTCACGCAGAAAGTCCTCACCTTATCGTCATACTTCCTGGTGTAGAGCACTACCTTAGGGTCCATAACCGCATCTGTCAGCTCCTCCATTATTAACGACTCCGTTTCCACCCTCACTCCAACATCGAGAGAAGCGGAAACCATATCCACGCCCAATTTCCTACTCTGTTGGTAGAACCACTGGGATCCTCCCCTCCCTGGAGCTGCGAGGACTATCCTGCTCTCGATCTCGCCCTTATTGGTCTTCAGGAGGAAAGAGCTACCGTTCTTCTGGATCTCGCTCACTTCGGTGAGTTCCATTACGTTGATTCCTCTCTCCTCTATGAAGTTGGTCATGTTCT
>JAFMDM010000181.1 GCA_017857195.1 Methanobacteriota archaeon
AAACCCGAATCGATGAGGGGAACCCTCGCCCTTCCAGGGCGGGGAGGAAATCAGTCCATACTCTACCTGTGGAGATTGGGATGAACTTTTTACCGAGTTTTCCTTTGCCATCACATGAAGGCCGTAATATTGGCTGGTGGACATGGAAAGAGGTTAAGACCCCTAACGGACGATAGGCCCAAGCCCCTCATAGAGTTGGCTGGAAGGCCTATCATAGAGTGGCAAATTCTTTGGCTCAGGTATCACGGCATAACATCGTTCGTCGTTTTGGCTGGGTACCTGAAGGAGAAGTTAATTGACAGATTGGGCTCAGGTAAGAGATTTGACGTTAATATAGCCTTCTCGGTTGAGGATGAACCTTTGGGTACTGCAGGGGCGTTAAGGAACGCAATGCACCTGCTAAGGGAAGATTTCCTTGTGGTGAACGGAGACATAATCACTGACGTGGATGTGACTAAAATTAACCTGGAGGACGGTATAGTCTCCATGGTGTTGGTACCTCTGAGGAGCCCCTACGGTATTGTGAACGTCAAGGAGGGAAAGGTTGTAAAGTTCGAGGAGAAACCGATTCTGCAGGACTATTGGATAAACGCCGGGCTCTACCTCATGAAACCCGATGTGGCTCAATTCCTCCCCGAGAGGGGAGACCTGGAGAGGACGACGTTCCCGTTGTTGGCGGAGAGGGGGTTACTTAACGCCTTCCCCTCCAACCCCTACTGGAGATCAATAGATTCAGTTAAGGACGTGGAGGAGGTGGACAGGGACCTGAGGGATGGGAAAGTGAAGTTGGAGAGATAATGATACCAACTCTCTCACGAAAGGCTTATATTACCTTGTTCAAATAAATTTTTAATGACAGAAGTGAAAAGATATGAGGGAAGTGTGGCGGACAGGCTCGAGAGACTGCCCTTTAGCTCGTTTCATAGGAATTTCCTGTTCATGTTAGCTGCAGGGGAGTGGGCCGAGTCCCTCATGCTGTTGGGCAACGGGGCCCTTCTGTCCTTGGTGGCCAGCTACTATGGTCTATCTGGAGCCTTGGCGACCTACGCACTTCCGGCACCCTTCTTCGCAGGCGAGTTCGTGGGTTCCTGGCTTTTCGGCTACTTGGCAGATCGAAGAGGGAGGAGATCAGTGTTCCTCTACAACCAGCTCATATTCGGGTTAGGTATGCTGATTGCAGGCTTCATGCCCATATGGCAGCTCATAGCCCTATTCGTATTCATTGGGGGAATAGGTGTCGGAGGGGAGTTTCCCCTGGTGGACAGCTACGGCTCCGAGATATTCAAGGGGAAACAGAGGGGAACTAGACTTGCACTGGTGTATACGTTGGCCGTCACTGCGGCACCATTCATAGTTTACATAACCTCCCTCACTGCCCACGTGGGACCCCTCACCCATGGAATAGGCTATTACTCCTTTAGGATACCCCTGTGGATAATGGGAATAGCAGGGATAGCCGTGTGGGCACTGAGGCTTAGGCTAACCGAGTCGCCCCGTTGGCTGGAGACCCACGGAAGATATGAGGAGGCGGACAGGATAACCAGGGCCATAGAGGAGAGGGTGATGAGGGAGAAGAAGCTTTCCCAGTTACCCCCAGTTACCGAGAAGACAGATCCTTACCAGAAACCCACCAGGTTCAGGGACCTTTTCGCCAAAGACATTAGGTCCAGGACCATTATGATGCTCATCTTTCAGATATTCCAGGGAGGACTATTTTACGGCTTCACCACCTTCGCTCCTTCCCTATTGGTGAAGAAGTATCCACTTCACGATCCGTTAGGTTACGCGGCCGTAATATATGCAGGCTTCTTCGTTGGTAGCGTTGCCAACGTGTTCATAATCGATAAGGTGGAGAGGAAGTGGGGAATTGTAATTACTGCAGTATTGGCGGGGGTAGTTGGGTCCCTCTTTGCTGTGGCCAACGGTCTTCTGGCAGAGGTGATTTTGGGTTTCCTCACCGCGTTCATACTTTGGAACTTCTCCAACTTCTTCCATCAATATCAGGCTGAAATATTTCCCACCAGGGTTAGGACCACTGCGGCGGGATTCGTGTATGCCTGGAGTAGAATATCCACTTCTTTACTGATCATATTAATAGGGACGTTTTTCCTACCTCACGGTCCATTAGCGGTGTTCGAGTTCGCGTGGGTCCTTATAGCCATAATAGTAGCAGATCTGGCCATATTGGGTCCTAGGTCAACCGGAAAGAGACTGGAGGAAATAGCAAAGTAATTTTTCTTTCTAAAGTTCATCATTTTCTTTCTCTTACGTCCTTCACAAGGGCAAGTACCTCAATAGGGTGTGAATAAGTTTGGTAAACGGTGTGGTAAGGAAAAGAGACAAGGTGACGCCCAGATGAATGATGAGGGTGGGGTTACCCAGGACAGCAAGGCACCCTCTGGTGAGAACGTTTCCAGCCTTGATCCCTCCCGCGGCGAAAACGTTCTTCATTGGCGAATTATCTAGCTTCACCATCCTGGCTCTGGAGTCCACCTCCACCTAGTAAGTGAATGTGATTCCAGGCCTCACTGGATGAAGGTAAAATGGAGGGGAGTTAAGGGACCAGTGACTCTTCTCTGGATGCGGTCCCACAGTGGGGCATCGTCCAATCCTGAGGGATCAAAGTCGCGTTTCCTCGTATATCTGTTGAACTCACTGATAGTTTTGGTCAATTCCCTTACAAATAAAGGGGTTAAGGGGGCGGAAAGCCTCGCCAGCGGGGATGGATAGCCCCCTCGTT
>JAFMDM010000182.1 GCA_017857195.1 Methanobacteriota archaeon
TGTACCTCAGTCCGTTCATCACTTCAAAGAGCGATGAGAGATCCTCCAAACATGTCACGTACGCCCCCTCAATCAGTAATGTATGTTCACTTCTTCCCTCCAAGGTCTTCTCGAGACTTTCCAAGAGACGAAATAAAAAATTACGTTCTCTTTAACTCCTCCTTGAACTCCTGTAAGGCCTTCCTTATCTCCTCCACAGATGCCTCGTCTTCGAGGGTCGTGATGTCTCCCACTTCGCTCCCGGTGGCCACGGCCCTGACCACCCTCCTCATTATCTTACCGCTCCTGGTCTTGGGTAACTTGTTCACGAAGTGGATCTCCCTGAATACGGCTATGGGTCCGTAGTTCTCCCTCACGAACTTGACTAACTCCTCCTTGAGCTCTGGCCTGACCGACGTACCTCCCCTGAGTATGACGAAGGCCTCCGCGACCTCTCCCCTCACGGGATCAGGGACTCCCACCACAGCAGCCTCAGCCACCGCAGGGTGTTGTATCAGTGCGCTCTCCAGCTCATAGGTGCCTATCCTGTGGCCAGCTATCTTCAACACCTCGTCTGCCCTACCCAGTATCCAGAAGTAACCGTCCTTGTCCTTCACTGCGTAATCTCCCACATAGAACGTCCCGGGGAACTTGCTCCAGTACACCTTAACGTACCTCTCTGGATCCCTGTGGATAGTGAGTGGCATCCCTGGCCACGGTCTCTCTATCACCAGGTAACCCTTAGTCTCCTCGGGGACGGGCTTGCCCTCATCGTTATACACGTTGGCAGCCACTCCCAAGATCGGTGGACCGTTGGTCCCAGGTTTCATGGGAACCATGTAACTCCCTGGGGTTACGGTTATGAGTATCCCACCGGTCTCGGTCATCCACCACGTGCTCCCGAAGGGTATCCTCTCCTTTCCCACGAGTTTGAAGAACCACCTCCAGGCCTCTGGGTTAATGGGCTCCCCCACAGAGTGCATCAACCTGACTGAGCTCACATCGTGTTTGGTTATCCACTGTTCGCCGTACTTCATGAATGTCCTTATGGCTGTCGGGGATGTGTAGAGTACGGAGACGTTGTGTCTCTCCACGATGGAGACCCACCTGTCCGGCTCGGGATAGTCCAGTGCTCCCTCGTACAACACCTCTGTGGCCCCCTCCATTAGCGGGCCGAAAACTATGTAGGAGTGGCCCGTGACCCAGCCTATGTCTGCAGTGCACCAAAACACGTCCTCGTCCCTTATGTCGAAGGCCCACTTCATGGTGGCGTGGAGGAGGGTCATGTAGCCTCCCACGTCGTGTACTATTCCCTTGGGCTTCCCGGTGGTCCCAGAGGTGTAGAGGATGTAGAGGGGATCCTCTGACTTAACCCTCTCAGGTTCCACGTAGGCGTTCTGGGGCACCTTGCTCAGCACCTCGTGTAGGTACCTGTCCCTTCCCTTCTCCATCCTAACTTCCTGTCCCGTCCTCCTCACCACCAGTACGTTCCTGATGGTCTTCGTGCTCTCCAGTGCCTTGTCCACTATGTCCTTGAGGGGAACGACCTTTCCCCTCCTCCACCCGCCGTCAGCTGTCACGAGTAACTTGGCCTCAGCGTCGTTCATCCTGTCTGCAACGGCTTGAGCGCTGAACCCAGAGAAGACTACCGTGAAGGCTACGCCCAACCTAGCTGCGGCCAGCATGAAAATGGGGAGTTCTGGTATCATGGGGAGGTATATCCCCATGGTGTCTCCCTTCCCGAGCCCGTACTCCTCCTTGAGGAGGTAGGCGACCCTGTTCACTTCCCTGTAAAGGTCCAGGTAGGTCAGTTTCTTTACCTCCTTGGGTCCGTCGGACCAGGGTTCCCCCTCCCAGATCAGGGCTACCTTGTTCCTCCTCCAGCCGTTGGCGTGCCTATCCACGGTCAGGTAGGAGGCGTTTACCTCCCCTCCCACAAACCACTTGTAGAATGGAGGGTTACTGTCGTCCAGTGCCTTTTCCCAAGGTTTGAACCAGTCCAGTTCCCTCGCTACTGACTCCCAGAATTGCGGTCCCTGATCCAGGCTCCTCTTGTGTATTTCTGAGTAGAGCTGAGGGGATACTACCCTATGCCTCAGCAACTTCGGCTCTATCATCTCGTTGAAGGGTAGGTTAATTTCCTCCTGCGTGGTCATGGAAAGAGATTAAGATTCCATAATTATAAACTTTCCTTAGTTTTGAGAGCTTATAGCAATATTATAGAAATACGCGTTGGGGGCCCAAGTGACGGTTAGAGCTAAGGGAAACATGGTTCACCCACGCTCTCAACACCTTAATGCGCGAAAATCACTTTCAAATCATTACTCTAGGAGTGTTACTCACACTGGAGATCCGTGAGCCCTATAATCCTTATCCTTTAGATTTTGATGTGAGATAATAATACTAGACTTTATTACCCATTCACTCAACGTGATAATTAAAATTTAAACGAACAGTCATCTAAGGTTGACAAAAAGTATTCATACTTAATAGAATATGAGTAGATTACAATAGGAAGTTTAAATCTCTAGCATTTTTATACATTAAATCTCAGAAGAGAATTAGATAATGTAGGTTGAGAATCCGATCCAGGTACTCTGGGGTTTATGATTTTAAACCATGTTAATAGTCTCGCCGATTAATGAGGAAAGTCATAGCACTACGTTCATGGGTAATCTCATATCCTTCTACTGTAGGGGTTCTGGCTTCATAGGATTTCATAGTGTTTAATATCAATCCTCAGCCCTTGGGCTTCAC
>JAFMDM010000183.1 GCA_017857195.1 Methanobacteriota archaeon
ATTTAATAGCTCTCTTAATTTTTTCCTATCTAACTTAAGTAGAACCGTTCGAGGCAATTCCTCCAACTGAATTATATGGTAGGGGACCTTATATCCTCCTAACTCCCTCTTAATCATTTCCTTAAGCTCTGCCTCCAGTTGAGGTGTTATTGCTATCCCCTTCTTCAAGACAACAAAAGCAACCGGCGAGTTGAGGCCGTTCTCATCCTTTCCCCATGTTACCGCCGCTTCAACCACATGAGGATGTTTGAGTAGAACTTCCTCAATTTCGAGAGGAGATACCCACATCCCATGCACCTTAAAGAGATCATCGGTTCTTCCCACGTGAATGAAGTAACCCTCCTCATCGAAGTACATAGTGTCTCCTGTCCTAATCCATTCACCGATAATGGTCCTTCTGGTCTTCTCCACATCCCTTAAATAGAGGATGGCATTAGTGTCGCTTTTGACCCACACCTCGCCCACTTTATTGGGTTCCTTCACCTCCTCCCCAGTTTCAGGATCAATAAGTTTGACTTCTACTCCAAAAATTGGTTTTCCAGTGGTTCCACTTTTGTTATATCCAGGTCTGTTAGATATCCATTCATAAGTGATCTCTGAACTCCCTATGGAGTCGAAAACTTCCACACCGTATATTTCCTTGAACTTATCTTGAAGTAGC
Organism: Methanobacteriota archaeon; assembly: GCA_017857195.1. Taxonomy (GTDB): domain Archaea; phylum Thermoproteota; class Thermoprotei_A; order Sulfolobales; family Sulfolobaceae; genus Sulfodiicoccus. Next base: position 662 of record JAFMDM010000183.1, read on the forward strand.
TGTGGTAACTTTTCTGAGGCGGAAATCACCATCCTAATATTCCTCATATTAGGCCTCACCTCTGGATTCAGGTCCAAAAGCCACTTTATGACAGTGGGTACGGTAATTAATACAGTTGGCCCATGCCTTTCAATAATATCAACCATGACATTAATGTTAGGCCTACCTGAGGCAAGGACAGCAGTGGCTCCGTTGGTGAGTGGTATTAGAACTCCCGGCCATATGCCATGGGTAAAGTACTTTGGAGAGGTAGCATAGTGGATGTCGTCCCCCCTCCAATCCATAAACTTAGAGTGCCTATGAGGTACGTTAATGAAGTCCCTTGCTATATGTACGACCACCTTTGGTTTTCCGGTTGTTCCCCCCGACAAAAGCAAATATGCGGGATCGTCCTTATGAAGAGGAGTGGGCTCAGAGTTGGGAGAACTCCTTCGGCGCAGGGAATCATAATCATCCACACCTTGACTCCTTCCATTTATAGCAATAATCTTTGAAGGAATCCCACTATGCTGATCATTTAACGTGTTAATGTAAGTCCTGTCAATGAATATGAGTTCTGGTTCTGTCACGTGAGCGAAGTATTCGAGTTGTTCCTTACTATATAATGGTGATACCCACAGTGGGATCATGCCTATCCTCACGGCCCCCATCCAAAGCGTGATAGCATCTACGGAGTCAAAGGAAACGATCATCACAATTCCTCTGCGATGTGTTCCTAACTCCCTGATAACATTGGAAGCCCTCGATACTTCCCATAAAAGTTCTTTGAACGTGAGGACTTGATCATCAATGATTAATGCTGTTTTATTAGGCGACTTAGTTATCTTCTCGTCAAGGAACAGTTCAGTGGGATTAAATTTCTCAGGTATCTGAGGAGGAATGTATGAATACCATTCCTTGGAATATATTTCAGGCAGCATCTCAAATAATTTTCCTCTTACTTATTTATAAGTTTTAAAGGGATTCTTCTCATGGTGCAGCAAATCATAACTTACAGTATATTCATTAAGGAGAATCGTTGAATCTATGACAGTTAGCATAGGCAATACTCCTATCTATGCTTGTTTTATTGCTTTTTATTGAAAAAACAGTTGGAATTAAAAGTTCTATTAGCTTTAATTTTCCGTTGCCCCTAAAAGGGATTGTTTCTCTTTCAGTATATTACCTTTGGGCTCTCTTGAGAACCCCGCACAGACTAACGCTAAAACACTTAGAGCGGCCAACATCAAGGCCTCTACCGTGGGATACACTCTAATTCCATATACAGCAATAAATGAACTAATGACGAGGGGCCATAGAGAGGCCACTCCGTAACCAATGTTCCATATTAGACCTAACGCCGTGCCTCTCGTGAACGTAGGGAAGCTCTCATTTAGGTAGAGGCTAAGTGAAGCCTTCCCAGAGCCATCCACTAAATACATCAATGCCATGATAACCATCATATCTACGATTAGTGAAGCCTGCAGTTTACCCAGAACGATGAAGAGGTAGCTCATTATGGCCAATAATCCCGTGGCTGTAAGTGCTGTTACCTTCCTTCCAGTTCCCTGCGAAATTGCTCCTCCTATAATGGATCCTGCTACCCCTCCCAAGGAAGCCACTAGTGCCACTAGAGCAATATGATTCACAGGTAACTTGTTTACTATGCGAAGAAAGGTAGGAAGTTGATTTATTAGAAGATTGTCAGCACCCAATATTCCTATTGCCATGAATATTAATATCAAAAACGTCTTCCTTAGGGAAGAGTTGCCTAAGAGAGTTCTCACTGAGGATTTATTCGAGGGTCTTTTTTTATTCTTTGTAAGGGTAAATATCTCTGATTCGGGTGTGAAATATAGAACAGGAAAAATAAGAATTAGAGGCACTATGCTGACCAGAAACATTATCCTCCATCCATAGATGAAATATGCTGCGCCCGTGACCAGCAAGGCAGTCAGTAAAAACCAGAGTGAACCAACGGTGTGGGCCAGACTACCGCCTGACTCCGACACTCCAGTGAGGAAACCCCTGAGTCTCTCAGGGTAGTTCTCGGGACCATAAACTAACCCTACAGACACTACGGCG
>JAFMDM010000184.1 GCA_017857195.1 Methanobacteriota archaeon
TTGAGGGAAGTGTCATTTATGTTGGGAGCTATCCATCCCCACTGGGTCTCCCCCTAACGTGGACAAGATAAAACTCCCCGGTGCAATTCATCTCCAACCAACTCCCAGCAAGATAGAGAAAAGGATTCCTTTGCTCATGGGATTTTCTTTATCGCTTTACCTTCTCCTCAATTCCAGCACTCCTGAGAAATACCTTGAGTACCGATTTACCCACTCTTTTGCCATCATATTTTGCCTCGAAATTATTCATCTCCACCCAAGTCTTGAAGTCCTTCACACCTAACCTCCTGATCCCCTCCTCTATTTCGCCAAGGTGCTCCTTGATATCAATCATCTCCTCCTCCAGGAAAGTGGCCTCCCAGAGTTCTAACACCCTTCTCAACTCTGGCAGAGGATTCAACGAATCATCGACCCTCACATCAACGTAAATTCCGGCCTCAAGTAAGAAGTTTCCTTTGCCCTCGGCCTCCACCTTTATGGCTGCGCTCTGTTTTCCTCTCCTATCCCCACCCTTGCTCTCAGCGGCCTCCAAGGCCTCCATGATCTTCCATTGTAATGTCCCCCCTCCCTCCATCCTCCTTGCCATGGACTCCAGTACCTCCGGTCCAGCCAATATGTTACCCTGCACTGAGAAACCGTCACCTACTATATGTCCAGCATAACTATAACACTCTCTCCCTGTGAAGGCATAGGCATTACCCTTAGAGTCTACCACCCCTATTTGCCGTCTCTCCCTCAGCGGATCCTCTGCCGTTAACTTCCTTACTACCTCCTCTGCACTAAGGTCCTTAACATCTCCAGGCCTTTCCTACCGTAGTTAACGTTAGCGAACGCCTGGGTCGCTATGGCCCCTACGCCCTTACTAACCCAAGGGACCACTGCTCCCACAGCCAGGAACTTACTTGCCACTCCCACTCCCCAAGCCTTTCTCTCCCTGTCGTAGACCACAACTGAAAAGGTCATGCCAATTACTTAAGAAACAAGCCAATAAGCCTGTCATGAACGGAGGAAATCACCTGTTCCTCTTGAGCCTCTCAATGGCTTCTAGATATCTTATGATCTGGGTTAACATCTCTGGGTCCTCAGGGGATTCTTCCAACTTGGATGAAACTTTACTCAACCCCTGTATCAGCTTATCTTCGACCTGTGAGAAGATAACTTCCTCCTTTACCTTAAGTTCCTCTCGCTCACTTTTAACTACCAATACCCTTCCATGTTCTGGACAGACCACTTCACCACTCTTAAGTTTAAACAGCGGTGAACCGCATTGAGGGCAAGCATCCCCAAGCATTGTGGCTCCCTGTCTCAGAAGATCCGCCGCCTTCTTTACAGGATCTTGCGCCAAGTGACGTCATAGGAATAGCTTAATATCACATAATAAGCATAACGAAGGTAGGTGGTTGCGTTGGCTGAGGCATTCTATGATAACGAGAGCAAAATAAGACAGGCCGTCACTGTCCTCACAAAGATAGTCAATGATACAAGTGTGCCCAGGAACATAAGGCGCGCGGCGACTGAGGCCATAAAGCAGCTCCAAGATGCTTCCCTAAGCCCAGCGGTAAGGGCGGCGAACGCCATAGGTGTACTGGAGGAAATAAATCAAGATCCCAATATACCCTCTCACACAAGAATATCTATCTGGAACATAGTTTCTACCTTGGAGACCGTAAGGGATTAACCTTGGATAAGGAGGAGGTGAGAAGGCTCATATTGGAGCACTTGAGTCGTGGAGGGTTGACCTCTGAGCAACTCAGGGACGCTACCTTGGACGTTGTGGATCCTATGACACTCAGGGAGGTATTATCGGATTTGGTGAGACAAGGTGTGGTGGAGAAGGTCCCACAATATGAAAAAAGGAAGTTTCTCTTCAGGCTCAAGACACGATCTTAGAGACCGCATCCATCATTTTCTTTATTTCCTCCCCCTTTCGCTTAGCGTATTCCATGATCGCCTCCGAGAAGAGATCGTTAAGACGTCTCTTCTCCACGGCTGCCATTGTTTTGAAGACGTAGTAAACGTCCTCATCTAGATACAGATTAACTCTCCTTTTCTTTGTGCTCTGTGCCATATGTTACTATGTTGTTCTTGTGTTAAAAATTAACCTGACCCCTTAAGAACATCGTTATTTTGACGTAAAGTCCCTTTCAATCTCATCTAGGTCGATCTTATTTAGCTCTCTTCCCTGATTGAATTGTGCCCGAGGACTTCGAGGTTAATCCGTGGGACGTTAAGGGAAAGGTGGACTATGATAAGCTCATAGAAAGGTTTGGAACTCAGAGGATAACATCCTCTCTCAAGTCTAGGATGCAGTCAATTGTAGGAGAACTCCATCCCATGTTGAGAAGGGACGTCTTCTTCTCACACAGGGACCTTGACCTCATATTGAACGACTATATAGAGGGAAGGGGATTCTTCCTTTATACGGGCAGAGGTCCCTCCAAGGAGATGCACATAGGTCACCTTATTCCATTCGTTTTCACAAAATGGCTACAAGACAAATTCAAGGTCAATCTCTATATAGAAGTAACTGACGACGAGAAATTCATGCAGAAGACGGAGCTGGATCTGGAGGAGACAAGAAAGTGGGCCTACTCCAACATTCAAGACATAGCAGCCGTTGGGTTCGATCCCGAGAGAACTTTCATCTTCACAGACGTCGAGTACATAAGGAACATGTATCCCCTGGCCGTCAGGATAGCCAAGAAACTCAC
>JAFMDM010000034.1 GCA_017857195.1 Methanobacteriota archaeon
TTCTATCGGGAACATGGGATGGGGCCCAACCTGAGGCATTGTATGCTACCTTTCCCTCAGGCGTACTGGCCAAGAGGAAGCCGTCACCTCCCAAACCGCTCGTATATGGTAAAACAACTGAGAGTACTGCACTCACAGCCAACGCGGCATCAAATGCGTTTCCTCCCTCACTTAGCACCCTGGCGCCGACGTAGGTGGCCACAGGTGACTGTGAAGCTACTACCTTTCTACCGACAACAGATGGCATGAGGTAATTGGGACTTGGGAATATAAAACAACTACATCATACTATCTCTGTCTTGGAGTCGGGATGCGGGCCCAGCGGAGAGTGCGTGCTTTGTAAGGATCAATTCGTGCTCTGTCTGGACACTGAATTCCCACGTAGGTTAGACGTCCCAGCTGAAATGGAGGTGGACAAGGTGGGCAATGCTCTGGTAGTTAGGATCATAATCAAGGACGACCAGAGGGACCCGCTTTACGTCGAATTTGAGGTCACCAGAAATTTCGTGGAGAGGGTGAGCAGGGAGCGGGCCATTTCAGTTAGGTTCGTGAGGGAGGGGGTAGAAATCGAATATCTCTTGATGGTAGGTCCCGAGGAGTTGAGAATCCTGAGAACTAACATTGGATTATGAGAAACAAAATTAGGCTAGAAAGTACAGTATAACATATGAGAGTTGAGCAGGTAATGAGGACCTCCCTGGTCGCGCTTGCCCCGGATTCCTCCGTGGAGGAGGCCGTACAGTTGATGGCAAGGGTGGACACGGGGAGAGTGGTAGTTGTGAAGGAGGGGGAAGTTAAGGGGATCTTATCTACTAGGGACCTTGTGAGTCTGTACGCCCAAGAGGGGGAGGACATGCTGAAAATGAGTATTTCCAAGGTATTGAAGTCCTCTCCCACAACGATCGGGCCCAAGGAGGAGCTTGAAACAGCGGTGAGAAAGATGATGTGGGGAGGATTCGGAGGACTCCCAGTTGTTGAGGAAGGTAAGTTGGTGGGGCTCCTAACTGAGAGAGAAGTGATAAGGGTGGTGAGGGACTCTAACACCAGGGGCATAGTGGACTCCGTGATGACGAGATCACTGATCACCGCTGATCCCTCCATATCTACCAGGGAGGCAGCAGCCATAATGCATTTACACAGGGTGAGGAGAATTCCTCTAGTTAAGGGAGATGAGGTGGTGGGAATAATTACGGCGGCGGACATAGTTAAGGGATTAAGGTCGGGTAAGACCAAGGCCAGTGAGTTGAGTCCAAAGTCTCTACTATGGTGTACTCCCACCACTTTCCTGAAAGAGGTGGCCAATACAATGATAGAGAAAAGGGTTGGCTCACTCATGGTAGGAGAGGGACGAGGAAGAGCCTCGGGGATAGTGACGGAGAGGGACGTTCTGCTGGGATCCTTAGGTGCTCTAGGTTAACCCTTTTTGATCCGTGTCCTCCATCCCTAGAACTGGAGATAAGAGGCTGCAGGTTATAGGTTAACTGCAGTGGTGATGAAAAGAATTACTCATAACATCTACAAGACTCCTGGACGATTTGACGATTATCCATTTCTTCATTACTATCGCTAAACACTCTCCAAAATAGGAATAACAGGAAAAAGTTTTATGACTGATACCAGGGATATTGATATTTCAGCTTCTCAAGCAGCTGTATCCTCTTGGCGGGATGGGGATGATCGCTGAAGAGATCGGCGTACCAAGGCACTCTCTCGTTCTTCCATCCCTCAACTATGGCCCTTGCATCGTCCTCTGGAACCTCCTTGACATCTATGGGGGCGAAGAAGAGCATCTTCATGGTCGTGTTGGACTTGTACTTTTGAGCCAACCTGGGGTCCATTGAAGCCACTATCTTTGCCAGTGCGGTCTGAAGGTGAGAAGCCCCTCCAGGTACTGTCTGAGCTGCATTTATGTCAGCATAAGCCTCCCTCATCCTATTGAGGAAGAGCATAAATATTTGGAACAGGAAACTGGCAGCAATAAGAGCTATCCCCACCAAGAAGAGAAGGCCTCCGTTTCCTCTACCATTTCCCCCGCCTCCAAACAGTCCACCCCAGAAGAGGCTGTAGCCCAACCAATACACTAAGGCTGGAATGAGTCCAACGGCCATGAGCAGTTCCACGTCCCTATGCCTAAGGTGGCCCAACTCATGTCCCAGGACTGCCTTCAACTCGTCCCTGTTTAATATGCGTAGAGTTGGAAGGGTGATAGCTACCCTCTTTCCTGCCACAGGACTCCCATAGGCGAAAGCGTTGGGGAAGGGAACGTTAGCTATGTAGACCTTTGGAGCGGGAAGTCCGTTGTTTCTGGCTACTTCGGCAACATCCCAAAGGAGCCAGCCGTACTGTGGATCGTCAGGCTTCACTTCCTTAGCCCTATACGCTGCATTTATGAAATATGGGCCGAGCAGCCATTGGAACAGGTTAAGGACCAGTATAAAACCCAGAAGGCCCACAATGAGCCCTGGTCCAAAGGTATAGCCGAAGAAGTAAGTTGTAACCGCGAGCCCGAGAGCAAGTCCTAAAACTACTATGGCTATGGATGCCAAGACCATGGATATCTTGATCTTGGCTACCGCTGCGTTCATACTCACACCTAATAGTGCCTCGAAAGGTGAAGTTATAAACCTTTTTCTAAGGGAGTTGAAAGTTATCTAAAGGGACCACGAGTATGGAATCGAGATCAATTTGTTTTTAGAAAATCTTTTTCAGAATTTGAAACCTACTTGTGGGGAAGTTAGCCTCACCTTACGTGGATCTCAACCACGTCCCCATCCTCCAATATCCAGTCTGGACCAACCCTCTGCCCCTGATGCCTGGCTGATTTTCCCCAAACCCTGGCGTAGGTTAGACCCTCATACAGTGAGGTATGGAGCTTCTTTGCAACGTCTGCCACAGTGGAACCCCTCCTTAACACTAAGGGATCCTTTGTGGGGGGTTCAAAGGGCTCCTTGGTGTAAACCCTTATGACGTCCAATTCAATGAAGAGTGACTTCCTTATGTCCTCGAGCCTTTCAGGAGGAATGGAAGGTTGAGATAGAGCTGAGGGAGAGACCAAGACCGCGGGCTTGCTTGTGCCACTCTCAAATATGGCCCTCTCCACGTCGTCCAGTCCAACCTCACCCATGATCTTCACAATGGCTGATCTGAAGCCGAAGCCCTCAACATACCTTCTCAATTCCTCCTCCGAGGTGTCCAAAAGCTTTCCCATGTTCACGACCCTCACCCCTGAGCCCGTCCTCATCCTCTCCAGTATCACCCTTCCCCTTGGTCTTCCAAGGTCTATTCCGTTGTTGGAAAGAAAGTCTCTGAACCTTTGATATTCCTCGTGGTCACGCACAGTTAGAAGCAATACCTCCGCGTTCCTGGCCATTCCAATTATCCTTGAGGCCCACCTTGACTCCGGAGTGAAGTAGGGCGGATTGACCAACTGTATCCTCACGTCCTCGAAATAGGTCATCCCTACCACCGGAAGTTCCACCGGGTCCTGTTTGACCTTGGTGAGGGCCCTCATTAGGGTACACCTCAACTGAAAGTCCCCCAAAAGTATCACTTGCCCCGCACCGTCCTTCTCCACGAAGAGTTGAAGTCCCCTACCGGAGGACTTCCTCCTGTCCTTTTCTGCCTGCTCCCTTAGCTCCGCCATCCTCCTTCTGGCCCACATTACCAGGTTCTCAGTTCCCTTGTGTTTGGGAACGTGACTCAGGAAGTCCTGTAGGGCCTGTATCTTCTCCTCGGGGGTCTTGGCCTCCATTACCCTGATCCATTTGGCCTTCGCCTCGGCGGGTAGATTAGTCACCAAGTGGTTTCCCCACGTAAAGTTGTGGAGCTATGATCTGAAGGGTCCTCCAGCTTCTCCTCAGGAAAGGCGGTGCCTCACTGAGGGACGAGATCCAGAGACGAGTCTTAGGGTCTGAGGGGTAACCGCTTCCCATATCCCCATATTCCCTCCTTATGGCCTCGACTTGTTCATCCCTAATCACTTTGGCCACTATACTTGCGGCAGACGCCTCCACGTAAAGGACGTCCGCATTGTGCTCAACTCTAGGGGAGGCACCCATGGACTCTATCTCCCTCACCACAACCTCCTCCCTCCCCACCTTGTCCACGGTGATCACTCCCGGTGAAAGGTAGGAGAGGGACCTTATTACTTTTAGCACGGCCTCGTAGGTGAGATCGTTGAGGTTTCTTGTGTCTATCTCCTCGGGAGAAACCTTAACCAGCGAGATGGCCAGGGCGTTTTCAGCTATGAGGGGAAACAGTTTCTCCCTTCTGCTCTTGCTTAACCTCTTACTGTCCTTGACCCCAACGGCCTTAAGCAAGGGAACGGCCTTTGACGTTAGGGCAACCCCAGCAACCACCATGGGGCCTACTATACATCCCCTTCCAGCTTCATCGACTCCAACCACTACGTCCTTAATGAGATTATGAGCTTGCTCTCCCTCTTCCCGTCCTTTATCCTCTCTCCCTCGTGACTCTCCGACACCCAAGCCTTCCTCACCTTGGAGAACTTACTTGCAACTCTTCTACCCACAGACTTACTTATGAAGTAGTAGTCCACACCCTCCCTGAGCACCACCACGTCGCAAAGGTTTTCCACTGCCTCCTGATCCAACATGTCCTCGAAGAGTCTCCTTAACTGGTCGTTCATTTTTCCCTCGGTCGACCTCAATTGGACGATTGCCTCATATTTCCTCCCTCTCTTTCTGAGACAGGAGTCACAGGTTGCGTTCCTCTCATTGACCCTGACCTTTCCATTTATCGAGAACTGAACCTCACCTACCTTGCCGTTTACCTCTATTATTGCAACCTTTCCCTCACTGGGATCCTGTAAAAGCTCCCTCAGAGAAGGTGTGAGGGACGAGACGTTTGGATCAAGGGATGAATTGGACATTACCATGGAGAGCAAGACATTATCGTCCTTGACCCATTTCCCTTGAACCCAAGTGGAACCGCAGAACCTGCATCTCTTGATCTCCACCTCCCGGGGCAATTTGAGGAGGGTGTTCCTCTCGACGTAGCATGAGGCGCAGAGGGCACCAAAGAGCCTGACTCCCTCAGCGCCGCAAGAGACACAGAACCTAGCCATGGAGGTCACAGGTTGTAAACTTGGGCAAACGATACTCCTGCCACCTTAAGTGTGGAGTCCTTATGCACAACACCTTTCTTTACTGCCTCTGCCACTAACGTGTTCCCCACCAAAGACATCACTGTTGCCTGGTTGACAAGGGATAGGGCAGCGTCAAGCTCCATGGGATCCCCGTGATAGAACTCCTCGTTTACGTCGAGCAATAGACCGTTCTCCCTGAACCTTCTGCCCAGGAGTTCAGCCTCACATACATTTACGAAGACGTTACCCTCCTTCTCCAGCACCTTGACTAGAACATCCAAATCCCATCACAACGGCTTCAGCGTGGTCACTGCTCCGCAGGCGAGACAGGACATGGTGATCACCTTCTTGTCTGCCTTGAGCACGGTGTCTAGGCTTCTGCACGTTGGACACTGAACGTAACTCTTCACGAACCTATCCATGAGGGTGTTTATTATGGTGGAAGAGAATTTGCCTTGAATGATCAGTTGACCATTGTCCTGAAGGTTCCCAGGTGCGGCTAACTCCTTTAGTAAATACTTGGTCACCATCTTTGGATCCCTCCTTATCCGGTCACAGTACTCCTCAAAGTTCCTTATTATTGTTGTACCACCTGCGCTCATTATGTTCAACTTGGGTAGCTCCTGATAGGCGGAGCTGGGCTCCTTCTGCGGGAGCTTGGAGTAGAGCCTGTCCAGTAGTTGTTGATAGTTCTTGTCCATAGAATAAATTAGTAGCAGGGGAATAAAAGAGCCTACCTTCTCCTTAGTAGAACCACAGCAACAACCACCAAAACTACTACCACCACGACTATGAATGGTGTTAAGTTGTAGGAGACCTGAACTGTAAGGTTCTGGGAGACGGTATAACCCAGGCTATCTCTGACCTTAACCTGAACGTTATATGAACCTGGCCCCAGGGAGAGGTTATAGCTTGGTGAGGATGTATTAGCGACCTCCTTGCCGTTGACAAGCCAGGTGAAGGTATAGGGTGGGGTACCGCCCCTCACTTCTGCCAAGAGGTGGACATTGTTGCCTTGTAATAGGGGATTGTTGGAGGACGAGTTAGAAGTGAGATGCAGCTGAGGATCTGGGTTAACCAAGATCGTAACGCTATATTGGGAGGAGACGTTTACGTGATCGGTAAGAATCAGTGTAATTAAATAGGCACCCTGAGGGGAGGTGAGGTTGAACTGCTCCCCAGTAGCCACCTTGGTACCATTCACATACCAGACGAAGGTGTAGGGGGGAGTGCCACGTTGAGGCTCCGCGGTTAAGGTGATTGGAATTCCCGAGTCAGTCTCCCTCATCGGAGAATAAATGTAAACGATGGGGTCGGGATTAACGTGAACTACCACCACGTTTGACTGAACTACGAAACCTGAGGAGTCATTTAGGATCACCTGAAGCGAGTGCACTCCTCCAGGCAAGGATACCTGATTTAAGCCCGCGTTGAGGTTTTGGTAAGGGGTTCCGTTTACATAGAGGGTCAGACGGTAGGGTGGCGTACCTAGTTTTGGTGTCACGTAAAGTGGAATCGTTTGTCCAGAGTCCAGGTAAGTGAGGTTCGTGGAAATTGAGACCTGGGGATCTGGGTTAACCTGTAATTCGAATGTCCTGGAGGAGACCGTTACTCCACTACCATCCTTAACCAAAAGGTAGAAGGAATGTTCTCCCGCCGATAGGTTTCCTAACTCCAGCAAACCGTCAAATCGCTGAGAGAAGAGGGTGAAGTTACTTACAAGGGTTCCATCAACGTATACATACACAATATATGGTAATATACCTCCAGATATGTTAAGCTCTATGTTAGCTAGGCTCTCCTGTCCTTGATCTACGGTGGGGAAGGCTGGTAGCAACGAAATGGAAAGGGGAGAGACGGTCTGAAATAGGGTAGAGTTGAAGTTCTCCCGGCCGAGAGTAACGGTTGGAATCCCGTTGGTCAAAGTAGTCTGTAGATCGTCAGCGGCCTCCGCAGTATCTCCGCCGAACCCGTATAGCTCTCGCGGTTCAGCGAAAGTACCATTCACGAGCAGGTACTCAAGCTGAAGTGTTGAGCGCATTGATGTAAAGTTGGTAATCTCTCCGTTACCTCCACCACCGAACACCAACTCAGCGTCGTAGTAGTTATGGGATCCAGTCTCGTTGTAACCGTCGATCAGCATATATGCAGAAGTTACTCCAGGTTGATGGATGGTTACGTTGTCGTACCAGTTGAAACTACCATTGAAGTATCCGAAGGATATTAACACGCCGTTTGGCAAGGGGGATTCGTTTACCACAAGCGTGGAGGAGAAGGGGAGGCGGTAATCGTAGATGGATGTACCATAGGCGTAATAGAGTTCGTTTCCCGAGTAAAAGACGGCACCACCGCCCGTAACAGTCGAGTTGGTGAGGAAGGAAGGCGTAGAGGTGAAGTTCCAAACATTGTCCACATATGCATAGGTTTCATTGTTGGTGAAGAATTCTATAACATTCTGAAGCCAATATTCATAGGGACCTTGGATGGTGTTAACCTGGAGTACCACGTTGAGCTGAAGGGATGCGCTGTAGGGGCCTATGCCTTGAGGAGGAGAGGAGTTATACGCCCCTATGGAATAAACGGTGAAGTGCCCTAGGGCCTCCCTATATTTCACTAGATATGGTGAGAGAGAACCAGAATTGTTCAACACACCATAATCAGCAATGCCTATGGGAGCGGGAAGTGTGCTATAGTGATAGATGTCCACTGGCACTGTACCATACTGAACGTTAACCTCAGCTGTCTGGGAATTGCCGTTTTCCACGACAATGTAATATTCTCCTCCCTGTAGGGGACCTATGTTTGCCCTCGTAGAGGTCCCCTGGTTATAGTAGATGTACTGAACAGTCCCCGACTGAAATGACTGTAGCTGAGAGGGAGTCATAAGGTAAACGTTCACCGATAGGTTAGAGGTAACCGTTAAGGTTACGTTCTGACCTCCCAACACAGAGAGGTGTATACATTCATAGTAATTTGGTTGAAGGAGAAAATTGAACGCAGGATCCGGTGAGCCTGAGGCTGGGGACGCCCCCACCTGAGCTGTTAAGAAGCTTGAGGTTGAAATAAATAATGAAAGAAATAGAAGAGTTAGGAGCACAATTCTAAGAGGCATGTACGCCCTTTAAGGGAGTTCCATATAAAGCTAATTACCTAGCCTACCCTAAGGGCTTTTGAGTTTTTGGACTGGGCCACCGAGTGTGTCCATAGTGTCGTCACTAAGATATTTATTTTGCACTTCCAGTATTACCCATGGGTAGGAGAGCGGTCATAAGGAAGGACCTCCCCTGTCCCTCCTTCGCCCATCATATGGTCAAGTGAAAACCTTTGGGAAAGCAGAGGTATGAGGACTGCGGAAAGTACTTCCTGGGAGGTGTTTTACCATCAACACCCTAAATGGAAGGTTGAGCGGGCATTGAGGATGTACTCAGACGGGATGAGCATGAGATCTCGAGAGTTCTGGAGGTGCCGCTGAGCACCGTGTTCACTTGACAAGCGCCGCGGCAGGAGCAAGCTCGTTGAGTTGGTCCGGCTATGGGGCGACGCAAGGCAAGCGGCGAATGGGAAGGTCACCAAGGTAGTTTACGAGATGTGGACCTACTTGGGCAAGAACGTGAAGTCTACAAGTATTCATGTGCTTCACCTACATTACTCTGGGACTATACGTGCTGTTCTCAGTTAGACAGGGACCAGCGTTCAGGGAAATGGTGAAGTATTTACCTGACGGCGGCAGGTGGGTGAGCGATGCCTACGTGGACTCGTTGAGGGACCACACTGTGTCGCCGGTGAACCCCCAACGAGTCCCTCCACTCGTCATTGAGGGACAGGCTGGTGAGGTTTAAGAGGGCCACCAAGGCCGTGAACGGGTTGGACATGGTCAAGCACTCTCTGACTTTAGTCTTGTGGTAGAGAAAGCTAATACCGGAATTTGTAAGTTAGTGACGACACCATGGATGAGGGGAACCCTCGCCAGTGCGGAGGAAGTCAGCCGTCGGTGGACTTCATGCCCCTTTGACGTAAGGTCTCCCTACATCTAAATCCCCTATCAAGATAAGCCAATGGGAGGTCCTCCAACGTTAGTTGTGGGAAATAGCATCCCAAAACTATTTGAGTTTGCCAGAGTGTTTACTCTCGACTTCCCGCTCAAGGACGGGGAGTCTCGGTGAGAAAGATGAAGGTATACTTTGAGACCTATGGTTGCGCTCTTAATAAGGGGGACACACTCATAATGAAGACCATCCTCTCCCAGAGAGGCCATAAACTGGTCGATAACCCGGAAGACGCGGAGGTCCTAGTCCTGAATACATGTACGGTGAGAATGGACACAGAGGAGAGGATGATTGAGAGGATGAGGTCCTTAGCAAAGTTAGACAAGAGGCTAGTGGTGGCGGGATGCATGGCGTCGGCGGAGCCTGGAGTAGTCAGCTCTGTTGTCCCTCAGGCTTCCCTCCTCTCACCGCAGGCCATTGAGGAAGTGGCAGAGGTTGTTGAGTCCACAAACAAAACAGTCATGCTCGAGCCCAAGGAACCCAGAATGTTACCCAAGTTAGTGGAGGGAAAAATAGCAATAATACCTGTAGAGGACGGGTGTGCTGGAAATTGCTCGTTCTGTATAACAAAAAACGCGAGGAAGAGGCTCAGGAGCTACCCCATCAGGGCCATAGTGGATTCTGTCAGAGAAGGGGTCAGGGAGGGAGCTGTTGAGGTGGAGCTCACAGGGCAGGACACCGCGGCCTATGGACTGGACTACGATCCCTTCATCAATCTCGGTCACGTGGTCAAGGAAGTTGCCTCAATTGAGGGGGACTTCATGATCAGGGTAGGCATGATGACCCCAGAGCAGGCCATGAGAATAGTTGATGACGTGGTGGACGCTCTCAAGGAAAGGAAGGTGTTCAAGTTCATTCACTTACCGGTCCAAAGCGGCGACGATGAAGTGTTGAGGCTCATGAATAGAAAGTACACCGTGGATCAATACAGGGAATTGGTGAGAGAACTTCGTTCCAAGGTTAATGACCTCACGGTAGCTACTGACGTCATAGTTGGACATCCAGGAGAGGATGAGAACGCCTTTGAAAACACCCTGAATCTCATAAGGGACCTCAGGTTCGAGAGGGTTCACCTGGCAAAGTACTCAGTGAGACCAAATACAAGAAGCGCCTCCATGAGACAGATCCCTGACTCCGTCAAAAAGGAGAGAATGGAGAGGGCCAACAAGGTCTACTGGAAGGTGGCTCTACATGAGCACGAGAAGTACATTGGCTCAAATTTGGAAGTACTCACGACAGAGTTAGGAGCGAAGGGTTCCGTCATAGGTAGGACAATTAATTACATTCCTGTTGTACTTGGGGAGAACGTTGAGATGGGTAGGTGGATGAGAGTGAGGATTGAGGGATCCTCTTTCTTCGACCTGAAGGGAAGGGTGCTCTGAGGACGAATTCCTTGAGGCTTGCCGTTGTCTCCGACTTCGGCCTAACGGAATACACTGGAGGGTACAAGAGGAACGAGGAAGTGCTTTCCAGGCTCTCGAGGAAAGTGGACCTGATTGTGATACCCTCAACGAGGAACATGAGACTGGCCCAAGAGGGACACGGGGATAAACTGAAGGAAGTACTGCGAAGGGTAGGCGGAAGGGTGGCCTCACATGACTCAAATGTGGACGCAGACCTCTTCTACGTTTACAGTAACTCGTTGGAGGAACTTTCCCTGGCCTCAAGGCTTGCCAATGGAAGACATGTGGGAGTGCAATTGCAGCTACAACCCTACTACAAAAGGGTGGAGGACCTACTGAAGATCGCCAATAGGGGACCTAGGGGAGAGGAGAGATTTCGTCAGGCACTCCAGTACTCAGAGAGGGTTAAGCCGCAATGGGAGAGAATGATAAGGGAAGGGAAACTAAATTACATTACCTCAGTGTCATCAGTTCCATTGCGACTCTCCGGTCTGGACCAGATGGGTTTGAGAACGGTTATAACCAAGCCGGCCAACGCGTTCGATCCTGAGGCGGCTAAGTGGAGGGGGGAAAGTAAGGAGGATTACGCGGTCTACTTCACTAGACTTATCCCAGAGAAGGGCTTGTTTGACGTCCCCAAGATATGGCGAATGGTGAACTCGAGAAGGGACGTCAGGCTGTACGTTATGGGAAAATTCGAGGATCCCAGGGACATGGAAGACTTTGAGAGGGAGGTGAGGGATCTGAACGTGGAGTATTTGGGTTTCAGGAGGAGTGATGAGTTGTTTAAGGTTGTCTCTAAAGCCAGGGTTGTCCTGTATCCTTCCCACTTCGACAGCTTCTCCCTGGTTATTCTGGAGTCCCTGGCAGCTGGGACTCCCGTTGTAGCGTTCGACCTTTTGGCCATAAGGGAAGTCTATGGGGGAGTTGATAATGTGAGGACGGTCCCTGAGGACGATTTGAGGACAATGTCTGAGGAGACGCTGAGGGCAATGAGGGAGGACTATGTGTCAAGCAAAAATACTGAGGAATTCCTTAAGCTTCATTCCAGCTGGGACAACGTGGCTGACGCAGAGCTCCGCGCAATCCTTGACATATGGTCCCAGCTCTCAGGAGGAACCCACAGCCTCTCCCCATAACGTCCAGGGAGAACGGTTTTTGCGTGTTGCATTACGGCTCTCTTGAATTGAAGAGTGAATTGGGTTGAGTAGAGTTCCAGCCACCTGATCTTCTCTTCAAAGACTTTAGTTACGTCCACCACAAAGGGCATTGCAGGTTTCGCCAGTTCCCTTATTTGATCGTAAGTATAGCTTGTGGCGTAGGGCAGATCCTCGTAGAATACCACGTATGAATGGATCGACTGGACTGCCCTTCTCACGGCCAAATGATCCGAATGTCCTCCCAGGGCAAGAGGGGCCACAATCAGTTGGAACTTAGAGGCGAAGTCCTGCACCTCCTTCTTACCTCTCTCCAACACAGGATCACTTCCCTTCCCTCCCTTTAGGTTGGGAGACCACCTGCAAGTGGTGTCGGGTAAGTTAAGGTGAATAACGTTCCTAACTAGTCTGGAGAGATATCTCATGTCCTCCGCCCTTCTAACTGCCGTAACCTCAGAGGGCGGAAGTAATTGCCTGGGAGAGTACCTACTCACATTAAAGGCGACAAGGGCCGTGGAGTTATTGAAGAGTCCCAAGGCCATGGAACCACCTATGGAAAGGGCCAGATCGTCAGGATGGGGGGAGAGCAGAACAGTTGACAGCAACTTCTAACCCGAATTCATGTAGAACTCTATGTCCTGAAGCGCCTTTGTCAATATCTTCCTCTCCGCCTTCCTCAGGTATTCCTCCAGGGTGGGCTTGGACACCCCTATCTGGGACGCCAATTTCCTCAAGTCCAACCTTCTAGGAACGTCGTAGTAACCCCTCTTTACAGCCTCACTCATGGCCAACCTCTCCTGTGGGGAAAGATCGATGGAGGTGAAAAGCTCTGCGTCCAGCTCCGTCCTCCTTGTTTTGAACCTAATCAATTTACCTATCCTCTGAAGTTCATTCCTTAGAGGTTCAACCTCAACCTCAGGGAGAACCATGTAAACCCTCTCGGTACCGTCCGCTATTAGGTCCCTAAGCCAAAGCACTGTGAAGTTATGTAATACTCCCATAATCATGGATTCGTGATCCTCCATGAACCAAACCCTGTATATCCTTTTCCTTTGATCAACTGCGGTTACGTCCATCACGTTCATTACCTTTGGGTTCCTCTTGAAGTCCCTCAAGAAGCTCCTGAACTCGCTGCTGGAGCTAGATCTTACCTCATCCACCCCAACAATGACGTCTCCCCTAATTTTGGCCGCCAAGGTCCTGACGGTAACCCTATGATCGGACGTCAATTGGCTCCAGCATCCCCAATGAACCATGGTGAAGTCCACTGAAGTCAGGTTCAATCTTGGCCTGAGAACAACCATGTGATCCCTTTCATGTAGTTTTTGTATTACTAAATATTTTTCTATGGTGCTTTCACCACTTTATGTCAAAGCCGTGAGGGAACAGACAAAGACATGGAAGTGCTTAACGAGCGCCTTCATTTTAACTTTCTGGGGGGTTAAGGGGGCGGAAGTCCCCCTCCGTGAGGTGGGGG
>JAFMDM010000185.1 GCA_017857195.1 Methanobacteriota archaeon
CTCTCTCAAATTACACTGGAATACACTCAATTTGAGAGAGCCGTTGGCACAAGGAGCTCATTAAAGTAGAAGGGATGAAGCCCAAAGAGACCATTATGTTGAGTGTGGGAGCTGTAACTACCGTGGGTACTGTTGTGGCGATTAAGGGTGAGCAGGTGGATGTGTCGTTGAAGAGACCTGTACCAGTCTGGGAAAAAGGTCTCAGGGCCGTTGTAACAAGGAATATAGGAGGTAGATGGAGGCTAGTGGGATGGGGATCAATAAAGGTGTGAGCTCAGAATTTAAGCAGAATATGGGTGTAGTGGTTGATACCAATGTGCTTCTATACATTCAAGACGGTTTATCTCCATTCGAGGAAGTGGACCTCCTAATTGGTGGATCTCCAAAGTTCTATATTCTGGAGGAGGTTATGAGAGAAATGCAACTTCTTTCAACTCATGGACATTCAATGGAAGCAAGGGTTAGAGTGGCCATGGAGTACCTTTCAGCTAGAAGGGAGAGGTGGATATTGGATAGATGGAAGGGGGAGGGCGCTGACGACGCAATCCTCTCATATGCAGCTTCCAAGGGGTTCGCTGTTCTAACCAACGACTTCATGCTCAAGAGGAGAGTTAAGGAGGCAGGGGTGACCCTCATATTTATAAAGGGAAAAAGAGTTAGTTCGACGGTATTAAGCTGAGGTGTAGTTGATGTTTAAGCTCATTAAGGCTAAGGGGATAGTTAGGATCTCACCTGAACTCTTTGGTAAGCCGCTAGAAGAGACTGTACTGGAGTCCCTTAGACAGGACTATCAAGAGAGATTAATAAAGGATATGGGATTGGTGTTGGCAGTGATGGACGTAAGGGTAAGTGAGGAAGGAAGAATAATATTGGGAGACGGAGCGACCTATCATGACGTAGAGTTTCAATTACTGGTCTTTGTCCCCGTACCGCAAGAGGTGGTAGAGGGAGAGGTTGTTCAGACTGACAACATTGGAGTTTACGTTAATATTGGTCCCATGGACGGACTAGTTCATATTTCCCAGATAGCGGACGAGAATCTAAAGTTTGAGCCAAACAGAGGGATTTTAGTTGGAGAAAGGACGAAGAGGACACTTGAAGGGGGAGACAGGGTTAGGGCTAGGATAGTTTCCATTAGTTCTCCTTCAGCGGGAAGATTACCAAGGATTGGCCTCACCATGAGGCAACCATACTTAGGTAAGTTGGAGTGGATAGAGAAGGAAGTTACTAAGGTGACCAAATGATGTCCTCCAAGGGTTCTCTGAAGGCGTGTAGAAGTTGTAGGGCTCTTCTCCCGGCCGAACAGACCAAATGTCCAGTATGTGGTGGGGAGAGTTTCGCTACTGAGTGGAAGGGAGTACTCATTGTTTTCTCCGATAGGTCAGAATTAGGTTTAGCTGCGGGAGCTCCAAAGCCTTGGAGATATGCAGTGAGCCTTAAGTGATCTGTTTAACCCCTTCACCCTCCATAAGGAGGGAGTTGTCTAGACCATACGGTATATTGTTTCTTGATGATGATTCATTGGTTGAATTCCTTCAACGTTTTAAGAGTATAATAAGCGTCGGTGACTTCGTCACATCCGTCCTTCTAGCAAAGGGGGTAAATCCCATCCTTGCTATCGTGGATGGAAGCACCAAACGTGGTTCCTTTCCTATCGAGTTTAAGTTCACTACTGAAGTTAGAAATCCCAGAGGGACAATATCTTTGGATGCTGTGGAACTTATAGCTAGATCCCTATCCTCTGGAAATAGAACCATTCTCATGGTTAGGGGGGAAGAGGATATGTTAGTTTTACCGGTCCTTGTTATGGCGCAGATAGGTGAGGCAATTGTATACGGACAGCCAGGGGCTGGTGCCGTTGTGCTGGAGGTATCTGAGGGAATGAAGTGGAGAGCTAGATCCCTCTTAAACTCCATGGAAGTACAGGAGTGTTAAGTCAGACCTGCGCGGGCTCATCACATATCAGCCCTTGTCGAGCGTCGTCATCCTACTCTCCGAATAGTTGACCTCTGTTGGAGTAATTCAGTAGCAGGTTCATTAAGTCTAGCCCTCTAATCCTGAGACTCCCCTTCCTGGCCTGGATCTCATCGAAGTGGGAAAACTGGTCGCTAACTATTATCTCAGGCGTGTATATGAGGAGAGGCACAGGGTCTCCTGCATGTTCTCTAAGCTCCACCGGTGTTGTATGATCCCCTGTGAGGCCAATTACCATTTCTTCTCCTACCTGATTTAACACCTGACCCATTGCTCTATCTATACCCTCCAGAGCTCTGACCTTCTCTTTGGCTAAGCCATCGTGAGATGCGGCATCAGTGGCCTTTATATGCATTAACACGAAGTCCTTTTCCTTCAATAGCCTGGCCGCCTCCCTTCCCTTGGACAGATAGTCTGTGTTAATTCCTCCAGTTGCTCCCGGAGGGGTTGATGTTTCCAACCCAAGAGCCCTGCAGATCCCCCTTATGACCGCGGTAGCGGTGACGCATGCACCGTTCAATCCTGTTCTGGAGCTCAAGGATGGAAAGGACTTATAGCTCGACGCGCCGCGCAGTAGAACTATGTTGGCTGGAGGTAGACCTCTCTCCTGTCGCCTTCTGTTCAGTTCGCTCTCCCTTAATATTTCATGCACTTTCTTGGTGAGCTCGTTGACCACCTTA
>JAFMDM010000186.1 GCA_017857195.1 Methanobacteriota archaeon
TCGGGGTTATCCCGCTAAAGGGGCGGAGGGGTATGAACGGGTTTCCCCGTGACTCTGGTGAAGCCCAAGGGCTGAGGATTGGATACAAATTCATGAAAATTCAATGAAGCCCAAACCCCATCAGTTCAGTGACCACACTATGATGCTCCTAACCGTGGCCCAACTCGTGAACCTTCACAGTCTCCACGACAGGATCTGAGTCAGCGCCAATGAAGTGAGTGTCTTAGTCTTTAAGACATACTTAACAACGGAAGATCATTACAAGGACAACTCAAATCTAATAACTTGCCTATCCACAAGTTGCTGGTTATAAAACGAATTCACAACCAACCTGTGAATCTCCCCCATTTTTAACCCCTGGCAACCATATCGATCCCATGGAGATCTACCTAGAGGTCAAGACCCAGGAAGAAGCAAATAAGGCGGAAGAGCTGGGGTTCAACGGTGTCGTGTCGAACGGCCCCAAGGGGAAGATCACCTTCCTTAGGACCGAGGACTTGAACAGTGTGGGGGACTGCATACTCCTCACGGAAAACCAGGAGTTGGCCAAGAGGGCAAGGGAGAGAAAGTTGAGGGTAGCCATGATGGTTTCAAGCGTGGGAAAGGCTGACGCCGACATCCTGGTTGTGCCTTACGGCCTTCTTAACCCTAGATCTGCGAGACTCATGGGACTGAGGAGGGTAGTCGCCTACGGCGTAAATGACCCGGTGGTGGCCAAGAGACTCAAGGAAATGGGCATAAAGGGAGTCATCACCTCCAATCCAGACCTCATAAGTGAGATGGAGAAGTTAGACCGAGGGACTCCCTGACCTTAATTAGACAATCCTCCATGTTGTCCATGAATGACGGACCGTGATGGGCCAGGGTGTCTGAGGGGAGGACGATCAACCTTCCCTCCCTCACTGCCCTTAGTCTATCCCATCCGCGGGTCTGGATGAGGCCCTCCACCTCCTCCCTTGAGAACTGTTTCCTTTTAAACTCGTAAATCACTACGTCAGGATCAGCTCTGAATACATCCTCAACGGAGAAAATGGGGAAGTCCTCAACCTTCATCCCATATAGGTAGGCCTGCTTCACGTTTCCGTACACGTTGATCATGTTCAGTAGATGCATTGCGCTGGTCACGTGGGAGAAATAGGCAGGTATCGTGGGCCCTCCCAGGTCAATTTCCACGTAAACCCTGGCTGGCCTGGGAAGCCCCATCTTCAGGAGTGAGTTCAACCTTTGTAAGAGCCTCCTCGAGAGCTCCAACCCCTCCTGGTATGCTCCCACCAAACCGCCCACGGTGGATGCGGCAGAAATTAATTCAAATATGGTCGTGGGCACCGGGATAGGATAGACCGCAATTCCCATGGACTTCAGCCTTTCGATCATGGACCTCTGTACTCCCGTGGTGGTGATCACGAGGTCCGGAGAAAGTTCCCTTACCACCTCCTCATTTAGAGTCGCGTACGACCCTACCCTCCTTATTTTCAGGGCCTCCTTTGGCCTATAGGACCAGGAGTCCACCCCCACTAACCTGTTCCCCACCCCCAACATGAACAGGGTCTCGGTTACTGCAGGTGAAAGGCAAACTATCCTCTCGGGATTATCTGGGAGGTCAACGAACCCAACCTCAGGACTGTAAACCTTCACTGTGTGAAAAAAGGGAGAAGGGAAATAGAAGCTTTTGGTCATTTCAGGGGGTTAGTACTCCCCTTCCACAAGCTTACCGGAGGAGAGGGCCTCTAACGCTTTGTGGGCCTGCTCTAGGGGGGAAAGTGGTGATAGTGTCAACAAAAAGCTTACTTCTCTCCCTCTAAATAAGGAATGGCTTTCAAAACGAATAACAACACTCTCAAGGAGAGCATCAACCCCGTGGTTTGTAGCCTAATGTCGACTCTAAGCGAACCCCATAGGATCTCATCAATTTGATATCAATCCAACTCATAGTCCTCGAGCCTCCCCAAAGTCCTCGAGGTTCACTCATCCCTTTCTCCCCTTAGCTGGTAGTCCGAACTCTTCCATTTTTAGAAAACTGATTTTGGGTCTACTGTTCAGGAGGTCTTACGTACCCGAGTTCATGGGAAAATGAAAACTGCTATTTAAACGAGGGGCCATCTATCTCATTGGCGAGGCTTTACGCTCCCTTGACACAGTCAAACAGCGAGTTTGAGTTTGCAGTAGGCGTAAAGCGCGTCATATAGTGGGAACTGGAGGCGCATGTTATCGTAGTCATCCTTTGATATCTCCCTTAAACCTCGCGCCGCTGCCTTAAGTCCCGCTGACTCTGGAGGTGGGTTGCTCGGTCTGTGAGCGTCCGCCCCCTAACTATTTTGGCTAGTTCAAGTAAAGCCGGATCCCTTAACCCATTTTTTTGACTATTGTGTCGAACGTCACACGTTCCGATCCATCCTCATCTTGGTAGTGTGAGAGTTCTGCACCCACATGTCGAATGGTATTGCTCCAACTTTCTCCGCTACCTGCAGCACTGTTTTTCTGGTACAAAGAGGAATTCGGCCTTTTGGTCAATGAAACTTGTTATGAGCCAAGGGCAGGCTATCCTGTCCACCATCGCCCTTTCCCAGGTAACCCATTTCGTCAGCCATGACCCCCGAACTCATTAAAAGCTTTCGATGGGTAAACGGTCTTCCACGGCTGGATACTACGC
>JAFMDM010000035.1 GCA_017857195.1 Methanobacteriota archaeon
TGTGATCGCGATGAACCTAAATGGTGGTCTCCGACCCTCTCGACCGCCCCTCAGATGAGAGATGTAATCCCGAACCGATGAGGGGAACCCTCGCCCTTCCAGGGCGTGGAGGAAGCTAGCTCAAATCTAATACTTATATACTTAGGAGGGGGTAAGTAACGTAGGAGGGGATAAGTAAGACGTTATTTGATCCTCGACCAAAGGATGAACTGAAAGATGTTTTTGATAGAGAGCTAGAAAAACAGTTACTAATGTCAGCCTTAGATTCTCCCCTAATCTTAGTGGAGGGACTAAGGAGAACAGGTAAGACCTCTCTGGTGAAGTCGGTGTTGAATGCTAGGGATAACCCGTATATCTACCTAGATATGAGACGTTTCGAGAACAGAGAGTATGTGGTCTATAAAGATTTTTAGAAATCCTGGCTAGGGAGATTGACGGACTAACTAAGAAATGGAAAGAGATTGTGAATTACCTCAAGTTCGTAAGGGGCGTCCAACTGTTTGGTTTCTCAATCTCCTTTAGTTGGTCCAAGGATAAAGTCGAGTTTTCCGACCTCTTGAACGCTCTCAACGATTGGGGAAAAGACAGAGGTGAAAGAGTTATAGTAGTTCTCGATGAAGCCCAAGAGCTGATAAAGCTCAAAGGCTATAATATTTTACCGTCAATCGCTTACGCCTTTGATAACTTAAGGAACCTAACCTTTATTGTTATGGGGTCCGAGGTTAGAGTGAAGAGTAAGTTTCTTAAACTTGAAGATGCAAACTCACCGCTCTACGGTAGGGCATTCCTCAATGTGAGAGTGAATCCCTTCGACAAAGATACAGCTATAAAGTTCTTAGTTGAGGGTTTCCAAAGAAAAAGGTATAAACTTTACCAATGCAGAGAAAGTTTACCGTGAACTCGGAGGAAATCCAGGTTGGTTAACGTATTATGGTTATGTATATTTGAGGGAAGGTGAAGAGAACGCACTAATACGGGTTAAGCATTATGCGAAGAGATTACTTGCCAAGGAATTATGCAACTTTATCATGGAGGGAAATAGGTCTTTGAAGAGATACCTAAAGATCATTGAGACCTGTAAAGACGGCTGTAGTTGGAAGGAGATAAGGAACGGACTGGAGGCGCTAGAGGGCAGGGCCATAAACGATAAAATTGTAAAAACGATAATAGAGAATCTAATTGACTATTCACTTCTTATAAAAGAAGAAAAGTATCAGCTGGCTGACCCATTATTGGCAGATATTAGGGTTTCACAGTGCTCCTAAATGATAGTCAAACAACGCCGGGAAAATCTTTACTAGAGGGGCTTTCAATTTCGTGAACCATACCCCATCCTTACTGACGGAGCATCTCAACCATTGAGGATTTCCTGGTTCTTTTTAACAACCTCGATCCTTGACCGATAGAGTTAGTCGTAGGGACTGGAGTTCAACTGCGGCGAGAAATCCCTACGTAACTCCTCAGTATGGGACACGAAAGAACGGTTAGGTTCCATGAGACCTCCGCTATTTATTTAGGTAAGTTCAATATAATCATTTGTATCTGTCTAAAATCTTTGGGGGCTACCTCCTCCTTCGCGGATGGAAACTTTCATCCCCTAAACACGTTAAAGTCTATTCCCAAATCACTGGAAGAATCTCTCCTTTGCGTCATCCTTTGTTAATATTAGAATATCCACACCGTCCCCGGATAACACGTCTCTCTCTATTGAAGCTTTCACACTCTTGAGGGCAAGGTTGCTTCCTTCCTCTATTGTCATATCCCCTCTGAACTCAGTCTCAAGTATCCCTATGGCTACCTTTGCTCCGGAACCAACGGCAGCGAAGTTGTCCTCTATTAACGAACCCAAGGGATCAAGAATGAAAAGCTGCGGTCCGCTTGAGTCAACCCCACCGAATATGGTCTCTGAAATGAACGGTGCATATTTGTATTGATACAGTAGGGTGGATAGTAGTTTTGCTGCTGACCTTACGGATATCTTTGAGCCATTATAGAGTTCGTAGTACTTTATTTGGGCCTCCATTATCCTTTCCAAGGCCTGGAGGTCTCCGAACAGCCCCACACCGGCTATGCCGAACCTTCCTAACTTGTTTACCTTCTTGGCCGCCTTGCTTATCACGTATCCTCCATAGCTCAACCTTCTCTCTGCGGCCAGGATCACCGCATCTTTGAGGGCAAGGCCCACCGCTGTAGCAGGTAGTTCCTCCATATTTGATCAATGCAGTTCTCTCCTAGTGGTTATAAAAGGCAGTGGAGATAACTTCTAACTACCCCTCTTCAAGGTAATGAAACATGTAGGAGGCTGCGAACAATAGGATCGCCGCAGCTCCAAAGTCCAAGTAAAATCCCACGTAGTGAGATAAATATCCCGACGCCAGGGATCCCATGAAAAGTGCCACTCCAGTCATTGTACTGTACACCCCAAGTCCTCTTCCATGGCTCCTCTCCCCCACAACCTTAAACACCAAGGTGTTGGAGGCCGCATAATAGATCGCAAAGGCAAGCCCGGCAGCAAGGGGGTATAGGGTTAATCCTGCCGCCAGGATCGGGATGCCTGCTGCCACTGCGGTTACAACTGCTATTCCCGCGTACGAGATTGCCCTCAAAGCTAAGGATAGTGAGGCGGACTTCTGCTCTCCCAACTTACGTATAACCCAGCCTGTTTCCATGAAACTCACGGTTTGGACTATCATGCCAGCCGTGATGACTCCCAGCACCTCGGCCTTGTTCAATCCACCTTGGTAGAGTGAAACCGGATAAACTGTATTGAACAGACCACTGGAAAGATAGAAAAGGAATATTGCTATATAGAGTAGTGGTACGAAGTTAACGGGTTTAGTTCTCAACCTCGAGAGCCTGAACATCTTAAAGTGACTGGGGTCTGGGAGATGGAGGAAGAAGAGTGGGAACATCTTAAGTCTGGTCATGAATGACTCCTTATGGTGTACCAGGGCCACCCTTTCCAACCGTACTGCCGGCTTGGGTAACACCCTTAGCCCAGCGGCAGTGGAGATCAGGACCACTACGCCTAGTCCTTCAATGATGTAAGGAACCCTTAGGAAGATCACTCCAACCGAGGAGGCAAGTAGACCCGCCAACACGCCCAGCGAAGATAGCATTGAGAGCCTGGAGAAGGCTGAGGCCCACTTGGATTTCTCGTTCGTCTCCATTACGAATAGGTTGAAAGGTGTGTTTGGGGCCACGGTTATGAACGTAATAGTGCCGTAGAGTCCAGCCAGAGCTGGAATTGAGTCCAGGAAGGGGAAGGATATGAGAACTATTGATGTAGCTCCAAAGCTGAGGAGCACTATCTTCCTCCTGTCGAACCTATCAGCTGCCATCCCCCATATGAGGGAGGCAGGAATTGTGGTGAGATTTCCCAAAGTGATGACGTAAGATACATCTATGGCGTTTCCCCCTAGACTTAGCACCTCAAGAGTCACCAGGGTTGATAGTGGCCCCAGGGCGAGATTGAGGGGAAACGTCATCCACATCCAGCTGGCAGCGGTCCTTCTCATCGTCCAGGCACGGGCAGTTCAGTTGAAAGTCATATGACTTTAAAGCTAGCCGCTGACTGTCTTGAAGAATGGTAGGATCCTTCCAGACCTATCTTCAAAATCAACCTTTACCTTGAAATCGAAACCCACTTCACCTTCCACGTTTCCGTAGAGTCTGAATCCCTCATCCATCTCCACTATGGCGTAGACGAACTTCCTTCCCTCCCTATCCTTTCCCCACGTATAGGACAGAATTCTACCTTTTCCCTTGCTCTTCAGGAGCTCCAGCTCACCGGACCCACAATTTATGCACGTTACTCTCGGATAGTAAAAAGCCGTACCGCACCTTGAGCACTTAACGAACGGAAGCTCCCTCGCCTTAAACGATGTTTCGTAAGCCTCCTTTAATTTCTCGGAGCTCCACTTCACTCTTAGCAGTTCTCTTCACACCTTTTAAGTCGTTTCTTCTTTTTATCAATTCTCTAATATATAAAAGATATTTGGTCATGGCTTTAAAGGAAAAAAATGAAACTTATTGACAATGAGTTTAAATTTGCCACGGACGATCGATCACTCATGCAGTCAAATAAAGAGCAAAATCCTAATCCTACCCAAGAGAAAAAGAAGCTATCCATAATAGTGTTCTCAGGGACTATGGACAAACTAATGCCTGTGGGTATCTTGGCGTCGGGTGCTGCTGCCTCGGGGTATGAGGTTAACCTCTTCTTCACATTCTGGGGTCTGCAGGCAATAACCAAGAAATCCATTCAGGCCATGAGTTCCCAACAGGGAGGTCCTAAAATAGATGTGAACTACCAGGAATTCGGTCCAATGATGGCCAAGAGGATGATGGAGATGAGGTATCCTTCCTGGTTCCAGCTAGTTTCAGAGGCAAAGGAACAGGGTGAGGTCAAGGTGTTCGCGTGCTCCACTAGCATGGGGTTCTTCAACATAGGCAGGGAGGACCTCGCGGATTTCGTAGATGACGTGGTAGGAGTAGCCACATTCCTGGACAGGGCCCAGGGAGGAGAGACCCTGTTCATATGAGGTGAAGGAGTTGTCCCAGTCCTTCAGGATCGCTAGGACGTTGGATGCCAGAGGTATGTATTGTCCAGGCCCAGTGATGGAGACCGCCAAGGCCATGAAACAGTTGAACTCTGGGGAAGTCCTGGAGATCCTGGCCACAGATCCTGCAGCTAAGCCCGACATAGAGGCCTGGGCCAGGAGGACGGGAAACCAGGTGTTGGAGGTCCAGCAGCAAGGGGATGCAGTCAGGATACTGGTCAAGAAGGCCTAAGGGAACGGAAAAATTCTTTTTTATAATAAAATTTATATAAGCCACTTCATAGTAGGTGTAGGGTGATGTTTTGTCACAGCTTAAGCTTCCCCCCATAACCGACGACCCTAGATTTCTAGATATGTCCTATGAGGAGCAGGGAGCAGTTGAGGAGGAGAGGAGAAACCTCGATTCCCTTCCCGTTGAGGAGAGGAAGATAGCCATTGATTATTGGAATGAGGTTAAGTCGGACTTCAGGTTCAACGAATATCTCAGGGGTTGTCTAAATTGTGGTGTCTGCACCTCGGCCTGTCCAGCGGCCAAGTTCTACGACTTTGGTCCAAGGGAGATGATACAGTATATGATGAGAGATGAGGCGGACAAGATCTATGAATTCGTGAACAAGAAGGTGTGGGCCTGTGTTCAGTGCTACACCTGTTCCATGCGTTGCCCCTTCAACAACGAGATCGCCGGTCTCATAATGGTTTTGAGGGAATACGCAGTGAAGATGGGTCTGAAGTCAGCCAAGGAGATCCTAGCACCCTACAGAAGGATACTCTACGTGGTCATGACCACCGGCAACCAGGTCACACCCAACATGATTCAACCTGAGACCTTCCCAGATTGGGGCCCTCAGGCCGTGGAGGAGGCAACCAATATGGACCTTTATAGGAAGGCTGTTCCAGTGGATCTGCTTCAAAGGTCAGACATAGGGTGGCACGCATCCCTTCAGACCGCTGTGGAGCTTATGACCATTATGATAGAGTCTGGCGTTCTTGACAGTATTAAGAACGTAGATCAGGATCTATACGACATGATAATGGACATATATGACGAGAGGAGCCAACAGTTGAGGGAGATCAAGGAGAAATATGAAAAGGGGGAGCTAAACGAGGATGAACTCCCCGACAGCTGGCTCGATCTTTAAATAAAAATTTGTAAAAGTTCTAATATCTTCAAGAGTTACGAGAAGTTTTATGAGTTGAAAGGAATTTATTCATAAAAATTTTTAAATACTTCTACGTCCCAGTATCTTCGTAATGATAACATGATGTCTCAAGAGGAAAAGAAAATAGAGGAACAAATTAAGGATTCCCTCCCTTACGCTGACCAGGTCGATTGGGAGGAGGTATATCAGAGAGTAATCTATAGGTATAGTACTCCCCACGGGGTACAACATATCAAGGAGGAATTGGAAAGGCTTGAGGACAGGGGCGAACTCATAGTACATCACATAAAGCCTCACAACCAACCAGTTGAATATCAGACAATTAACGGACAGCCAAAGAAGATACCCACAACAAGGCTTTGGCATCATAAGTCGTGCGGGCAATGTGGACACATACCTGGTTATCCAACCTCAGTATTCTGGATAATGAATAAGTTAGAGACTGACTACGTTGATGAACCCCATCAGACCTCATGTACAGGGTGGAACTATCACGCCTCTGGAGCCTCCAATCCAGTTGCGTTGGCAGGAGTTTTCGCAAGGAACTTCTGGAGAAGTTACGAGATAGATTACTATCCGCTAATTCATTGCGGAACATCTTTCGGTCACTATAAGGAAATAAGGAATATGTTGGTTCTACACAAGGAGATCAGGGAGAAACTGAGGCCAATAATGAGGAAGTTGGACATGGATATTGTGGTCCCTGAGGAGATAGTGCATTATAGTGAATGGATGTTCGTGAAAAGCAAGGAGGCTGCAAGGGAGAGGAAATACGATTTGTCTTCCGTGAAGGCAGCCGTTCACACCCCCTGTCACGTCTACAAGCTCGTGCCCGACGACACCATTTATGACCCCTCCGTTTTCCAAGGAAGGAGGCCAGCAGCACCCACAGGAACTGTAATCAACATGGGTGCCAAGATTGTTGACTATTCCACCTGGTGGGACTGCTGTGGCTTCGGGTTCAGACACATACTCACCGAGAGGGAGTTCACCAGGTCTTTCGCTCTCTTCAAGAAGGTAATTCCCGCGGTGGAGGAGGGACACGCCGATGTTTTCGTAACCTCGGACACGGGATGTGTAACCACCTTAGACAAGAGTCAGTGGGCAGGTAAGGCTCATGGTCTCAACTACAACTTGCCTGTGTTGTCGGACGCTCAGTTCGTGGCCATGGCCATGGGAGCAGATCCTTACATGATAGGGCAGATCCATTGGCATGCCACCAACGTGGAGGGCTTTCTACGTGGAATCGGTGTCCCAGTTAATGAATATAAGGAGAAGTTCAACCAGTATCTCCAGGACCTAAAGGAGGGGAAGGCCGAATCCAAGTACCTGTATAAGCCACATAGAAAGATTGATTATTATCTCACGTTGCCTGACAGGGTCCAGTGGCTTAAGGGAGGGAAGTAAGGGGGTAGCTATGAAGAGAGTAATGGTGATTGGAGGAGGTCCTGCCGGTCTAAGTGCAACTAAGGAACTTTCGAGCCTGGGAATGGAGGTGGTTTTGGTTGAGAAGGACCCTCAACTGGGTGGAACTCCAAAGAAGCTACACTACAGCTTACTTTTCCCTGAGCTGAGGCCGGCCTCGCAGGTCATAGATCCTCTCGTTAAGGCCACAGAGAACGGAAACGTGAAGGTGCATCTCAATAGCATAGTGGAGCAGGCAATTCAGACCGGCAATGGATTTGAGCTTAAGGTATCAGATAGGAAGGGCAACTCACAAGTGGAGAAAGTTGACGCAGTAATCGCCGCATCTGGCTTCGAACACTTTGACTCGAGGAGAAAATACGAATATGGTTACGGCATAATCCCCAACATCTATCAAATCTCGGACATTGAGAAGATGCTCTCAGGACAAGCTAGTGACCTCCACAGGTAAGGTCCCCAAGAGAATAGCCATTCTCCTCTGTGTTGGCTCCAGGGACGCCACTGTGGGAAACACATACTGTTCCAGGGTCTGCTGTGCAGTATCAATAAAGCAGGCCATGGAAATAAAACAGAGGATCCCCGACGCAACTGTTCACATATACTACATGGACATAAGAACCTATGGACTGATGGAGGACAAGCTTTACTGGAGGTCTCAGTTGGACTACAGGGTGGGTTACGTGAGGGGGAGGATCTCCGAGTTCATGAGAGGTCCCAATGACACGGTGGTAATAAAGGGGGAAGATACAATGAACCTCAACAGGGCCCTGGTGGTACCCTACGACATGGTAATCCTGGCCAACGGAATGGAGCTGGGGCTAGGCTCAAAGCAGGTCGCTCAGGTCCTCGGATTGGAGGTGGAGGAGCACGGCTTTGTGAGGCCGGCCGACCCAGACTCGCTTCCCGTCGTTTCCACCAGGCGCGGCGTCTTCCTTGCCGGTGCCCTCACGGGTCCCAAGACAATATCGGACTCCATAACTGAGGGTCAAGCCGCTGCCATAAAGACCTTCCAATACGTCTCCAGTGGAGCCTGGGAGAATCCAATGAAGGTTGAGGTGATAAAACATTAAGTACATCAATGTGGACAACGTCACTGAGATCTATAAGGCCATGATAGGCAAGGATCCCAGGAACAGCTCTAGGGATCCCAGGGATTCCTTAAGGACCATTCTGGACGCTGCAGCCGCTAAAGGTCGTTTCCTAAGGGAGGTTTCGATGTCTAACCTTGAGGACGGGAGAAGAGTGTTGAATTCCGTATTTTACACGAGGAAATACTCCAGAGACCTGAATGAACAGTCCCTTCAGGTTCTCAGGGAGTGTTTCTCTTCCATAAAGTCCTCGTCTTCCCTCTCCGAGGCCTCAGAACGTTCTCTCTGTCTCTCCTTCATGAAGGGGGAGGACGCCTCAGATTTCGCCAAGGAGGTACTTCACTTCGTTAGGCCATCTGAGTTTCCACTGTGGACCAGGTGGGTGTGGAACTGGGAGAGATCTTCTGGGGCGCTGGCGTATGTTTTAAAGGATGGAGTTAGGCCCAAGGACGACGCATTGGAGGCTCTAAGGGAGCTTAGGGAGGTTTTGGACACCTTCGGGTTAAGGACTGGTGATTACGTACCCACAGCTATTTTCTCAGTTTACGCCTACGTTAGATATCTGGACTATACCACTCTCCTGGCAATAGATAAGAAAGTGGCTGGGCTTTTACCCACACACCTTGGTACCACGGCCCTGGTCATGGGCCTTAAGGACTTTCTGAAGGTGATGGTAAGTGCCAATACCTGAACTGGAGAAACCCATAATAAAGGACGTCATCTCCAAGGAGAAGGCCATAATTGACGGGGTGGAGGTGGATGGCACCTGGAACTCGTTCATAGTGGAGAGGACTCAGACAGGATATGATGAGAGCATGTGGGACGAAATATCCTCCACCCTAGAAGGCGTCACCATAAGTGCATGCTGGCAATGCGGAACCTGCACCAGCGGTTGCACCATGAGGGAGTACGACCCCAACTTCAGTCCCAGGAGGTTCATAGACTTGGCCAGGAAGGGTGATAGGCAATCCTTGGTGGAAATTCAGGACAGTCTTTGGAGATGTGTGTCCTGCCAAAAGTGTACCCATAGATGCCCAAAGGGAGTAATGGTTGAGGAGGTTGTGCACGCCATACATAACAATCTACTGAAGCATGGTTTGGTGAGGGAGGACCCTAGTACTAAATTCGATGAACTCTTCCTAGAAACTGTTATGAACAATGGTGGAAGGATCACTGAACTTACTCTGGGGGCAGCCTCAGCCAAGGCTGGCTTCGTTACCCTTAGCGTCAAGGACCTGATCAAGATGGGAGGTGCGCTGCTGAAGTCAGGTCTTGTGAAGGACCTGATCAAGCCGAGCAGGGTGAGGAAGTGGAGTAAGGTTAGGAAGGTGTTAGAGGAGGCCATGAAGGAGGAGGTGATAATACAATGAGCGAGAGGAAGGAGGTCTACGGTAAGGCAGTGCTCTATCCGGGATGTTCCTTGGACGGACTGGGGAAGTCCTACGAGGTCTCGCTTAAGTTAGTTGTGGAGGATCTTGGAATACCCTATCAAAGGGTAGAGGATTACAATTGTTGCGGAGCGTTGGAGGTGAAGAACGTTAACACAATGGTTGGATTACTACTCCCCGCTAGGAACCTTTCACTGGCTCAGTCCATGGGCGCTAACACTGTCATTTCCGCATGTCCAGGATGTCACTACTCCCTGTCCCGGGCGAATCATTACGTCAATAAGTATCAGAATGTGGGTCAAAGAGTAAATGAACACCTGAAGAAGATGGAGGAGGAACCATATGAGGGGAAAGTCGGCACCGCTCACGCGGTGGAGTACGTCTATAATGCTGCTGGCGTGGAGGAAGTAAAGAAAAGGGTCAAAAGGCCCTTGACTGGCCTCAAGGTAGCTCCCTATTACGGCTGCCTCTACTCCAGGCCGAAGCAGTTTCTGGGTACTGGATACTCCCCTTTTAAGGACGACCCGGAGAGGCCGAACTTCATGGACGAACTTTTGAGGGCCGCTGGAGCCGAGGTGGTACCCTTTGAGGCAAAAACAATGTGCTGCGGAGGTCCCCATGTTTACTCCGACGCCGAAGTTTCAGTGCACCTGGAGGCGAGGATATTGAAGGAGGCTAAAAGGAACGGGGCTGAAGTGCTGGTGACAGACTGTCCGCTAGGACACGTGGCCATAGAGACCAATATGGATAAGATAGCAAGGAAATATGGAGAGGAACTCAGGATGCCCCTCGCATACTTCAGTCAGTTATTGGCGTTCGCCTTCGGACACTCCCCAGACGAGGTATTACTCACTGCCAACTTAACGGGTCCAATGAGCATACTGAGGAGGTACATCTAAATTGTTTTTACCTTCTGAGCCTCTAGGTGGAGAAAATGGCAGTGGAATCAAATTGTGAAATCCCTGAAGGGCTTTACTACTACGTGGAGGGAAGGAACACGGTGTGGGGTAAGTTGGAGGGTGACGTAATGACTGTGGGTATAACAGACCTGGCCCAGACCATGGCGGGGAAGTTGGTGAAGGTGAGGTTAAAGAAGAAGGGAATAAAGGTGGACAGAGGGAGGCCAGTGGCCACCATGGAGAGCGGTAAGTGGGCAGGTGCAGTTCCTTCACCCTTGACCGGAGAGGTGGTGGAGGTCAACGAGGAGGTGGAGAAGTCTCCGGTGCTGGTCAACCAAGACCCCTACGGAAGGGGATGGTTGGTGAAATTGAAGGTCTCCAACAGGGATGAGCTTAAACAGCTCTTCATGGGCGCAGACGCTTTAGCCAAGATCAAGGCCCTAATACAAACTGAGAAGGTTCAATGTAAGAGGCTGTAGGGATGTCCTGGAGATTCGTTTCTCTCCCACCCCAGGACGGTCCCCACATGATAACCTCCTTCGTAGCGGTCGCTGAATACGTCTCAAGGGGCGGGAAGAACACCTTCATGACCTTCACTTCATCGGAACCTTTCGTTAACGTTGGTCTTCATCAAGAGGTCTGGTTGGAAGTTGACA
This sequence comes from Methanobacteriota archaeon, assembly GCA_017857195.1. GTDB lineage: Archaea > Thermoproteota > Thermoprotei_A > Sulfolobales > Sulfolobaceae > Sulfodiicoccus. Next base: position 11,179 of record JAFMDM010000035.1, read on the forward strand.
TGGACTTCGTGAGGAGGAGAGGTATGAGGGTGGTGAGGAGGGAGTTGGGTGGAGGGACGGTGGTGATAACTGATGGAGAGCAGGACTTCTTCTTGGTTGTTAACGCCCAGGAAGCCCCCGCTGAACCTTCCAAGATATATCAGCTATACTTGACTCCTGTCGTGGACGCCCTTAGGTCTTACGGGATCAACGCTTCCCTCAGGGACCAGGACATCGTGGTAAATGGCAAGAAAATAAGCGGAAATGGAGCTATGACCAGGGGCAACGCGGTTGTAATAGCTGGCAACGTCCTCATGCGTCTTGATCTGGAAGTAATTGCAGGTGCTGTTAGGGTCCCCTCAGAGAAGTTCAGGGACAAAATGGCCAAGGACATGTCGCAGTGGCTCACCAGCCTTGAGAGAGAGCTTGGTTACCTTCCCACCAGGGAGGATCTGATCTCCAGGATAAGGAAAGCCTACGAAAACGCAGGTTTCTCCTTTGAGGACTCCTCTCTTACCCCGGAGGAGTTGGAGGAATGGGAGAGGCTGGCCAGGGAGAAGAACGAGGAGAGCTGGATCTTCTACAAGGACAACAGGCACCCGGAGCTCAGGACTGAGAGATGTGTCAAGATATCTTCTTTCACGGTGCTGTGCCACGTTGACTACAAGGGCAGAAAGTTAGTTAGGATAACTGCCAGGATAGTGGATGGTAAACTGGACGAGGTCTCCGTTTCAGGTGACTTCTTCGTTATGTCTCCCCAGGGTTTCCTAGAGTACCTTGAGGACTCACTCAGGGGGGTCAGGGTGAGGGAGTTGGAGGATGCAGTGTCCAAGGTCTTCAAGCTTCGTCCTCCTAGGGCCTTCGGGCTTGATGAGGCCGATCTCAAGGCCGCCTTTAGGAAGCTCATCGACTCCCCTGAAGTGAGGGAGGTGACTTAGACTGACATTTTCTCATGCATTCCTCGAAGTCCATATAATCCCACCCATCCCTTGGCTTGAGGCAGAATTCCAGGCAGTTCATGCACAAACTTCTGTGAGGGAGCCTATTTGAACGAAGTGGTAGGCACCGTAAATGTGGAGGGAAGGCAGCTTAAGCTTGTCAAGCTCCCTCCACCACAAAGGGAGAACCTCAAATCCTGGGATAACGTGAGGGAAACCCTTCTCACCTGGAGACCGCGGGTAGAGGCAGAAGTGGTGGATTTGAACGGTCTCGCCTGTCCCATAGTTGGGGATGAGCTCTTCCTTGTGGACGAGTTAACTTCTTTAGTTCTTAGAGAAATATTGTCCCTGTTTTACCCCTCTCCGCCACCAGAGATATCCGCCAGCACGGCAATTGGAAACGTTGTTGGAGAAATAGAGAGGACCGAGGGTAGGTCTCTCACCACGGAGGAAAGGGTGTTTCTGACCTTACAGTTGGTGGAGAGGCTCTCCCTCCTGGTGGACCTTGGGGTGCTGCGGTGACATTAATTACTTTCACCGCCGAGGCCAAGCTGGATGGAAATGGGGTCAGGGTCTACGTTAAGGACGGAGAGCTGAGGGTGGGAGTTATAGGATCCGACGATCCCACACCAGAGGAACTTCTACTCTCCTCCGCCCTCTCATGTCTTATATTGACCCTACGTTATGTGGCCCGCGAGATGAATGTCGACCTCCAGGAGGTAGATGGCTACATAGAGGGTGACATGGATCCCTCAGGGTTCAGCGGTTCCTCTGCTCCCCCAGGACTTCTGGAGGTGAGATACTTCGTCAAGGTTAAGAGCGCGGATCCCAGAATTCAACAGGCCCTGGTGGAATCGGAGAGAAGATGTCCTTTGCGTGACACCCTCACCAGATCCGTAGAGGTAAAGGTGAATTGGAAGGTTGAGGTTACTTAATGGCGAAGACTATCTTGTCCCTCAGCTTAGTGCTGAGA
>JAFMDM010000187.1 GCA_017857195.1 Methanobacteriota archaeon
TCTCACCTGAGGAGTATTTATTCTGAATCTCCTGTTCCACCATTGATCTCTAAATAAAGAAATAGCTTTCGGTGGAAGGACGGTGCCGTCGAACGGACAGATAACTTTACCCTCAATGAAGTCGGGTGATCTGATACTAACTGTCCGCTACTGAAAAGGTGCTTTTTCACATACTCCTTCAACTCATTAACGCCTGGCCTTTCACGGTGAGGCTCTGAACCAGGAGCACTCCGTTGTCAGCCACGATCCCCACACCATCCACCGAGGCCCATGGAATTCCAGTGTTCAGATAGGATGTCCATCTGGGTGTGTCGATAATGCGGTCACGGATTAGGAAAATTAACAGGTCCCTGTCTGTCGAGATATCCTAACTCTACACGATCCTCATTAATTCGCGTCAGTCCCATAGTTCTGAAGGGAGAGATAATTTATCTTATAAGTGGCGACACTCTCCTAGCATTTAAGTAAATCTTTCTCTGATTAATTTCACTAATTACAATCTCCTGTATAGGACTCTCCCCGTAAACTTTAGCCTTTTTCATAGGGTTTCGCAGTCACCTCCCTTTGCTAGGTCAAACCGAAGATTTTCTTTGGACAACAAAATACTCGAAGCCCTCCATTGATGAAAAACTTGACATTACGACGAAGGGGTTGTTGTATTCGAATTCCTCACGCAGCCCCGAATTACCCAAAAGATGCCCTCTACCTCGCTTTCTTTTTTCCCATAAACCGTATCTCTATAATTTGTAGGATGATCGATTATCGATATAAGAATCTTTATAAGAGGATAAAACAATATTTACTTTTATATATTTTCTCCGCATATAATTCAGCTAGGGTACTAACTCCTTGCCAAAAGCGAGTACATATTAATAACGTCCCTGAACTTCAACAGCACAGGGATTATCTTATCTCCTCCCTCTTTCGGATAATCCAACAGGTAGTCATCAGTGTTCTTCCTTACATTTTCGAAAGTCCTATCGTTCCGGGCGTTCAAATACGCGTAAGTAACTAGGGCCTTGGGGATCTCACAGTTCTCGATCATCTGGCCAATGGTGTAAAGCTTGTATAGATACGCGCTGGGTACGTCACTCTTGCTCAACTTTTCGGCAAATTTCAGGAACTTTGACGCCTCATCCCAGGTTAGGGAGACCTGCTTAATATCCCTGCAGTCATTGCTCAAGGCGTATCTCTCCAATATGTTGCTCGACACTCTCCCTGCGTTCCCTTCTCTCTCGGCCTTCGCTCTCTTCTCCTCCTCTCTGGCGTAGGAGTACGCGAACGCTATGGGGTACTTCTTCTTAAACACGAATATCCCTCCCGACACTGAAATTGAAGGAATTACCCCGACGATCAAGCTAGAGAGCTCCATCAACAGTTTGAAGACTTCGTCCCACTTTCCGTATACAGCTAAGTCGTCACCTCCTGAATATAACATAGCAGTCAGTACTTTACTTCTGGGAGTATCGTTTCCTCCAATCTCCTCAGTTTTTTTCACAATCTCCTCAGCCTTTTTAGCTACTATGTGGGCAAAGGCAAAGTCCAATAACGTGGAGAAGGTCATGAATCTCCCTGGGAACGCAGAGAGTCTCCTAACTAGCTCCCCTATCCTATCTCCGTCAACTACACCCATGGCGATGTAGTTTTCAAAGTCGTCAAGCGATAGGAACTTATCGTTTTCCACCGGATGGTGTGTGCTAAGGGTCATGTAACCGAAGCTTATTCTATCAAATTCCTTCAACAGATCAGGGTAAATGAAATCCACGGTTTCGTTAACTGTGAACACCCTGATCCTTTCGGCCTTATCCTTCTCAGTCTGGATAAGTGACTTGAGGAAGGAAATTTCCTTGTCTCCGTGAACCAGTAGGAATCCAACTCTCAACGGTTCTATGAATATTTTCCCAACGTTGTCATGGTAGTAAAATTCCTTGTCCACGTCATTCTTATATAATACTTCCACGACATAATGCAAGTTCCTCGTTGAGTGACCCACGATCAACGAGATGAGGTTGATTTCAGACAACAGGTCATCTTCGTTGACCTCTCCTGCCGTCACTCTATCCACACCTTCCACCCTCTTGAGGGTCTTGGAGCTAAGGTCTCTGAAGTAATCCATATTCAGATCCATTTTACCGGGCCTCCCAACTATTTTCAACTTGCTGAAGGCGTCCTCCAAGACCCTCCTGAACTGCTCGTCGCCCTCGTCCTTGTTGAATATCTTCATTTTGCTGACCTGGAATTCCTCGCTTATTGACGATGCGAACTGAAGTTCATAGTCGCTCCATCTCTCAATTTCTGTCAGGATATCATTCACCTCTCCCTTCACGTCGCCACATACCGCGAACATCAGCTTACCTGGCTCGAAGGAGATGTTGTGTAGGGTGGATAATCCTAAAATCCCGGCGATCCTGTCCGCCAATGCCGTTTGCAGTAGTTGAAGGAAGATACTCCTACCCCTAAGCCTCTTGGAGGACTCCTTCTCTCCCTTGACGTTTGTTATGAACCTCTGAATGCGCTTGATGTCAATCAATAGGAGTCTCATCCTTTCACAGATCGCCAAGGGAGCAGCGAGCCTGCTGTGACCGTAAAGCGAAGTATTAGGGACCGCCTTGTAGACAGCTGCCGGGACAAATAAGGCAGTA
>JAFMDM010000036.1 GCA_017857195.1 Methanobacteriota archaeon
ATGAAAGAGGTCATAATGGAGGATAAGAAATCCCCTTCTTGACGTATGACTATGTTTACTCTGGATTTCATCATAAAACTTTCACCTAGTGGAGTTTTGGACTTAGAATCCCCTCCTGAGGTGGACAATTAATAGCTTGCCAAAGAGTGAACTAACCTGCCCTCACGACAGGACATCATGTCACGTGGGGATTTCCTGCTTCTTCCACAAACCTCAATCCTTCACCCGTAGAGGAAATTCCACGGAACCGTTCTCTCATGTCCTGTGAAGAGGAGTTACGGAGGGTTTCGCGTCCATAGGCTTGAACTCCTGTCCCATGGGTACGACCCAGCTCTTACAGCTTAGGTCTGTCTCGATTTTTCATATTTGCCTACTTATGAGGGGGCTATCCATCCTCACGGAAGGGGTCTTCCGCCTTCTTAGACCCCTAATAAGTTAAAACTAGCTCTCAAATACTCTTTTCACCATAATCGCTGACCAGGTAAGGATTACTCACCATGGTAAGACCTATGAGAGGGGTGAGGTACCCCCTACCCAGTCAATCATATGAGCAGGGGTCAATCTCGTCAACCTTCTGGGAGCGGGGAGCTAGTTTTCCTCGCATTTCCTGAGGAGGTCAACTCTGTAGCATCCAAGGGGAGTAATCCCTAAGACCTCTCTGATTCCACCATCCAATGGCTTATCGTGATGGTTGAACAGTCAACAGGGACGATGAGTTTACTCGAAAACCTCCTTTTGATCCAGATGTGGATTGGCTCTCTAGAACGACAGAAACTTCTCCCCAATGACTCTATGGAGGATTTTATCGGTTCTCTTCACTATGGCCATATACTTATTTATAGCTCTACTTATGCCGTTAAACTCGCCGTCAATTATCATGAAATCAGCTAAGCTACCTTCCTCTATTGGATGGAGCCTTACAAGTCCGTAGCCGTTTACGGACGCAGCCTTGAGTATGGCTTTACCATCATTCATAGAGGGATCCTGAGCCCTGGCTATAAGCGCGGCAACTTCCATCTCCCTCCACATATTTGGAGAAATAATTCCTCCATTATCTGTCCCGAACAGTAGTTTGACCCCTAGCCTTATTGCGCTGGCAACCTTGGGTACCCCCACTGAGAACCATAAATTACTACGTGGACACATTACCAAAGGGATTTGGGATTTGGCCAGTTCCTCCAGTTCTTTTTCAGAGAGGTTTGTTCCGTGGACGATGAAAGACGGATCCAGGTTCTTCATGACGTATTCAAGATCATTTCGTAGGCTCTGTCTCAATGTCTCCGATATATGAACCGACCTCAACTTACTGTTGAAAATCGATCTAATGGTCTTCAACGTATCTTCTTCGTAATAGTTGGCGCTAGGAACACCTATTCCGTCGCTGAGTTCCGCCAGCTCCTTTAGTTCATCTGCACTTGGTCTTCTATTGTCGGTTCTGCCTAGCATTATGTGTTTAACTGTGGTTTTTCCCTTGATGCCAATTCCTTTTAATATTCCATCAACCCCCTCTTCTCTGAAGTCAATCACAGCCCCTACTCCTGTTTCCTCGGAGAACTTGAGGAACTTATAGATTCCTTTCTCTACATTATATTCCTTAAATACTTTATATTTTATACTAAAGGGGTCTCCCACAACTTCCCTTATCGGTCTGTCGCCGCCATATTCTGGAGACACGAAGTCTGCGGTGTGAGCATGATAGTTCACCAGCGGAGGAAGCGCTATCCCCCCTCTGAGCTCCTTGGCTCCATCCAAAAATCCCTTCCCTATATGATCTATTTTTCCATTTTCGTCTATCTCGACATGAACATTATCGACTAGTTCTAAATCGTCTCCGATTATTATGGAACCCAAGTTTAGGATTCTATGACTAGCCAGTTTCCATCACGTCTTTCTCTGAGCTTAGTGAGGGCCTGAGTAGCCCTGGAAGAGGCTTCCCTTGCGTTAACACCAGCGCCTATTCCTACTTTCAGTTTTCCATAGAACTCCTCAACTATTTTTGGTACTTCCTTCAGTTGGGCCGGGTCTATCATGGCGATCATATTATCTCCTCCCAGGTATTGGGAGATCCCACCTAACCTAACTATGCTCTTGGTGAGGTCAAGGAACATCTCTTGTATCCACAATGTCCTCTCATGAAATGACCATTTCTCAACTGTAAAGCCGTTAACGTCAAAGTGAGCTAACCATATAGTGTCATCGTTTACTTTTTCTATATCCAACTTACCGGGATCTAAGGAATCTGCACAGGTGGAGGCAGCCTTTTGTGCATCCATGGGCGTCCTCCCACCCCTTACACAGCCAGCTGGTAGCACCGGGGAATGTCTTAATATGGCGTTGAAGATACGTTTTACTCCAGCTTCTTTTACACCGTCCACCGGAAGTAAAAACTTATCGAATGTGCCGATGAAAGGTAAAGTTCCCTCCCGCATTGCCGCCTCGGACAACGTGAGGGCAAGTTTAAATTGTGCCTCCTGTATTCTCCATTCCCTATCATTGCCCAATAACTCGGTCCATTCCCTGTAGTTTGAAAGCCTTACAGCCATTACCTTCATTCTATTGTCACTGTCCCCTCCCCAAGTTCACCTAGACCCTTCAGCCTTTTTGCCATCTTAACGGCAGACTCTACCGCCCTTACAGCGTATTCCTCTATTCTATCTACCGCTTGTTCATGAGAGGCTCCAGGTCCGATTATCCCTATGGTCACTGGCTTCCCCGACTCCAGGGATATGTCCATGATCTTTCTGAATACTTGAGCTGCGACTGATTCATCGTGTTTTGTCTCACCTTTAATCACAGCGCCAAGCGTTGCTACTGCATCAATCTCATTCATTTTCACTAACTTTGAGACAGCCAGTGGTATCTCAAAACTTCCTGGTACTTTAAATACAACCTTTACCTGTACACCTAAGAACTTGGCGTGAGCTAGTGCCCGTTGTAACATTAGGTATGTCACGTCGTAGTTGAACTCCGCTACTACTATTCCCAATTTAATCGAGAGGTCCTGCATCTCCATACCCCTGTCTCAATCCCTTTCCCGCCATCGGCGTAAGTGCGTTGGGACCGTCCCTAACTAATCTCACCAAATTCCTTGCATGTTTCCTGGCTCTATCGAGGGCGATCTCGTACAATCTATCTTCACTACTTTCATCCTCATGTATGGTCACGTCCATCACGTGTTTTGAGCTCATGATCTGCACCAATATTAATCCTACGCTCGCCGCCACATAGCTATACTTGTCCAGTTGGGTCTTTCCCACCCACCCCAAGGTTATGACGCCGTCGCATCCGGCATCTATGAGCCTCTTGGCTGCCGCTGGAAGGTCCTTTATCCCAGGCACAGTATATCGAATTACCTTCGCCTCAGGATCCTCCTTCATTATCGCATTTACTGCTTCCTTTCCCATATCTACCCTTGAAAAGGTCGTATCGGCTACCCCGTACTTCCTCATGCTAGCTCACTCAGAATTTCCTCTCCCTCTATGAAGGCAAATCCCCAGTTTTCAGCCAAAACCTTGGCTTTTTCCTTACTTAAGCTATCTCCTTCCCCTAACATCTCGGCAATTACCATACTTCTCTCCAGTCCCAGGGCTTCGGCCAAGACCACTGCCAGCTCAGTGTGCCCTCTCCTTCTTCCTATCCCCCTAGATATGAGGATGGGTACATGTCCAGGTGACATAAAGCTTCTCTTAAAGTAACTCTTCGCCTCCTCCTCATCTTTTTCTATCATTTTTACCACCTCATGCAGACCCCTTATGGTCGTCGCCCTATCCCTGTCGCTTATTCCTGTTCTGGTCTCTATGTGGTTTACCCACAGGGAGAACGCAGGTTCATCGCCGTAGATAGGCCTCTTCACCAGCTCTCCCAGTCCCACCTCCCTCAGCAATTCTGTAATGAAGGGAAGGCCTAGGGCTTTCCCCTCCCTTTCCCCGGTGACATAGCATATCAGTCCACCTGCCTCTCGCCTTAATGTGGTTATACTCTTGGTAGTTACGGCACCTGCATAAAACATCATGTCTACCTCCTCCTCTCTGCCCTTAAAGTCATAAACGAGAACTGGTAGGCCGCTTCTCAGTTCTTCCCTAAGTTTGTTCTTACTAAGCATAGTCCCATATAAACAGGTGACATATTTAAGAGTAGTTACTTATTTCTGCGTAAGGTTTTAAGTACGGTAAAAAATAGGTAACCTAGACTTCCATATATCCAAATGTAATTCAAACTAGACCCATGAGTAACTTCAGTGGTCGGGGAAGGCACCGTGTGTACGTTTGTCGTATTGACGAAAACAAAGAGTCCTACATCGTATTGGTTGAGTTGAAAGAGAGAGGATGAATTGGGCTTAACCTCATAAAGTGGTACGGTTAAAACATTTCCAGAAACGTTTAGTTCTAGGCCATTAGCCGCCAGATACTCTTTAGTTTCCGGAGGACTACCATTGTAAAGAATCACCCAAACCGCTGAAACCCTATATGAACTAAGGTTAAATGTTTCCGTGGTTACTTCATAGTTGCTGAATGTTCCATTGTATTGTAACGTAAGTGTCTCACCTCCCAAATTTACCTGTAGAATGTGAGGAGCAAAGACCACCGTTGGTAGCACCAGAAATGTGAGGACCAGTAGGGAAAAGCTCATCCAAACCTTAATAACCCCCTAACATATTATAACCTTTGAGTCGGCTCATGTCTTCGTATCCAAATCCTTACAGTCCAAAGTACTTGGCTGTGTCACAAACCCTCCTACTTGTTCTCGCCATTGCCAACAGCTTTCTCCCCAAATACTTCTTTCTCTTCTACATACTTTACCTAGTGGGAACTTTCGCGTTCATCGGTGTATTCACGTACAGGACGAATCCCATGATAAAGGATAGGGGATTGATGAAGGAAGTTATGACGTCTAGGAGCCTGCATGAGGAGAAGAACGTTCAGGATCTCATAATGAATGATAAGGAATACGTGAAGGAGTTAACCTCTCAATCCTCCAAAATGTTGAAGTATATGCTATTCCTTCTGGTCTATACGATAGCTGTAATCCTTGTCTACGACGATGTTCTCATTAAAGTGATAAATTCTCCTGCCTTCAAGGCTAATGACATCTATAGGTTCGTAGTTTATGTGATATACTTCGAAGCACTGTTCGGCATAAGTTTCATTATGTCAAGGAGGGTCTTTAGGATGGGTAATGTAAACAAGGTTGCGCCAAATAGTTATAAAATAACTGAGAAAGGAGTGGTGGGAAACGGCTTCCCAGCCGTAACCATACACGGCTCACATCTTGCTAACGCTGAAATAAGAGTGGATCCGCAGAACAAGTATGTTGAGATAATCCCATCAGAGGCCTCAAAGAAATCAGTTCCATATACGGTGAGGCTCTATTCCAATGATGTTAATAGAGTTAAGGAATTGTTGGAGAGGGTAAAGAAGATAAGTCTCAAGAGAGGAACTTAGGCTTCCTTACGAAATTAAAGTGACTGTAAGTACCTAGTGCGTTCTGAGTCATCAAGCCGTCATAGCCATCTCCTAGACCTTTACCTATTCTGTTTCTGAAAACGGGCTTACCTTCGTAGTTAATGACCTTAGAAACGTGGAACTCATGCCCTCTAGCCAATCTGCCACTTTCAGCAACAAGGTTATCGGAGAGCGATTCCAGTTCGGTGTAGCCTATTGTCAGCCTACCCCTAGTCTCCACATCTAGATCCAACGCGCCAACCATTCTATAGTTTCTACCGTCCCTGCTCATACTCCTCCCCAAGAACATTAGCCCTCCACACTCCCCTAATACTTTAACTCCATCTTCCACGCTCTTCATTATCCACTCTCTGGTTCTTGAGGCCCTCTCCAATTCCTCCAGATGGAGCTCAGGATATCCTCCTCCAAGGTATATGAAGTCAACACCTTCTACCGTCTCGTCGTTAAGGGGGCTGAAGAACTTCAATTTGTACTTACGTCCTATGGAGTCAATGTTCTGAACGTAGTAGAAGCTGAAGGCCGAATCATATGCTATTGCGGCCACTTCACTCTTCAATCCTTCCACATGTCCAGGTTCATCTGTCTGTTCAGGCTCAGGTAATTCTCCAGAATCCTCTCCTAGTGACATCAATTCCTCCACATCGAGCACCATTGACTCTTCGGCGATCCTTATGACTTCCTGGGCCTCACGATTATCTTCCACTGTGGTCAGCCCGAGATGTCTCTCCTTCACTTTTAGTCTATCGTTCCTGGGTATGTAACCCAAGGATCTTACTCCTTTTGGAAGGGAGTTTAAACACTCTAAATAATGCCTCTCTGAACCAACCTTGTTGAAAATGACGCCTTTAATCTTGGCTCCCCTGTAATCTATCAACCCTTTAACTACGGCTCCTGCGGTGGTAGACATACCGCTCACATCTAATATTAAGATGATGGGCGTCTCTGTTATCCTAGAGAGCTCATAAGTACTAAACCTTTCTCCCGCGCCGTCATAGAGACCCATCACCCCCTCGATTACACCGAAGTCGAATCCCTTGCCATAATTCGCTAGGCTCTCAATTACGCCATTCTCGCCCATGAGCCATAAATCTAGGTTAACGGACGGGACACCCGTGGCAAGTCTATGATATCCTGGGTCAATATAATCTGGGCCAGCCTTGAATCCCCTAACCTTATACTTTTTAGTAAGCCTTTTCAAAACGGCTGCTGTGACTGTTGTCTTTCCCGCTCCGCTTCTATCTGCGGCTAAAATTGCCCTGGGTAATTGCATCAGAGACCATAGGAGTTATCTTAAATCAGTTCTTTAGTTTTTGTGGAGTTAATGTAGTAGGACCCGTCACGTCAGAAAGGATGCTGATAGGACCACTAGGTTTTAATGCCTTAGACCAAGAGTCGATGCGTGAAACTGGTATTTCCCGACGCCACGAGCTTCAGGTCACTGATTCAATCCGTTGCTTCCTTAGTTGATGAGGCTAGTCTTCGATTTACTCCGTCAGGAGCTGAGTTAGTTGCCATGGATCCTGCTCATATATCCCTCATAACCCTGAAGCTAGGTACCATGTTCTTCTCTAAATACGAGGTGGACCAAGAATTTAGCTTCGGTTTCAATACTTCATTTTTGAGCAAAGTATTGAGATTCGCTACTAAGGGCGAACCTCTAGAGATTTCCTGGGAATCAGGGTCTACTGTTATACTCAGGATACAGGGAAAGGTGCATAGGGTATTCTCATTTAGGAACTTATTGATAACTTCACCCACCGTTCCTCAACTTAACCTCAAGTTCGACGTCAAGGCCCTTGTGGATTCAGAGTCATTCTCTAGGGCATTAGATCAGGTGTCTGAGGTAGGGGATACGGTGACGTTGTCCGCAGACGAATCTTCCTTAAAACTGGCCGCAGGAGAGGACCAGAAGTTGGAGGTGGAAATAAGCAAGGAGCTTGGAGGACTTAGGGAGATCGAAGTGAACAATAAATCATCATCCTCCTATGCCATGGAATACCTTATGGTCGTCACCGGATTAAGTAAGGTATCAAAGGAAGTCAGATTACAGTTCTCAGAGAATAAGCCTCTTCTCCTTGACTTTACCATGGAGGGGGCCAACGTAACATATTTATTGGCGCCGAGGCTCTCATGACCTACAATGAAGACCGCGCTCCTGGGGAGCTTTCCAAGACCTCGCCTGCTCTCCAAACACGTGCAGCAGTTTAGGGGTGGCAAGTTCCCAGAGGATAAACTAATGGCTGAGATATCGAGGATCTCATCTAGACTTCTAGGCCTGGCCAAGGAGGCCGCAATTGATTACGTTACGGGAGGGAACTTCCTTTGGGACGACATTGTCGATATGGCGTGCAGTCAAGTGACATGCCATGAAAGGAACGGCCTCATGAGGTTCTATGAGAATAACTTCTACTATAGAGCGCCCGTATTGAAAGGTCAGTTGGAGACCAGGGATCAGGAGTACCTTACCCTAACTAGGCTTTTCAGGAGCCAGTTCGACAAAAATCATGCCGAGGGGGCTAAACTCAAGTCGTCCCTTTTGGGTCCCATATCTTTTGCCTCTTTGTCTCAAGATTCTTACTATAATGATAGGGTAGAGGTGGCCTTCGCTTACTCCAAGGCCTTGAATAGGTCAATGCTGAACGTTCAGGAGGTAGTGGATGCCTTCGAGATTCAGGATCCTTCCATATTTGATAGGAGGGCCGACCAGAAGCTCAGGTCAAGGGTCTCCGAAATATACCAGAGCCTGGTGGGTGGCGTTACTAAAGAAAAGCATCTGATAACTTACTTCTTCCTCGACTCCTCTTCTCTTAAACAATTCTTCGATCTCCCTGTGGACGTGTTCGGCTTAGATATGATCGAGGGTAGAAATAAGATGAGGCAGATCTATCCCTTCGTTAAAGAAAGAAGAGTCTATTTAGGGGTGTTGGACTCCAGAACTACTAAGATGGAGAGAGTTTCCTCTATTAAAAGGATGGCTTCGAGATTTAGTGCCAAGGGTGCCTCTGATGTCATAGTGGGTTTTAACTCGTTTACTGATTTTATTCCAGAGATAGTTGCCTCTAGGAAGGTCAGACTACTAGGGAAGGTGAAGAAGGCTTGAATAACGGGTTGCCTCCACTGCCAACAACTGTTATTGGAAGTTATCCAAGGCCCAAATGGTTAAGGGAGGTAATTAGGCTCAGGTCCTTAGGAAGGTTTAACGATGAGGATCTCTCCGAGGCTCTCAATGATTCGGTTCAAGTGGTTCTCAGGGATCATCAAGTGGCAGGGGTGGATGTGCCAACAGACGGTGAAATGCGAAGGGACGAAATGGTAGAATTCTTCGCGGAGAGGTTAGGAGGTTTCATGTTCTACGGCCCCGTTAGAGTATGGGGGCCGAACTATTATCGTAAGCCATCAGTAGTTAGTAAAGTGAGACACGGAGAGCCAATGCTTGTAGATGAGTTTAGGTACGCCAGCTCCATATCTTATTCGCCCTATCTAAAGGTGACAATAACTGGACCTTACACCATGGCTGACTGGTCTTATAATGAGTACTATAAGTCTAAGGAGGAACTGGCCCACGATCTGGCGAAGGCCATGAATTCGGAAATGAAGGCTCTAGTGGAATCGGGGGCCAAGATCATACAGGTGGATGAACCAGCCATTCACACTCACAGGGAGGAAGTGAAGTGGGCGGTAGATGTTGTCAATGAATCAATTAAAGGGATAAATGTGAAGGTGGTGCTTCATGTTTGTTATGGTGATTATTCAGTAATTTTCCCTCATCTGAATGAGATCCAAGTAGATCAGGTTAACCTAGCCCTCAAGAACTATGAGTATGAGCCAATTAAATTACTGAAGAGGTACAAGGTTGAGAAAGAAATAGGAATAGGAGTGATAGACGTTCACACTAACCGGGTTGAGACAAAGGAGGAAGTGGCCAAGGATCTAAATAGGGTAATCCGTTACCTTGACTATTTAAGTCCAGATAAATTCTGGGTTAACCCAGACTGTGGACTTAAGCTTCGTCCTAGGAAAGTGGCCTTGGAGAAGTTGAAATCTATGGTGGCTGGCACTTCCGTATTAAGGGAGAAGTTAAAGGGAGGAGTAGAACCCTCCATTGGTCCTACAATCAATAGGTGAGTTAGGTTAATTTTATTAGACGTATCTAAGGAGTGGTTGCAATGAATAAGAAGAGACCCAAGGGCTCATCCCATTCCACCAGACCTGTGAGGGCAGGATCACCGAAGTGGGTTAGGTTCACTGAGGAAGAGGTTGGGGTGCTTGTGGAGGAGCTTAGTAAGAGAGGTTATGGTCCCTCTATGATAGGTCTGATCCTTAGAGATCAGTACGGTATCCCTCTGGTTAGGAGGGTTGCTAATAAAAAACTCACTAAGATACTTGAAGAAAAAGGGTTGGCGCCTGAGATACCAGAGGACCTTTTCAACCTCATAAGGAGAGCAGTTAGGGTCAGGAAGCATATGTTCAATTATCCTAGGGATAAGGCAGCTAAGAGAGGATTGGAGGAGATAGAATCAAAGATCAGGAGGCTCGCCAACTATTATAAGTCAACCGGTAAACTTGCGGCAGATTGGACATACGATCCAGCTAGAGCTGAACTATTGGTAACCGGTGCCTCCTAGCAACCTACCTTATCCAATTCTCCTCTTTTGGCTAGTTCGTAGGCCTTTCTTGTCATTAGGTCCGCATAGCTGTTCTCCTCCCTTGGTATCCATTTCACCTCCACTCTTCTGAACCTAGACAATAATTCCTTCGCCACGTTGAAGAGAGGTATTATTTTTTCAGACTTTACCTTATATTCACCGTTTATTTGTCTTACCACCAATTGACTGTCGCCCATCACTTCAGCCTCATCAACACCCTCCTGTAACATTCTCCTTAGAAGGCAGATCAATCCTGTATATTCCGCCACGTTATTTGTGGAGTTTGGGGACCACGGCGGACTTGCCAGCCCATAACCTTCTAAGTTTCTCCCATCCAGAAGAACTACATATCCGTAGGTAGCTATGCCGCCTGGGTTCACTGGCTCACAGAGTCCATCAAAGAATCCTTTTCCCTTCAACATGCTAGTGAGGTGGAAGTCATATGAAAGTTCTTCCGTACCCCTTGAACATCAAACCACATCAGTTGACTTAACGATTCCTGCCTCCCTATCATAGGAAGGGACGAGGATGATCCCTCCAGGGATAACAGGACCGTGAGGTGGGTTGGATGTCATAACCCTTCGTTTAGAGAAAACTCTGGGGCGTTCACGAAAATCTTAACCCATTCTCTAGGGAAGTGACCCTAAGAAAATCAAGTGGATATTCGTTGTTCAGTAGTCGCCCGTCTCACCCTTTCCACAAGAACCTGAGCCACCCTATCGTCTACTCCTAGCGGGTCGGCTATTGCTGTCCTTACTTTCCTACCCTCTACTTCACAATAACCATCGTTCATTCCAAGCAACCTTGGGACATCCTTCTTGAAGTGAGCTCCAGCTGCAAATAGTAAAGGAACTGCAACGACTTCAGTGGCCCCCCTCTTAACCAAATTTTCTAATGCTTCCCTTAACGTGGGAGTGTTGAACTCTATGTACCCGTACTCCACAAGATCGAATTTCTCCCTGAGCATCTCAACATATTTTAACGCCACCTCGTTCCAAGAACTTTCTCTGCTCCCGTGGAGAACCAACAAGACTCCTAGCATAAATGAAAGTAGAGGACTAGGCTTTTATATACTAGTTCAAGAGTCCTACACTGAAGGTGTGTAAATAGTGCCTGACGTAAAGATCAGCATCAGTGACCCAGGAGCTAAGGGAACTAAATCTCTTGCTCTTAAGGTTAAATTATCGGAGAAATTGAAGCCTGCTCAGGGTGAGAAGGAAGGGAGGGTTCTATCGGTGGCGGAGGTAAATCCCGAGACAGTGAAACAGCTTGATCTTGCCGGCTTCATCTCCCTAGAAGCCAAGGACCAACAGAACAAGAAAATAAAGGTGCACCTTGCCGTTCAAGCCAGTCAGGAAGTTCCAAAGGAGGAGATATGGGTCAATGAAGTGGTAATGGAAAAGCTAGGGGGCATAGAGAATGTTAATGCATTCAGAACTAAATCATTCCAACTTTCTATTGACCAGACCAAGCTAGGAAAGCTAATAGGAGTTAAGATTGGAGACGAGGTAGATGGATCAATAGTAGGACTTCCTGGCCTAAAGTTGAAGTTGGCAGGTGGCTCTGACGTTGCAGGCTTCCCCATGAGATTTGATGTCATGGGTCCGGTGAAAAGGAAGGTTCTTCTTTCAGGTCCTCCAGGCTACAGACCTGAAAAAACGGGAATGAGAAAGAGGAAACTTGTGAGAGGTAACGTGGTCAGTAATGAACTCTCGCAGTTAAACATGGTATTAGTAAGGTGAGCATTTGACTTGGCCTAAGGTCCAACCCGAAGTTAATGTGGGCGTAGTAGGCCATGTGGACCACGGTAAGACCACTTTGGTTCAAGCCATAACTGGTGTTTGGACCGCAAAGCATTCGGAGGAATTGAAAAGAGGAATGACAATAAAACTAGGCTACGCAGAGTGCAGTGTAGGACTTTGTGAGTCCTGCAGAAGGCCTGAGGCATATGTCATAGAGCCATCATGCAGTGCCTGCGGAAGTGACGAGGAACCCAAATTCCTCAGGAAGTTGTCTTTTATTGATGCCCCAGGCCACGAAGTATTGATGACTACCATGCTAGCAGGCACGGCCCTCATGGACGGAGCAATATTGGTTGTGGGGGCAAACGAACCTTTCCCCCAGCCTCAAACCAGAGAACACTTTGAGGCCCTTGGGATAGCTGGGATAAGGAGAGTAATCATAGTTCAAAACAAGGTCGATGTTGTCAGTAGGGAAGAGGCCTTAAAGAATTATGAACAAATTAAGAAGTTCATTAAGGGCACCTGGGCTGAGGAAGCCCCAATTATTCCAGTTAGTGCTCTTCATAAGGTAAACGTTGACGCTGTTATAGACGCACTGGAAAACTACGTGAAGACCCCACAGCGGGATCTTACTAAAGTACCTGTAATGTTGACCATCAGGAGCTTCGACGTCAATAAGCCAGGTACACCGGTCACTGAACTTAAGGGCGGCGTGTTGGGGGGAAGTATAGTGCAGGGTGTCTTACGGGTAGGTGACGAGATAAAGATATTGCCAGGAGTAGAAAAACATGGTGAGGGGACTTACGAACCACTATACTCCACCGTGGAGTCCCTGAGGTTCGGCGACGTAGAGGTGGACGAGGCCAAACCTGGAGGATTGGTGGCGTTGGGGACTTCCCTGGATCCTTCTCTCACTAAGGCTGACTCCAGGATAGGAAGCGTTGTCACTAGGGCTGATGTGAAAATGCCTGTCCTCTCTCAAATTACACTGGAATACACTCAATTTGAGAGAGCCGTTGGCACAAAGGAGCTCATTAAAGTAGAAGGGATGAAGCCCAAAGAGACCATTATGTTGAGT
>JAFMDM010000188.1 GCA_017857195.1 Methanobacteriota archaeon
GGGCACTGCTCACGAGGTTTGGGGAGTGATAAAAGTGTGGATGGGAGGGTATTGATGTTTCCCTCGACTAGCCCCAATGAGTTAAGGGTGACCCTGTATGATCCCTCAAGAGGGGTGCCCGTGGTGGAATTAGAAGTAATTAAAGAAGGTAAGTTACGCCACGGGTAAACACGAACTGCTCAGAGACCTCCAAGTCTGCAGAAGCTCTGTACCCTAGAGGTCCTCCCACGTAGTCCTGACTCCCCTAACTTCCAATATGTATAGCTTGTTGGAGCTCAGGGCCCACTCCAAGTTGACGTGTCTCCCGAACAGCTCCTCTATACGTATAGCCAGGTTGGCCAGTTCCACTGCCTTCACGTTATCGAGGCTGGGTTCCATGGCCTTACCTCCTAGGGGAACCTCAACTACGGATTTGCTTTTCGGGTCATATTTTAACATAAGGTGTTTATGACCTATTATCTTCTCCTTGACTACCCTGTCCCTCTTGGGAAGGACGAAAGTATCAGGAGTCACCAGACCTTTGGTAACCGCCTGCCCTAATCCCCAGGAGGACTCTATGACCACAACGTTCGGGTCCTTAGTGACGGGATGAATTGTAAACGCAGTGCCCGCAGAATCAGGTTCCACCATCTCCTGGACAAGTACGGCTATCTCAGTTACGTTGCCGGAGGCAAGTCTGTAAGCCAAGGCCCTAGGGTTAAAATAGCTGGCCCAAGCCATTTTGATATAATGTTCTATTTCCCCCTTCTCCACGAACAGGTACGTATCCAGTTCTCCAGCGAAGCTAGGTCCTGACATGGGTGACGTAATGGTAGGTCTGACCGCGACGAAGTCCGAAGTTATGGTTCTCAAACCCTGCTCCAACTCCAGGTGGATGTCTAGGGGCATTTCCTTAGAGGCAATAAGGTCTTTAACCGTCTCGTACCTCCTCCTCACATCGGTGGGATCGTCTAGGTTCACCCCCCTCAAGATCTCGTTTATCTCTCCTCTCACGAGCTCCATGAATCTCCTGAACGCGGCCCTTGTAACTACGAAGCCCCACGGGACTCTTATCCCTGACCTAGCCAGTTCACCAAGGTAAGCACTCTTCCTCCCCACGGACCTGACCATGTTTGAGGACGTGTGCTCAATGCTGAAAACATACATGAATGTCTATAGCGAAGAGGAAATTTAAACAATATGTTCTATCTCCTCTCCTCCCGCAGGATCTCATAGATCACCAGCCCCACTAACAGAGTCACGGCCCCTATAGCGAGTGACGTTCCCCCCAGAGAGATGAGGAAGATAGCTGAGAGAACCGTTGAGGCTACCTGTAGCCAGGGATATGCAGGAGACCTGAACTTTCCCCTCAGGCCCCTCCTCCTCACTCTCATTACCTCAACTCCCGTCAACATGTATGAGAACACTATGCCGAAGTTGCTGGCTAAAGCTATGGCCTCCACGTTTCCGAGGAACAGGGAGAGGAGCATCACTGACCCCACCAGCATGAGCGGGTGTCCCGAAAAAGGTAACCTAAAATCCCCTGACAGCTGTCTGAGCGTCCTCTCACCTGCTATTATGGTAGAGAGCGTCACACTGATAGTAGCAGACAATGCAGTGAGGGTGACGAAGTCAACCAAGTATTTTGGGGAATGAAGAGAGCCAAGTACTAGGTCCAGGGGAGCCGAGTTCTCGCCGAAGGAGGTCCACATCACCGCATTTACCATGGCTGTGACCACGGCCATGTAAAGCAGAGCACTGAGGATCAGGGAAGCCACGATGGCCTTAGGTATCACTTTCTCCCCATTTTCGGTGGAGGGCGTAAGAGTAGCCACGGTGTTGAATCCCGAATAAGCGAAGAAGGCTATGTTGGATGCGGTCAACAAACCGTATACGCCGTGAGGAAGGAGCGGGATGAAGTTATTTGGCCTGATTCCCGCTAGGACGAAACTGGAGACTATGAAGACTGTGAGTCCCATCACACTTAGGACAACCAGACCACTTTCAACCTCCGCTGCTAGTCTCAGACCGAGATAGTCTATGGTGAGGAGCGTCAATATCAAAAGGGCAGCGACAGGGTAGTAGAGGGGAGGCGGAATCAATCCTACCTGAACTAGGTATCCGGAGAATCCCAGCGCGGTAGCCCCTCCTCCTATGGAGTAGGCTATCACTCTGAACCACCCAACTAGGAATCCCGAAGTCTCCCCGAGGGATTTCAGCGTGAAGCTGTAAACTCCTCCCTCCACATCAGTGAATATTGAGGAGAGCTCAGCACTATTTAGCCCCACACTCACCGCGTAAAGAGCGGTGATGAGGAAGGCTAGGATCGCCCCGGGGCCTGCCGCAGATATGCTCGATCCAGCCATGACGAAGATGCCCGCTCCAATTATGTTTCCAAGGCCTATAGCCAACGCTTGATAGAAATTTAGTTTCCTCATCATGACCCTCTTCAATGCCAGTGGGGATGTTTTTATTAATTATACATTGGCCGGAACTCTTAAGGACGGGAGTTTTCCCGTTCAACCCCACGCTTTTGTTTCAATAGCTTTATCTTTAACCACGATGGAGCTAGGGAGTTAGCCCCGAGCTACCTACTTAAGGCGAGTCGTTGGAACTCCTTCGAGCAGAAGGGCACG
>JAFMDM010000189.1 GCA_017857195.1 Methanobacteriota archaeon
ATCTCCATCGCGAGGTGGAGATGCCCCGTCCGTGAGGGCGGGGTAGTTCACTAACATCAAGGGCCTCAAACACGGAGCTGGCGTAACGTGTTCTCAACCCTAGGGATCCATCACCGACATTAGGCATTAGGGAGGAGAAGGTGGAACAGACCTTCAGGTTTAGACGCTTTCAGAAATTGAGAGAGACTTGCCTTGATATACAAACGAAGCGCGTTAAGGAAGGACTTTATGACTCTCTATAACTTAACAGGATAGAATTGGTCGACACACTCCGTTGGATTGATGCTTTGTGGGCTACTTCAATTTTTACCAATGAGGACGTGAAACTTACCTTTAATCTGACGCTAGATTATGAATTTAAGAAAAATTAATGGACATAAAGCCTAAGAAAATTGAACAATACCACAAAGCATTGATTTGAGAAAGATTTATATACCAGAGATAAGAAAAGTTTATAAATGAGTTGGCTAGTTTTTAAATTTTCGCAAGGCGGTGATTGCCATGACTGAAGAGAAGGGTGAGCTTCATCCATGTCCTCAGGATAAGATAGTGTTCGACTATGAGAGAGGAGAGTACATCTGTGAGGAGACGGGTGAGGTCATTGAGGACAAAGTAATAGACCAGGGGCCAGAGTGGAGGGCATTTACAGCAGAAGAGAAGGAGAAGAGGAGCAGGGTTGGAGGTCCTCTAAATCAGACCATCCATGATAGGGGCCTCTCGACCATGATAGACTGGAGGGATAAGGATGCAATGGGAAGGTCGTTGGAACCAAAGCGGAGGCTAGAGGTTCTTAGATGGAGGAAGTGGCAGATAAGGGCAAGGATACAGAGTAGTGTCGACAGAAATCTAGCTCAGGCCATGAACGAGCTTGAGAGGATAGGCAACCTCCTTAGTCTACCTAAGGCAGTGAAGGATGAAGCTGCCACCATATATAGAAAAGCCGTTGAGAGGGGGTTGGTGAGAGGGAGGAGTATAGAAAGTGTCGTGGCCGCATCAATATATGTGGCCTGTAGGAGACTGAAGATAGCGAGAAGCCTGGACGAAATAGCCCAACATACCAAGGCGAACAGGAAGGAGGTGGCAAGGTGTTATAGACTGTTACTTAAGGAATTGTCCCTTTCCGTCCCGGTGAGCAACGCAAGGGATTACATAACTAGGATAGGAGCTTTGCTTAACCTAAGTGGGGCCTCCATGAAATATGCTGCTGAGATACTTGAGAAGGCGAAGGATATGGGGTTAACTGCAGGAAAGGATCCAGCTGGATTGGCGGCTGCAGCCATATACATCGCGGCTCTACTCCACGACGAGAGAAAGACTCAGAAGGAGATAGCGCAGGTTGCAGGGGTCACTGAGGTTACCGTTAGGAACAGATACAAGGAACTGGTTCAGGAACTGAAGCTTGAAATTCCACAACAGTGATTTATAGTTGAAGTGATTTTTAGACGAAGCCAAGGCTTAGGGCTAACTTTTCTTAGATTGATCTCTTCGCCTTGGTAGACCCAAAATCCTTTTGTTTTTAGAATTGTAAATCCTAAAGAAATGTTTAAAAATAGAAAAGAGTGAAACTGGGAAGAGCCAATTAACCGCATGATAAGAGGGTTTGGTATGGGAGGTCCTATGTCAATTTCGTCGTCAATTTCGTCTTACTCCACAATTCCTCCCATTCCAACACATATGTCCCTTAATTCAGCCTCACAAGAGGCTAGCCTGGCCGATAGCTCGCCCTTATCTTTGGAACTTCCAGCTATCTGCACCTCAAGATAGGGCTCATTTAGCTCTCTCCCTCTGGGGTGGGTCTTTATGTATAGATTGTACTTTTTCACCAGTGAGGTGACGTGTGGGGCAAGAACGGACTCCATGATCCCTCTGACCTTGAAGGACCTCTCCTCATAGAACAACGCTGGTTTGTTCCTTAGAAAGGACAAGAGAAAATTCTCCAGCACACTCTCCATTTCCCTTGGCACCCCCGGGGTAGCCAGCAGATCTGTTCCCCCCACTTGAATATAAATGCCGGGCGCCACTCCACTATTGTTAGGTATGGGTATGGCCCCCTCGGGGAGAGTAGCCATCTTCCTCCTGACTGGCGTTAGCTCCAAAGCTCCATACTTGGACTGAATCTGCCTTAGAGCCTCCTCGCTCTCAACAAGTCTCCTCCCCAAGGCTACTGCCAAGGCCTCAGCCGTCTTATCATCGTAGGTGGGACCCAATCCACCAGACGTTACCAAAAGGGCCGGAGACCGCTCGAGTGACTCCCTTATGGCTTGAACAATTTCTCCTATCTCATCCATTACCGTAACTATTCGTTTAACGGTGAAACCTATTGAGGTTAACCTTCTAGCTATGTGGGTAGCGTTGGTATTTGTTGTATGACCGTTCAAAAGTTCGTTACCGATGGTCAGAATTTCTGCATTCATAGACATAAGCTATAAAACAGTGAGGAAAGTTATAGGCTTCATGGCATTGGAACGTTTCTTCTCGGAACAGCTTAAGTCAATGAGGTCTTCTGAAATACGAGACCTTCTGAAAATCACTGAGGGTAGAGAGGTCATAAGTCTAGCTGGAGGACTTCCAGATCCCGCAACTTTCCCTAGGGAGGACATAAAGAAGATAGCCG
>JAFMDM010000037.1 GCA_017857195.1 Methanobacteriota archaeon
ATCTCCATCGCGAGGTGGAGATGCCCCGTCCGTGAGGGCGGGGTAGTTCACTAACGTGAATACAAACGTCCTTACAGCAGTTCCAGTTTTGGAAACACCCAGATCCTTTAGGGCCCTGGAGAGAGGTGCTACACTACTCATACCTAGAACGAAGGAAACGAACAATAACTCAGTTCCTCTTACGTCAAGGAAGAAGTAGAGAACCGTCAATACTATGGCAGCCGTTCCAATCCAGTTTATCACTGCACCAATTAAGTAGATCCTGGCGTTGCTCACACTTTCCCTTATTCCAGTAATGTCGAACTCCTCCACCCCTGAAAGGAAAAGGAGAAGTATGACCCCCAAATCAATGAAGAGGGCTATGTAGGGGGTGTCGCTTACCAGTCCAAGTACGGACCTTCCTAGGATTATACCCCCAAGCACCGCACCTAGTAAAGGCGGTAACTTCAGTCTACCGAATATGTCCTCCATTACCTTCACCACCACTAGCAGAAGGCCCAGATAAAGGAGGCCAAGGATCTCGGCGTTGGCCATTGTCCAAAATAGGGGAGAGGTGTTATTTTAGTGCTTGCAGTTTTGCCAAACCTTAGGTCTCCAACCATTTAGACCAGATCAAAGAGTAATTGTACATGGATTATGACGCGATAATTGTAGGTGCTGGTCATAATGGTCTTGTGGCGTCATGTTATCTGGCCCTAAGGGGCCTTAAGGTCCTCGTTCTGGAAAGGAGAAACGTGGTGGGAGGTGCTGCAGTGACGGAGGAGTTGTGGCCTGGATATAAGATAAGTAGGCTCTCTTACTCTTATAGCCTTTTTTCTCCCAAGATAGTCAGCGATCTTCACTTAGATCAGGTGGGACTGGAGGTGGTGTCCTCTGACACGGAACTCTTCGTCCCCTTCGAGGATGGAAGATATTTAATAGTATGGAGTGATCCCCACAGGACAGTTAAGGAGATCTCCAGATATAGTGAAAGGGACGCTAAGTCCTACCTGGAGTTTGAGGAGTATTGGAGGAGAGTAGGAGCCGCCTTGGGAGAACTCATGCTTTCCCCTCCTCTGGACCTGACCTCATTGCTGACTTTATCTCAGTTGACGGATGCCACAAAGATCCTAAGACATGTGGGAGAACTCATGGAAACTTCTAGGTTTTTGAGGGCTTTTTCCTCCCACTTCAGTCAGCCCAGGGAGGCAATTGACGTCCTAAGAACCCTAGCCTTTATGAGCGTTCATGACTTCCTCTCAGAGTACTTTGAAAGCGAAGAGGTGAGGGCTGCCTTCGTTCCAAGGGGATTAATAGGTACAATGGTAGGACCTAGGACTCCTGGAAGTGCATATGTTTTAGCCCATCACATGATGGGGGAGTCCACTGGAAAATCGAGCAGTTGGGGCTATTTAAAGGGCGGGATGGGAGCCCTAAGTCTTGCCTTGGCTAGCAGGGCTTCGGCTCTCGGTGTACACTTGATGCTGGGGGCAGAAGTACAGGAGATAAGTGTGAAGGATGGCAAAGTTTCTGGAGTTAGATTGAAAGATGGTAGGTTCTTCCAATCTAGGGTGGTTTTATGTAACGCCTCCCCTAAACATATGGTGGAGTTGGTGGGGAGGGAAAAGGTAGGGGAAGAATATGCCAAGGCCATAGATCGGTTCAAGGATCAGGGATGTGTATTGAAGTTCAACGCTGCCATCTCTGAACTTCCAGACTATAGGGCATTACCTGGAAAGCAGGTAGGTCCTCAACATTCAGGTATAACCAGTATATCCCCCACCGAGGACTACGCTGAGAGGGCCTTCGATGAGGCCAAGTATGGCAGGTTCTCCAAGGAGCCGGTGCTTAGGGTGGTCCATCACTCAGTACATGACCCTTCCATGGCTCCACCTGGTCACCATACAGTCTCAATTTTCGCCCTCTATTTTCCATATCACCACAGATGGGACTCAATGAAGGAAGAGGCAACTGACGCCGTGGTCGATGCTCTTTCCATCTTCGCTCCAAACTTCAGATCTTCCATAGTTCACCAGGAGACCCTCACCCCCCTCGATCTGGAGAGGGAGTTCAGACTTCCTAGGGGAAACATATTCCATGGGGAGATAACTCCCGACCAAATGTTCTCCTTCAGGCCTGCGCCTGGATGGAGTGGCTACAGAACGCCCGTGAAGGGACTCTATCTTTGTGGCTCAGGTGCGCACCCTGGCGGTGGTGTGACTGGGGCCCCAGGTCACAATGCTGCCATGATCGTTTTGAAGGATCTGGGGCTCAACTAGTTCTTCTCCTCTCAACTTCTTCTAGGGCGGAGGAGAAGACCTGGAGCCCCCTATCCAATAATTTCTCAGGCGTGGTCAGGGGTGCCATGAACCTCAGGACATTATTGTGGATACCACACTTGTACATCAGCACTCCTCTCTTGAACAGCGAGTCTATCATGGCTGTTGTGCCCTCAGGCCATGGCCTCTTCTCCTCCTTCACCAACTCGAAACCTATCATGAATCCTCTCCCTCTAACATCCATCCTGCCCCCACTGATTTCCTCGTTAATTTCCTGAAATCTCGTCTTCATCATTTCTCCCACTGCTCTCACCCTTTCCAGTAAGTCCTCGGTCAGGTTCTCCAAAACAGCCTTTCCAGCAGCCAGTCCCAAGGGATTTCCCCTATATGTGCCCAGGTGGAACGCCCTAGGTAAATCTGTTAGGTCCCTCCTATATGCCACTAAGGATATGGGTATGCCAGATCCGATGGCCTTAGATGCACACATAATGTCTGGCTCTATGCCCTCCCACTGGTGGGCCCAAACCTTTCCCGTCCTTCCTACGCCGCTCTGGACCTCATCAACAATGAGTACAACGTTCCATCTATCAGCGATCTCCCTCAGTCCTCTCAGGAAACCAACGGGGGGTACTACATATCCTCCCTCCCCTAGAATCGGTTCAACCATTACCCCGGCTACCTCGTCGGCATTAAGCTTGATGGCCTCTTCCACTGCGTGAAGGGAGTGGTTTAAGCAGTCCTCATCTTTGCATCTAAATTGGTAGGGATAGGGGACCCTGATTGCCTGATCGTCATATACTGGCGTGAATCTCTTATACTCTCCCTGATATGTGAAGCCTAGGGTTCCCGCCGTTATACCGTGATAAGCTCCCTCAAATACTATGACTTTCTTCTTCTTGGTCTTCCACCTTGCTATTTTCACAGCGGCCTCGCAGGCGTCCGCTCCAGTTGTGGTGAATAACACCCTCGGTTCGAAGGATAAGGTAGACCTAAATCTCTTCAGGAATTCAACCCTAACCTCTGTGGGTATCTCCAGGGAATGCCATATTGAGTCCAGTTGTTTCTCAACCGCTTCCCTTATGGTTGGGTTATTGTGTCCTAGGTTCATAACAGCTATCCCAGCCACCCAGTCTAGGAAAACATTACCATCAACGTCCACCACCGTGGATCCCCTGGCCTCCCTTATGGCTACTCTGAAGTACTTGGGGTAATTGAGGGAGGTAGTCTCCATATCCTCCTGGGCTCCGAGTAGTTCCCTAGATTTAGGTCCTGGAGGCTCCACAACAACTGTTGGTGCCTCAAGTATGCTATTGTCTCTTAGGTCCATGCGGGAATCTTCTATTGGACAAGTAAAAAGCGTTGGAATGGCGATTTTGTTCAAAGTACAGTGTAGGGACTCTCCTTTACTACGTTTACAACAACCTGTGTGCTCGACCTCTCTATTTCGGGCATTGACATTATCTTTTCCAAGTACTTAGACATGAACTCCTCCCTGTTCCTATACCTGGCCATGACTATGAAATCTATATCTCCCAGGACAAAGTAGACTCCCCACACTCCTGGTATGTTGGCTATCCTACTTCCCAGTTCGTTATGGTAGTTTCTGCCGTACTTTGTTCTCACAAGAGTTACCACAATGTAATCCAGATTTAGAGTGGCGGGGTCCACGTAGGCATGATAGCCCTTTATGATCCCCGACCTCTCCAACCTTCTAATTCTGTAGGAGACAGTGGACTTAGGAGCCCTTAACATTTGGGCCAACTTGTCCAGCGGATACTTGGCGTCACCTTGAACAACTTTCAGTATCCTTAAATCTAAATCGTCTAGCTCCACCACTAGATATTGTACAACAATCAACAAATAAATCTTCTAGTGAAGCAAGGACACAAATTTAACTCTAGACTAGATTGTGATTTCATGGATAGGGACGTCCTTCTGAGGAGAGCAATGGAAGTCATCGATGCAGCCAGAAGGGAGAAATTAACCTTAAGGTTAATAGGTGGCGCGGCGGTGGCGATTGTCGCACCCAAGGGATCGACGCTCTATCCAAGGAGCTATAAGGACGTTGACTACTTTGGCCTTTCCAATGAGAGCAGCAAGTTATCAAAGTTCATGGAGTCTCTGGGAATGGTTCCCAATAAAAGGTTCAACGCCCTGAGGGGAGGAACAAGACTCATGTTTTATGATCCCTCCTTGGATTCAACTGTTGATGTATTCCTTGACGAGTTCGTCATGTGTCATAGGCTCTCCTTGAAATCCAGACTGACAATAATGGACTACACCATACCCCCCTCGGATCTCATTCTCACCAAACTTCAGATAGTGAAGATGACTGAAAACGACGTAAGGGACACCATGGCCCTTCTTCATGATCTAGAGCCCTCATCCTCAGACGGACAGGGCAAATTTGACCTCGGATACGTAACGAGGCTCTTGGGGGAGGATTGGGGCTTCTACACTACAGTTACGGATAACCTGGACTTTCTAATATCTAAGGCTAAGGAGTTCCCTGAGGGGGAAGTTGTGGAGAGTAAAGCCAGGAATCTTTTGAAGTCCTTGGAGGATGCGCCCAAGAGTCTTAAATGGAAGCTTAGAGCCAGAGTAGGCAGAAGGAGCAAGTGGTACGAGGAACCCGAGGAAGTGGGAGGTTTTCGCCCCTGAGATCAGCAAGTTTTATAAACTGGCTTTTTCACACTCTCAAAACTACGTGAGTAGATTCGAATGGAGGAGAAAGTAAGTAATCTAAAACCCGGCATGGAGAACATAGCTGTGAAGGGTAGAGTTCTTGAAGCTGGGGAGCAAAGAGTAATAAACACCAAGAACGGCCCCAGAACTTTAAGTGAGGCCGTAATTGGAGACGACACGGGTAGGGTCAAGGTTACCCTGTGGGGAAACCACGCGGGTAGCATAAAGGAAGGGCAAGTAGTGAAAATAGAGAACGCCTGGACCACGGCCTTCAGGGGCCAGGTTCAGGTGAACGCCGGAAGCAGAACCAAGATAACTGAGGCAGGGGACGACGAGGCTCCCGAGGCCTCCAGTATACCTGAGGACATGCCCACTGCCCCCGAGGACTACAGGCCACCTCAGAGGAATAGGCGCTTCGGAGGCGGAGGCCGTAGGTTCTCGAGGGGTAGAGGGGAAGAGGAGTGAACTACGAGGAAATAAAGGACACAAAGCCCCAGCAGATGGGGGAGCTCGTCGATCGAAGCGAGGACGGAGAGAATTACGTAATTAAATTGGAGGAAGATAAGGTCTACGAGGTAGCACCCATAGCCTATTATGTGTGGAGCTTATGCGACGGCAATAGTACAGTGGATGAAATAATCAACAAGATAAGCACGGAGGCCGAGCTTGCGCAGGATCAAGTCCGTGACCCCGTGGTTATGGTCATAAATGAACTGGTGAACGCTTCCCTAGTGTCCCTCACCCAAAGTTGAAACAAGTTATTTTTATTTTTCTAGGCATAGTCACCATATGAGGAAAATACTTAGGGAGGAATCGCTTCCAGAGCCAGAGGAGGCACTCTCCTTAGCCATTTCCACCCTTCCTCCCAAGTCTCCGCCCATAGTTGAGGTTCCCCTTCTTGACTCCTTGGGGAGGATAAGTGCAGTTGAGGTCTCTTCACCAATTGATCTACCGCCATTTTCCAGGTCCACGGTTGACGGTTACGCCCTCAAGGCCTCAAACACCCCGGGCAAGCTAAGAATAACTGGAAAGGTGAGTATTGGAGAGGAACCGACCATTTCCATTGAGGGGGGACAATGCGTTGAAGTGGACACGGGCTCCATGTTGCCCCAAGGATCTGACGCAGTTGTCAAGGTCGAGGACGTCAAGGTCTTGGGGGAGGAGGTTGAAGTTGCGTTTAAGGTCCCCTCAGGGCTTAACGTGGCTTGGGTTGGAAGCGATCTGGCCCAAGGGGAAGTCATGCTGAGCAGCGGCGAACTGATCACGTCGGAGAAGATCGCGGCCCTCGCCGCTGTTGGCATAGATAGGGTCAAAGTGTTCGGTGGATTCAGAATAGCCATCATAAGCACGGGAAATGAGCTCTGGTCCCCTGGTTCTCCCCTACCTCCAGCTCACATCTATGAATCCAACGGTATGTACTTAGCCTCCAGGTTAAGGGAGTTAGGTCATAGAGTGGACGGTCCTCTTCTAGTTAAGGATGACTACAATGCAGTAAAAGGAGCAATAGAAGATGCAGTTAAGAGGAGTGACGTAGTTCTGGTGACCGGAGGGACCAGTGCGGGAGAGAGGGACTACGTCCACATGGCCCTCTCATCCCTGGGTAAGGTTGTCTTTCATGGTATAAGGTTCAAACCAGGTAAGCCCACCATAATGGCCGTAGTTGATGGAAAACCTGTGTTTGGTCTCCCTGGAAATCCCGCCTCCACTGTCATGGTCTTCGACAGAGTGGTCAATAGATACCTTTCCCCCCACAGCCTTAACGAACCGATGACAATGAAGGGGAGACTTGCAACCGCAGTTAAGGCCGATAGAAATAGGCACACCTACGTTCCAATTTATCTGTTTAAATCCAAGGATGGATGGATGATCTATCCCATAAGGTTTGACAGCCACATGATAGGTACCCTGTCCTCCTCTGATGGTTATCTTGCCCTGAAACCAGGGGAGATCCACGAAGCGGGGGAGGAGGTCGAAGCCAGGGTTCTAAAGCTAGATCCAAGGCCTGTCGTGTTGGGCGAAGAGGACCCCAGTTTCACCTTTTCCAAGGGTGTAAGGAAGTTGCTGGTGGGTTCCAAACCGGCATGTGACGGCCTGAGGTACGGTTTCGGCGATGTATTGGTCATAAGCTCCCTCATGTGTTCCCCAGATTCCTCAGAGTACTCAATGAAAAGGGAGGTCAATTGGGTCGGTGATGGAATGACCGTCGGTTACGTGGATTGGGTAGGAATGAGTCTCCTGGCCAAGGATGCCCAGGTCAAGGTTAAGAGCCCCTCCATAGCCCTTAAATTAGTGAATAGAGGAAGGGTCCTCATTCCTTCAACCTACGCCAAAGGCGAAGAGAGGGTGGCCGTGGAGACCTTACATGTGCTTGTGGGAGAGAGAGCAAAGGGATTATGGGGACTCAATTCCTCTACAGAATAAAGTGACCACAACCAAGACACGTCCCTCTTATTAACTGTGATTACTCTCCGTTCATCGTGACATTCGCCAAGTCTTGGGCCCACTCGAGTTCCGCTAACCTAGGGCCTGGGTTCGATGTATTGGCGGTGGCCCACGCGGTCTTCCAAGACGAGGTTGTGGTTGAACTATTAAGCGAGGGAGCCCTAAAGGTTGAGCTGAAGGATGGAGATCCCAAGACCAACACTGCAACCTATGCCGCAATGAAGATGTTGGAGGACCTTGGACACAGGGTCCACGTGAGGGTCGAGGTGAAGAAGGGTATTCCCCAGGGTCTGGGACTTGGAAGTAGTGGTGCGAGTGCAGCTGCCTCAGTAGCAGCCCTCAACGAATTACTTGGGATGGGGTTAAGTGAAGATGAATTGGTCAAGTACGCGATGTTGGGGGAGATAGCTTCCTCTGGCTCCCCCCATCCAGATAACGTGGCCGCCAGCGTTATTGGTGGGTGGGTTGCCGTGAGGTCATCAACTCCTCTTAAGGTAGTTAAGTTGCCCGTGGTTGGCGACTACAGATTAGCTCTGATTGTTCCTGACTTCAGGATGGAGGGGAAAACCAAGAAGGCCAGGGAAATGGTCCCTAGGCAGATCTCAATGACCGATCATGTGGAGGCCGTTAGGAGGGTCTCCTCTCTCCTGTTAGGTCTCTCCCTAGGTGACAGGGAACTTGTTAGGGAGGGAATGAACGATGAAATTGTGGAAAAGTCTAGACTGCCCCTGTTTCCCTTCTATCCTGAGGTTAGGAAGGCTGCTCTGCTCAGGGAGGCTGTAGGTGTTTGTGTCAGTGGGGCAGGGCCATCTATTTTGATCTTGGCGGACCAAAGGACTGACCTGGAGGGCCTCAAGGCGGATGTGATGAAAATGGAGGGCCTCAAGGCCCAGTTCCTTGTCACAGTTGTTGGAGGAGGTGTGAAGGTTGAAGTTCGGAAGTAAGGTTGTAAGGGAGGAGCCGGACGAGTTGACTGGAGCCATAACCACTCCAGTATACATGACCACGGCTTACTCCTTCCCCAAGGGAGAAAAATATAGGTATTCCAGGGAAGCGAACCCCACCGTCCTGGAATTGGGTAGGAGGATAGCGGAGATTGAGGGAGGTGAAATGGGAGTGGCGTTCTCCTCAGGGATGGGGGCCATTTCCACAGTCCTCATGACTCTCCTCAGGCCAGGTTTGAGGTTAGTGGTACAGAGGGACATGTTTGGGAGGAGCCTCAAGTTCTGCACTAACTTCCTGAGCTCCTGGGGAGTGAAGACTCAGGTGGCTGATTCGGCCATGGATGACCTGGTCAGCAAAGTCTCCTCGGGCGCGGACGTAGTATTTGTGGAGAGTGTAACCAACCCCCTGCTCAGGGTAGTGGACCTCCCATTGTTGGCCAAGGTGAGTGCTGAATCCTCCAGCAAGTTAGTGGTGGATTCCACCTTCGCCACTCCAGTGAATCAGCGTCCCTTAGAGGTGGGAGCAACTGTAGTCCTACATAGTGCATCCAAATTCATAGCCGGTCATAACGACGTAATAGCAGGGCTGGCGGCCGGAAAGAAGGACGTTATGGATCAGGTAGACCAGATGAGAAGAAGTCTGGGGACCTCCCTGGATCCCCACGCCGCATACTTGGTAATAAGGGGAATGAAGACACTAAAGGTCAGGATGGACGTCATAGAGAGGAACGCCTTAACCCTTGCGGAGTTCCTAGAGTCTCATCCAAAGGTTAGGAAGGTCTACTATCCTTGGTTGAGAAGTCACCCAGACTACGAGGTGGCAAGGAGGGTACTGAACGGAGGAGGAGGTGTCCTGAGCTTTGAGGTGAGGGGGGATGCGTTGACGGTCATGAAGTCGGTGAGACTCATTACTCCGGCCCAAACCCTAGGAGGGGTGAACTCGGTGATTTCCCATCCAGCCACCATGACACATAGAGGTCTCTCCCCCGAGGAGAGGAAGGCCGCTGGGATAGAGGACACTCTACTCAGGCTCTCAGTGGGCATAGAGGACGTAAACGACCTCATGGAGGACTTGGACAGGGCCCTGGCTAGGGCATAGATATAGGGTTTTCTCTTCAATAAACCTTTCTCCTGCACTATGGTTTCAACTGGGAGTTTCCGAAACATTGCTAGGTTCTCCAAGCTAGAGGCGTAAGGTCTACGATGTGAAATGCTCATCATGGAAGGCACCATAACATAACGTTTGGAACCGGTGGCGAAGCATTCTATTTCCAACCCACAAGCGCGTAGGGACAAATGGAAAATGTTTTTGGCTCCTATTTCAGAATCTATTATGCCACAATATCAGATCCTTGGCAACGACCTTCAATACCTGAGGGTAGAGTTAGCCCAAGGAGAGGGATTCTACTCCGACGCTGGGCACATGGTCATGAAGAGTAGCTCAGTTAACATGCAGACAAGAATGAGAGGAGGACTTCTTGGGGGATTGAAGAGGGTCCTCACAGGCGGTTCATTCTTCGTCACCGAGTTTCAAGGTCCAGGAGAGTTAGTGCTCTCCGGCATTTTTCCAGGAAAGGTTTTCCCAATACCGTTGGGAGGCCCGATTTTGGCTGAGGCACATTCCTTCCTTGGGGCGGAAACGGGAGTTAACTACGACTCCAAGATGGCCAGGCTTACGGCTGGAATCTTGGGAGGGGAGGGGCTTTTCCTCGCCAGATTCTATGGGTCTGGAAATCTCTTCCTTCATTCCTACGGAGGTTTGTTCGTAAGGGATCTGGCCCCTGGGGAAGTGATTCAAGTGGAGGCATCCCATCTTCTAGCCCTTCAGGAAGGCATGGACTACTCAGTACAGTTGGTTGGGGGACTCAGATCAGTATTCTTCGCTCATGAGGGAATATTCTTCGTTACAGTTAGGGGTCCCGGGAGGGTCTGGCTCCACACTCTCACAGCAGAGCAGTTGGCCAGTGCACTATTACCCTACATTCCCACAGGGCAACAGGGAGGGATAAACATCAATATCTAACCTACTGAGGGCCCGCGTGGGTAACCTTCCTGAGTGCCCTCCTCAATTCATCTCCTATTAACGCCCTAATGTCGTCCTGATGAATCCTAGTCAGATGAAGAAATAGCCCCTTCTTTGTGAATGGACCTCTATCACATATTCTACACTTCAGTACATTGCCTTGAGAATCGATGAGCCAAAACGAGACTTTCTCCATTATATCCCTTGATGTGGGGGCCATGGCAAAGCCCACCAGTCTTACAAGCTCTTCCTCATCAACCTTAAAACCACAGGCAACCTTCACTGTGGGTACGATTAATTTCTCTACTGTTACATCTATTCCTGAGCCCAATTCCTTCGCACCGCAGCTATGCCTATTGCCAAGGCCAATGCAGTTACTAGTACCTTGGTTTTACCATTTGGATCCCTGGTGTCCTCGAACTTACTCAGCGACTCAATCGAAACGCCTAAAGCTCTAAGTATCCTCTCAATTCTCACCTCGAGATCTGAGGCATCCATGGTGGGCTTTCCGAACTCTCTGGCCCTCTTGAATCTCACCGCGTAGTCTAGGGTCTCGGAGAGTTCATCTTCATCTATTTGATGGAATACCTGCCAAGGTCTAACCTTGACCTGGTCACCCACGACCTCAGCCATCCCATCAATGTAGTCCAAGGGGGCAAGCTCGCCTATCCAAAGGTCAACGTATCTCATCACTGTCTCCCTAAGTTCCTCGTCATCCTCTAAGAGCTCTCCCACCACCGAAGCTATTGCCAGAACGTGGGACAGGGCCTCTCCAGTCCTAACCTCGAACACCTCTCCGTCCGTGGTTGAGCCTAAGTCTACACTCATCAAAGCTCAACTTACCATGGAAAAGTACTATAAGGGATCCCTCATGTAATACCCCTTACTGTAAAGGGCAATCTGATTGTTCCATCTGTGGTGTGGGAAGGTCTCCACGGACGGTGCTAGTTTTAAGCCATACCCATCCACACTTGTATGGGTAAAGGAATTTTGTCAAGGGAGTTGCAGTTTATTCGATGGGCGTAAAATCAATTAGAATGATTCGGGCGGGGGAACATGGTGAAGTTCCAGG
Organism: Methanobacteriota archaeon; assembly: GCA_017857195.1. GTDB lineage: Archaea > Thermoproteota > Thermoprotei_A > Sulfolobales > Sulfolobaceae > Sulfodiicoccus. The sequence goes on from JAFMDM010000037.1 coordinate 11,425, forward strand.
ACCTGAGTTGTTTTGGATGAGGGATTTCGAGGCTTGGTATCCTCTTCACTTCTACGTTGTAGTTATTGAAACGGAGAAAGGATATGTCCTCATTAACACTGGACTGGTGAGGGATCTTGAGAGGAGGAATCAATTCCTTAAGCAGTGGGCCGGTGGAGGAAGGTGCAGATTCTCCTCCTTTGGAGAGTTGCCTGATCTTCTTCGTCCCCTTCAAATCCCCCCAGATAGGGTTACAGACGTGTTGATCACACCAGTCCAGGACTACACATTGGGAGGACTACCTTACCTCAAGAGGGCCACCATTCATTTCTCCAGGAGAGGATGGTACAACGACGTGGTGTCTCCAGGAGTGGCGCCTTTCCTGGATAGGGAGATCTACTTCCCTAGGTACATCAGGGAGTATCTCTTTGAGGAGGCCTGGGACAGGATATCTTTGGTTGAGGATCAGGAAGTTCTGCAAGGGGTCTCAGTGAAGTGGACTGGTTGCCACCACAGGAGCTCCATGGCTGTCATGGTGGACTCTCCCATTGGCAGATATTGCTTCACGGACGCGGCCTTCGTGTGGCGTAACCTCCAGGATAATTTGCCCATTGGGATTGCAGAGGATATATATGAATGTCTCGATTCGTATAAGTACTTAAAGGAAGTTTGTCCAAAGGTAGTTCCTGCCTACGATCCTGATAACCCGATCAGGTTCCCAGAGCTCTTTTAGGTATTTTTCAATGAGACCATTTTCCTAATCCAAACAAGTATGGAAGATTGTTAAAATATTTAACATGTGAGATCGAATTATGTCTTCTAATTCAGATCCCTTCAGGTCCATGGATGAGGCCAAGCTTACCTCTACCCATTATAAGTGGACTTTCCTGGCCGCCATGGGGGACTTCCTGGACGCTGGAGCGATAGTTGCCGGAGGTGCGTCCTTAGCCCTTTGGGAGACTCACTTTCACCTGGTTGGGCTATTATTGGGACTGATAGGGGCTCTAAGTCCTAACGCCTTCGCAGCATGGCTTGGCGCCATGGTAGCCGGTCCCCTGGGAGACAGATATGGCAGAAAGGCCATCTATTCCTACGATTTGGTGCTCTACGCTGTCGGAGCCCTGATAATGACTGCAGCGATAAATTACGTGATGCTAGTGGTTGGTTACATATTGGTGGGGTTCGCTGTTGGGGTCGACGTTCCAACCTCCTGGTCCCTCATTGCAGAGTACTCCCCAAAGGGAAGTAGGGGGAAGTTGATGAGTCTGACCAACATCTTCTGGTATATAGGTCCCATAGTTATACTCTTGGCTGCCATAGGTACTGTGCCAATTGGGGTTAACTTTCTGGGGGGTTAAGGGGGCGGAAGTCCCCCTCCGTGAGGTGGGGGATG
>JAFMDM010000190.1 GCA_017857195.1 Methanobacteriota archaeon
AGACCTTGACTACAACGCTTCCCTGAACGTGCTCAAGAGATCAGGACTGGTGGCCCGTAGTGCCTGTGGAGCTCCGCCCTCTACCCGCTGGGCAAGGAAGCAGGAAGCTCCGTCCGCTAGGGCGGGGTAGTTTACATTCGTTTTCTTCTGATTAGGCACGACCCCCATACACGAGACCTCCCGAAGGGACGACAGTAACGTGGGTGATGTTAAATCCTGTGTCGTTGAGCAAAGGAGTACAATTACGTTCTAACCGGAACGAAATCATTGTCTTAGGGCTAGAAATGTTTTCTCCTTTCTGAACTCCAGCAGTTACGGGACTTTCCCTCAAATGTTGCCCGGTAATAAAGTGGAAATCCAATAAACCGCTGTAAACCCCTAGAACAAGGGAAGAAACCTCCTCCTCTCCTCGTGTATCCAGTCCTCAACCTCAGAGTGACACTCTATACCAACCTCTTCACACGAGCGAAGGATCTCCCTCTCCTTGGCCTCCCACCAACCCTTGTCCCCCCTTAAACCCAAGGAAATCCCGTACTCATTGAATTTGTCGTAAACGATCCTGGTCCCGATCTCTCCCGCGAGGACTATGATATCCCTTACTTCACCGTCGTTCATTCCACGGATGACTGGGCCCATGAAGAGCCAAGTATCGATCCCCTCACCACTCAACCTCTTGAGGGCTTCTATCCTAGCCTTAGGGCCAGGGGCTCCGGGCTCGAGACGTCTCCACACCTCCTCCCTCAAGGTTGTCACTGTGAACCCTACATCCACCCTCTCCCTGTGACGCACTAGAACGTCTAGGTCCCTCAGCACCAAGGGAGACTTCGTCTGAATAGAGACTCTGAAGTCCTTGGAGAGGAGGATCTCCAACGACCTCCTGGTGAGCAACCTACTCCCCTCCACCGGCTGGTACGGATCGGTGATCGTGGATAGACCCACGGTTCCCCTCCTCACCCTCTGGACTTCCTTGAGTAATACCTCCACGAGGTTCCTCTTGACGACTATCACCTCTCCCCACCTATTGGACGCCTCCTCGTGGGGAGTGAATTTCCTAGCGTAACAGTAAAGACAGGAGAATTGACAGCCGTAATACGGATTTAGGGAGTAATCCAACTCCCTCAGTTTTGACTTGCTTAGGGCCGTCTTAACGTCAATCTCCTTCAGGACGATCAAAAGAGTCTCGACCTCATCAGGTTGAGTATCCAGGACTTCCTGGTCCAATCCCTGGAAACCTTGAGCCTGCTTGAGAGGTATTCTACAGCCTCCCAGACTGTGTCGAAGGTCTCTGGCCTTCCCTCCAAAAGCTTCCTCACGTTTTCCCTGACGAACCACACTCCCACTGGGAAGAAGAAACCCGGATACGTCTCCCTCCAAAGGACAACCGTAGCCTGTCTCCTTCTCTTCACCAGGTGTTCCGCAACGGCTAGCCTGGAGGCATAATAACAACCCCCTATCTCAGGATAGGTCTTTCTGCCGCTATAACCCTCGTGGTCTATTTCCACCGCAACCTCTCCTCCCCAATAGTTCCAGGCAGTCCTGGGGAACCACGCTTCACCCCACTCGAAAGACCAGTTACCCGGGATCAGCATAGCCACGAAGAGGTTTCTGAGGTGTTCCCTCACGTAGACCTCCACATTGTCGAGGATGTCGAACTCCTTGAGTTCCTTAACCAACTGGTCAGATAGAGTCTTGTCCACCGCAGTTATGCTCCACCTAGTGGGTACCAACTTCCTATCCACTCCCATCCCACCGACGCTGAGTATCCTGGATATCCTCTCCACGCCCACGCCTGAAGTGTAAAGGAGTCTCATTCCTTCAATGGCCTTCATGTCCTGACTGGAAAAGACCTTTTCCACGACCTTCTCCGGAGGAGGGATGGTTCCCAATCTGAGCTTGTCCAAGGGAGCTGAAGGACCTAGTGGAGGTAGGGTATCGTCAATGACGTTCATAGTTTTAGGTGGTTCTTTGAACTTCATTTCCACTTCAACGGGCCTAGGTGATAGAGCCAGTGTCTGAACGTCCCACAGATCCCTAGAGGGATCAGAGGCCTGTTCCACCCTGAAGCTCTGTCCCCCTCTGAACACACTCAGCCTCATGGCCAAGAACTCGTCCAAGCTCATGGAGATCCACAGTTTAGGATCCTCATATCTGGAGGTGTCCCCTCCGAGCGGGGGTGCTGAGGGGTAGACTGCCACCTTGGGGTAATTGAACCTACCAACGAAGACGGAAGGGGGAGACGATCCTGAGAGTTCCTCGTATATCTTAGCCCTCATGTTCAGGATGGACATCTTGACCGTAACTGGACAATAGGTAAGACCGCACAGGTACTTGGTAGCCCTGCACCTCAGACACGTCCCTGGATCAACTTTCACGTGATAAATGTTAACTATGAGAGTATTAAACTATCCGTCCCACCGAAGGTATTACAGAAACTGAAATACGAAGCGTTCAGATCAGACTGATGGGGAGTGGGGCTCAGGCATCGCAAAACTCTCCAGGTTAAAAGAGCGTTTGTGATGGGAGACTGTAACGCTTCTACGTAACTACTCGTTATTTTTAATCATCTAAATA
>JAFMDM010000038.1 GCA_017857195.1 Methanobacteriota archaeon
GAGGCCGAGTTAATAGTCGTTAAAAGCGACTAATCACGATGAAGGACAAACTCTAAATCTTAAATGGTTATGGAGGATATTCTCTTCACACAATTATCTAGGTCTATTCTCACTTTCATTGGGAAGTCCTGTGTAATGAAGTAAAGGAATTTAGGCCTTCCAATTTTTCTACCATCCAATCTCTTCCTCTGTACCAGCCCTAATTCCATGAGGCGTTTAAGGCTGGTCTCCACGGTTGTTTTGCTAAGGCCCATGGTCTTAGATACCTCATCGGCATCCATTGGTTTTCCTGCATCAAGTATTCTCATTAAGCAATCCACATCAGTATCGCTTATCTTATAACAACACTTTACAGGTTCTCTCAATTCTCGAAGCTTGGCATAATTGATGACTGACTCTTCCATACTTTTTATCACTCTTTCACCTCTTTAAAATTTTTCTATTTGCAGGAGTCGATAGCTTTAACTTCGTAAAGAAGATCCATTACTGTTTGAACTTCAACGCCCCAATAAGCGTATATATTCCTTATACATGCACTTATCCTGTATAACTATCAATCCTTCGCGTTCCGCTATCTTAGCTGCCTCGTCGTCCTTTATGCCTTCCTGAGCCCATATTACCTTCACATCCCCTTTACTGCGCTTCCTAGATATGACCTCTTGAACTAAGCCCTTAAGTTCTGATGAAGGTCTGAAGATCTGCACTACGTCTACGTAGTCTGGAACATCTCTTAATGTTGGATAACTTTTCCTTCCAAGGATTTCTTGAACTGTAGGGTTTATTGGAATGACGTTGTACCCTTTTTCAATTAGAAACTTTGGGACGGTGTGAGATGGTTTGGTGGGATCTTTTGAAAAGCCAACCGTAGCTATATTCCTATATCTCAAGAGAACATCCTTTATTACTTGTTCTGTGGCCATGGAAAGTGATGGGGGTTCTCAGTTATAAATAATACCATTTTAATATGGTATTCCCGCAGGCTCATGGGGATGAAATGAAGGACAGTGAGGTGGACTGCCCTTACAACTGTTATGGCTCTTAGGAAATTGGCGAGAAGGAAAAGAGATGCTTTGTGGGATACTTCAATTTTTATCAGGGACAACGTGAAACTTACTTTTAATCTGACGCTAGATTCTGAATTTAAGAAAACCTAATGAGCTTAACGCCTAAGAAAATTGAACATCCCACAAAGCAGAAAAGAGAGAAACCTTTAAGTAACTACTTGGGAAAAATGCTGGCGTGCCGGGGTCGCCTAGCCAGGTAGGGCGGCGGCCTGCTAAGCCGCTGGGGTAACACCCCGCGCGGGTTCAAATCCCGCCCCCGGCGCTCTTAACATGTTTTGCATTGATTTAGCGACGAGTGGCAATGCATAGAGAGCTCCCTCCAGAACCTCTTATTAACTAGCCTGCGCTAAAGCTTCCCTCCTCATCACTCATCAATTTAAACGTGTAATGGACGAAATACCCCTTAGAGCCTACAGTCTAACCCATTATATCGTTTGTTAAAGGAAAGCAGGAAATACTCTTAGAGTGAGAATCCCCCTCCACGATGGCAAGCAACTTTCACTGAAACATTATTAACATCCACTGCTAGATTGAGCCATGGAAGAAAAGGAGGAGCTCAGGGACTTCAGATTTAAGTTAAAGAAATGGATAGCAGAGAACGCTCCCGTAGAACTCAAGGGCAAAAGGATACTATTCGATACTACGGAAATAGAAGATTATAATTTACTAAGAAACTGGCATAAAAAACTATATAATGCTGGTTACTTAGGTATTAGTTGGCCGAGGGAATATGGTGGTTATGGGGACGACCCCCTGAAGGAACTCATAGCTTATGAGGAATTCAGCAGAGAGGGACTTCCCTATGGGAGGAGTCTGGGCTCCATAGGCCTAATAGTGGTTGCACCGGCATTGTTGAATCACGGCGATCATAGGCAGAAATTCTTCGTTAGAAGGATATTAAGTGCAGAGGACATTTGGTGCCAAGGCTTCTCGGAACCCTCGGCGGGATCTGATTTGGCGGCCATCAGAACAGTGGCTGAGGATAAGGGTGGATATTTTGAGGTAACGGGTCAGAAAATATGGAGTAGTTACGCACACATAGCTGACCACTGCTTACTTTTGGCCAGAACAGGAAGGCAAGAGGATAGACATAGGGGACTTACTATGATGATAGTTGACATGAAGGAGAGCGGAGTAACAGTGACTCCCATAAGACAAATCACAGGAAAGGCGGAGTTTAACACAATATATTTCAATAAAGTTAAAGTACCTAAGGAAAATGTGGTCGGAGGGATAGGAGAAGGATGGAAGGTCGCAATGACCGTACTTAACAACGAGAGATTTCACGTTGGGGTCACAATGTTATTCTCGTCAGAGGTGGCCATAAAGGAGTTAATTAGAAGAGGGGACAAGGAGGTAATGGAAATGGCAATGGAGACACTAGCTGCCAGAGGATTGTATGAAAGGATCGTGGAGAGATTGAGAAGGGGTGAAGATATAGGACCCGAAGGAGCAGTTCTGAAGTTGGTCACATCAGAGCTCCTTCAGCGCATATATCTGAAGGGCGTTGATTTGATGGGACCTGAGGGCTTAGTGACAGAAAGAAGAGAAGAATTCGACCCCAGCTGGATAATGGGAATGATGGCTTCCAGAGGGCGTACTATTGCCGCTGGGACTTCAGAGATATTAAGGAACTTAATTGGAGAGAGATTGCTGGAACTGCCCAAGTAAGTCTATTATGACTAAAGATTTCATGGCCGACATCAACTACCATAAACTCATCCATTCATCCAGATAACACTGGTCTAATTTCATTGCAATTATAGAGCTAGAATTTTATTTTCCCTGGGAGAAACCCTACCCGTAGGGTAAGTTGATTTATACGCAACCAAGTTTTCGCAAAGTAGAACATCCCTCTGTTCCAATTTGGAATATTGATTATACTAGAGCCCTAACTCAGACTTAAGTGCCATGGGCCGCAACTTCATGAAACCATAACTCACTCTAAAAATTTTTATTTTTTAGTATAAAACTTTTAAAACAACCCATATGCCCTTAGGTTAAAGAAATAATGCTTTACATCCTTAACCCACGTAATCAAATCCAGATTTAACAATGGTCAGGGGACATTAGAAAAAGAAGAGACTGAAAGTTTCAGTCCAACTTCAAGTCAATTTATAACTTGAAAACAACAACATAAGATAAGATTAGGTGAGTTCATGACTGATGTAGAAGAAAACGTAGAGAAGAAGATCAAGACACTCAATGACCTCAACGGCATCACTCCCACTACTATGAATAAATTAATCGAAGCTGGGTATGCTAGCATAGAGGCATTGGCTGTCGCTACTCCTCAAGACATTAGCGTGGCGGCAGGAATACCTCTCACCACAGCTCAACGAATAATAAGGGAAGCGCGAGAGGCGCTGGATATACGCTTCAAGACGGCCTCAGAGTTAAAGAAGGAAAGGCAAAGCGTGAGAAAAATAACAACAGGAAGTCAAGCACTGGATGGACTTCTGGGAGGCGGGGTTGAGACGAGGACAATGACCGAGGTTTTCGGGGAATATGGCTCGGGAAAGACCCAGCTATGTCACCAGTTAAGTGTTAATGTCCAACTTCCAAAGGAGAATGGTGGTTTAGCAGGAAAGGCAGTCTACATAGATACTGAGGGTACCTTCAGATGGGAAAGGATAGAGGCAATGAGCAGATCGCTAAAGCTTGAACCGGAGACAGTCATGAATAATATATACTATATTAGGGCAGTGAATAGTGACCATCAGATAGCCATAGTGGACGAGCTGCAGGAAATGATAGTCAAAGACAACAGTATAAAATTTGTAGCAGTTGACTCGGTCACCTCATATTTTAGGGCAGAATATGTAGGCAGGGAGAACCTGGCTAACAGGCAGCAGAAACTCAATAGACATCTTCATCAACTTTCAAGACTAGCGGAGATATACGATATAGCCGTAGTGATAACGAATCAAGTAATGGCAAGACCAGACATGTTCTACGGTGATCCCACGGTGGCAGTAGGTGGACATACGCTTTACCATGTACCTGGAATAAGGATGCAGATGAAGAAGAGTAGAGGAAATAAGAGAATAGCAAGGGTTGTGGACGCCCCACACTTACCTGAGGGTGAAGTAGTATTTGCCATAACTGAGGAGGGCCTTAGAGACGTAGAGGAGTGAACTATCCCATACTTTCGGAGAAGTCCTCAGCTTCATCATCCTATCCCACCCATGAATAGAAACTGATCCTCTAAGAGAGGGTTAACGAGTGGAGAACTTTCCTCAGGCTAGCTGGGAGGCAGCGTTAATACTAGAGACTTACCTTTAATTAATAAAATTAAATATGCTATTCCTTCACTCACTTAAAGTTTCAATGGAAGGTAGTTTACTCTAAGCCGCCGGTTACCAAATAGTTATGGGATTTTCGCTCACTAATGTAGCCTAGTTAAAGCTACAGCTCATCACAACCCTTCAGCGCGGATACTTTCCATGAGAATATCTGCTCTGGGCAGAAAGATACTTGGTTACCATTATTCCCATGGAGAGATCAAATGAAGTACATCGCCCTTAAGGGGCTTCATGCTTCATTTCCCCGTTTGCGAGGTAGAGGGTTAAACTCCACAGGCCCTTAGGGCTCTCGAGTCCCCGCGAGGAAACAGATACCGGACGTTATTGGCGGGGCGTAGGTGATCACTAACTCTGACTTAGGCGTCTAAGTGATGCTCATCCAGTCCATGAGCATCGTTAACGTGTCGTTGAGGGAAGTGTCATTTATGTTGGGAGCTATCCATCCCCACTGGGTCTCCCCCTTAACCCCTGAAGGCAACTGAGGACAGAAAGACTTATGAGTTTCATAGGATTGCCCTATCCTAGGGTGGGATACCAACAAAGGATCCCTGGAGGGCCGGTGGCTCAGCCTGGAAGAGTGCTCGGTTTGCACCCGAGAGGTCCCGGGTTCAAATCCCGGCCGGTCCATGGTGGTATCCCACCCTAAAACAATTTTGGATTTGTCTCAATTGCTTTATCGCATTCTCAGATCTTTTGAAGTTATTAATATCAGTTTCTAAATTAAGAAAGGGTCATTCATTTAAAAATAGGGGTTTAGATACATGTCTATATAGTGGAGATTGATATACCCCTAGACTCAACCTTCGAGGAAGTTCGAGATTTTTTTTAGGCAGTATGAATTTATTTCCACATCTTCGGCATCTAAATCCACCTCTTCTGCCCAACGATTCTCCGCTTCCTCCACAGACCGGGCAAGTAGGATTAACCGTCTTAACCTTTCTAACTAGCTCTAGTAGTTCGATCCTCTCCAATTCCACTACCTTTCCCCATACTGAGGAAGGTCTCACCGAACCCAGCACGTGTATCCTATCTCCAGGCTCAAGTTCTGCAGCAGCGGCGTTCAACTCTCGGGTCTCTTTAAATACCAACATTATCTCATTGCCACATTTCAATAGAACATCTCCTCCCCGTCTCTTCCTAATCTCCTCTACGATACACTCTGCTGACATGATGCCGTAGGGTCTCATACTTGGACGTAGAAGGTGATGATCCATATGCTGGTTGGTCTTAAATAGCATTGACCCAACTGCTTCCTCTCCAAGATCTAGCCTCAATGAATTAAGCAAGTTTGGGTCCGTTCCTCTTATACCAACAAGTACAGGATCCTGACCTCTTGATTGAACCAAAGGTTCATCCTTTAAATAATCATAGTTATAGAATATATTTGGGAAGAATGAATCTAAATCCCTTATAACTTTCTTATTAATATTTCTAGGTCTTCCCCAATTCTCCTCTTTCCTATATATAATCACCTCATATGTTCCTTTGCCTGAGAAACCCATTGAAGCTAAAGCTCCCACTATTCCTCTACCCCCTCTCAATATGGCGCCATGTTTCATGCCTATTTCTCGAACTGCATCCGGTAGTAGAACGTCACTAAGGGCATTTTCGTATAGGTTTGTGCTCCACTGGCCTAGATAACTCTCTCTAATGATAGCAAGACCTGGACTCCTCTTGAAGTTATATCCCCGTGAAACTTCGCGGACGTACAGGTCGCTCTCCTGCCACAATTCATCGGCCAGGTCCTCTAAATCGCCCTCATATTCGACACGAATTTTCACACTTGCGTTTCCCCTTGTCTTCCATGGTACATTGGGATTCAATCTAACCAAGTAGGGTAAGTCAACCAGTCTGAATTTCTTTTTGTTAAGTAGTTGATATAGGAAATGGGTTGTACATCCTCCAGCAGGCGAATCGTGGTCGTCAAAACCCAAGGAGACTATCATATCGATTTCTCTCTAAATAGATATCATTTTCTGACCGCCGACCTGTCCTCCATCACTATCATGGTGAGAGTGGACCTTACCTTAGGTAGCCTCCTTATACTATTTGTAACGAAGTCCCGAAGTTTATCCATGTTCTCCAGTTCTATTTTCGCCACTATATCATAGACACCATAGACTACATACACCTCTGTCACTTCGTTCATGGATCTAAGTTTATTATAAACCTCCTCTTCACCACCCGCGTCTGTATTTATTAATACTAGCGCAGACGCCATTATGACCCATAGGCTTATTGCAAACTGTCCTATTAACTTTACGATCTCCAACTCAACGAATTCCTAATTTAGATAAAAGTTTCTTCCTTCAAGAAGGAATTTTCAATTACTATAATTATCTCCATGTTATATGTCCCTGGGAGTTAGTGAATGAATGTTTTTAGCAAATAGGAGAATTTATGTGTGAAATTACCCCCATAGTGCCGACACTGATTAGGTAAATTAACAGACGCCCACCTTTCGAGAACTGTTAACTCTACACGATCCTCACTAATTCACGTCAACTACATAATATTCTGAAGGGAGAGATAATTTATCCTGACAAGTGTCGACACTACGGAACATAGAAGTAATTTCCATATCCTTACTTTGAGCTTAAGTCATTGAGTTCTGAGGAGATCACTAAAATTGATATATGGCCCGACTTACCTGAGACTATGACCACGATACGCGATACCCTGATAGATTCATACCATTTGGTTAATCCAGGAGACGCGAACCCCTTGGGCATACTGCATGGGGGACATTTAATGGACTGGATGGTTAACGCGGGAACTCTAACTTCATCTAGAATTGCTAAGGGGGAAGTTGTATTGGCCTTTCTTGACGACGTGTTCTTCGTAAGGCCAGTCCATGTGGGGGAAATGGTGAGGCTTAGAGCATGGGTTGAGTATGTGGGTAAAACTTCATTGGAGGTTGGAGTGTTAGCAGAGGCCGGTAAGAATAGTCAGAATTTTCAGACTACTACTTTATCATATATGGTATTTGTTGCAGTAAGTCCAAGAGGGGAACCCAGGGAGGTGCCAGTTAAGGTTGAACCTGGCAAAGATAGGGACATGTATGAAGCGGCGGAGGCCAGGTGGTTAGAGAGGAGGAAGAAGATCATGGATCGGAAGAGAAAAGCCGAAGAGGTCTCTCCCCTCGCTCCAGACTCACAATGGAAAGCTACCTCTTATAGGATAGTGCTGTCATCAGACACAGTCTATGGAAACTACATGTTTGGAGGCAGATTGTTAAAGATATTAGATGAGTTGTCGGATGTTGTGGCGTCTAGGTTCGCCCAAGGAGTGGTGGTAACTGGAAATGTTGATAATATGAGCTTCTATTGGCCAATGAGGGTGGGGGACATAGTGGAGATAACAACCGCCCTCAACTACGTGGGGAAAACCTCGATGGAGATAGGCATAAAGGTGATCTCCGAGGACCCATACACTGGAAGGAGGCATCACGCCACCACCAGTTACTATACATTTATTCACTTGGGGCCTGACGCTAGACCATCCCCTGTTCAAAACTATATACCTTCTACCGACGATGAGAAAGTGAGATGGGAAGAGGGCAGGCAGAGAAGTGAACAGAGGAAAAAGAGACTGGAGGAAGTTAAGGACATAATAGAGAAAGGAGTCTTTAGAACTCCAAATTAGAAGTTAAGATAAAAAATTAGTTTATAGTAGTATAACTATTTTGAAGGTGAATAAGATAGCCAGAGGTATTGCTGGTACTATTCTGAAGTCCCTGGGCTAGGAAAGATTGTTCGTATCCCCCACCATTAATTAAGTAATACGCAATTAAGCTCTTTGTGGTGAGAGCGTTATTGGAAGTCAAGGAGACTAACACGGCACCCCCATATTGATTAATTATCTCCAACACGCCCGCGAATCCCCCAATGCTAGTCTCGTTTTCATGAATTATGGTAGTAGCGTTGTACTTACCGAATATGTACTGGGAGTAGTAGCTGAGCCCTAATGTGATAGTTCCATTCTGCACGTACGTTGCATTGAATGGGATCACCGTGGGAGAAGTTATAGGCGTCTCAAAGGCCACAAAGTTAAACGTTATGGGGAAGGAACCTTCAATGATCATAGAGGCATTATACATTCCGGTATCACTGGAGCTCTCGTAGAAGTTCTCATCCAACTGAGCATATTGGAAGTAAGTGTTAAACTGTTGAAACGCCTCAAAAGTTCCCCTTTGGGTGACCGCAGAACTCTCTGAACCATGAAGGAACTTCAACACAGACGCATACTCTATGCTGTAATGACCATTCTCCTGATAATAGGTGCCCGAGAAACCTGGTTGAAATATTGGACTGGAATCCATGAAGGATCCCATGGCTCGAGTGAAGTTAGCACTCATAAGGGGATTGGAACTATTTACCCAGAGCAAGAGTACTCCAGCCAAATCCCAGTCAAAGGCATTGGACCCTGTAAGGACCTTAGCCTCCTGCAAGTTGGATACGGTTAAGGACAGAGTGGGATGTAGACCTAATGCTAAGAGCGGTGTTAGCTCCATTAAGTATGGAGTGTGAAATGACAATGTATTTATTGACGTGAGGGGCTTCCAGGCGAAGAGATCTATTCCTCCAGTGTAAATTGTTTCATAGGGATTCACTACGCCAGCCAAGAGAGAGTCGTACCTTACCAAGATACTTCTGGTCGCTGGCTCGTTGGTGTACCAGAACTCATCATTTCCTCCTCCCTCTTCATAAAGAAGGAGAAGGTCCCTATAGGTTCCATTGGGAATATTGAGGGACTCGGAGTAGGATGGATGAGTTGGATTCAACACAATATAAGAATAATTCAGAGAATTTAGAAACAGAGGAATGAATTGATTTGGAAGTCCTTGAGGCCTAGGGCCTGGATAAAGGTATAGTGTGGCATTTACCTTATAGATCCCAGTTATTCCAATCGCCTTGTCAATGAAATTGGGGATGACGATCTGGAAGGTCACGTTTCCCTGAAGGAGATTCTCGAACAGTGTGAGATCAGATTCGGCGGTAGAATTCAATATTTCCTGAGTGGAGCCCCAGAACACAGGAACACCGTTAACGAATACGTACGCCGCCCTATCGAATTGAGTACCGTTAGTCTCATTAATAGAAATGTTAAGTAGAATCAGGGAGTAGTTTCCCTTTGGAATATCAACTTTCCTAACAATTGGCGTTAAGCCCGTAGCTCCTATGGTTATGTTTTTGGCCAAGACTACCCTTATGGGAGTAACGTTAGGAGGATGTATGGAGAACGCCTCAAAGGAATAATACTTGGGATCATATCCCACTAAGTCCCTCGATGTGGTAACATTGAAGAGGAGTCCCCTGCTATAGTGGATGGGTTGCCCCCAGGAAGCTAGGGGTAGAATAGTAAATCCAATCAGAAATAGTAAAAGAAGCCACTTCACTGCCCTCCCCTCCTTAATAATAACAAAATAGCTATAATTAGCCCTACGATAGCCACAGCCAGGGCTACATAAAGAATAGTAATTGTTGAGTTTAGCCTATTGGTGACGTTGGTTAGTTGGGATGTGAGAGAAGAGATTTGATGAGCAGTCGTGGACTGATGCGCTGAATTAACTAGGGTAAGAGGGAGCGTATATGTAATGCCGTTGGATGCCTGGACTTGAACCAAATAGCTACCGTCAGGCTCTAAGAAGTTATTGAAGGGAACTTCTACCTCCACACCTCCGTTTACTGGAGCGGAAGAGAACTGGATAGGCGAGTTATCCACCTCCACTGACAACACCTTAACAGATGATCCCAGAACTGTGAAGTTAAATTGAGATACGGGCGCTGAGAGATTAATAACTAGGGGAGACAGGACAGGTGGTGGAACGATGGAGATGTTATTGACGTTTAACATGGTAATCCCTTCGGTATAGATCTGACTTGAGACCTGATCGAAAGCGAAGGAAAGGTTTGAGAATCGAGAGGATAGGACTTGAACGGTTGAATTGAGGGCTGTAATACCTACCCTGCTATCACTTACCTGTGAGGAGACGATGACAAGATGCGAATTGGTAACATTTATTGAGTGAATGGAAGAGGAAAGAACTGTAATTGAGGAGTTATATCCTTCTAACTGGCCTATAATATCGTTATTCAAATTCACACTAAGACCACTCACATCTAAGTAAGGTATGTAAGCGTCAGAGATAGATAGGTTATTATCAGAATCTATAGCAATGGGGACCTTGGAGGCGTTGGAGGGGGTAATATATTGAGAACCTAAGTACGTGTAGGGCATCACATTAAATAGCTTAGGTGAAGAGATCACGTTTAGTCCCGTTGGAGATACACCGTCTACTTCAACTAACCAAGGTCCAGAAAGGGCTGACAGCGAAGTTCCTTGATAGAAGGGTTGGCTTAGGACTGAAGGTAAGGTATACTCCCCTATCCATTGATTGAGTTTGTAATTAAACTGAAGTGGAACGGCAACTTGTTCGCTCAGACTAAGAGTCTCGAAGCTCAATTGAAGGGGCTCTAGAGTCGCACTAAATACGCCATATGTGACAGGGGAGCCGTTGGGATAAGATATGGTGGCAACGACCTTCACAGTTTGACCCTCGAATGCCAATGAGTTAACGTTTACTTCATAGTCAAGGGTTTCAGGCGCCACGTAAAATGAGAGATTATAGGATCCCTGTAGTAGTCCGGTTGAGGTATTGGCGGTGGACCTGAAGACCACTGTGTAAAATCCTGGGGAGAAGTTTGATGGGATCGTGAAGTTAATTTCATGGTAACCGAAAAGGTTCAATTGACCGAACTGAACGACGTCAGGAGCGAGGGTCATGGGTAATGAAACCATTAACTTCCCAGATTGAGAGTATATATAGGCTGTAATGTTGGAGGTGAATAGTCCGAATCCGCTTGGTTGAGTTGCTGTTGCCAAAAGTGTTATGTTCTGTCCTGGTGAGGCGGAAGGCAAAGGATCATTAGAAGGCGAAAGGATCACCGCACTCATTTGAAGACCGAAGTAGGCATAGGTGTACGCGGAACCATAGGAACTATTTACGACCAGAAGATAGGTACCTTGGGGTTCAGGAACTGGAAGTAATCCCTGACCTTCGTAGACACCGCCTCCCATTGGAAGTAAGGTTACATTGAGTATAGTTTTACCGTCTCTTATGAAATGGGCGGTTAAGGAGGTCTCATTGGTGGGTGAGCCGTTGGGATACATTTCAAAGGCGGCTACGTTAAATGGTTGATTGATCTCGAGAGCAGGACCGTAAGGATATGGAATGGGAGGAAGAACTATTGCTATGCCGGTACCCACTTCAACATACGTTAAACCTAATCCACTTGTGTTATGATAGGATCCTTTAACTTCCAAACTCCACATGCCAGGGGAGGCATTAGTTGGGATCTTGATTACCCCGGTCCAGGAAAGGTTAGTATAATTAAAGGAGAGTGGAGCTTCAATTGTGTAACCGTGTCCGTTGCTTAGGTACGCCTGGAAGTTGCCTGAGGTGACGGGGGAGCCGTCGTATGTGACGTAGGCGTATATGGAGAGCGTCGAGCCTTGCATGAGCCAAGTTGAGTTTGTGGAGACTGAGACCTGAAGGCCCTTGGGTAACTTGGATAGGGCCTGAAGGAGGAGACCCGCATTGGGTGTGCCGAGCCCAGTGGTGCCGTACCCTGGGCCGTAGAGGCCGTTGTAGCCGAACGTCACGTTGTGGAGGGCGTACCTGACCTGGGGAAGTAGGTCGTTCACGTCCCCCAGGGGACCGAGCCTGGAATCGAGGTCCGCCATTATTCCAGCCCAGGTGGGTGAAGCCAGGCTGGTTCCTCCTATTGCGAGTAACTGCCCCTCGGCAACAATCGCCAAGCCGGTGTAGGGGTTGGCGTCCGCTGAAACCGTTGGTGTGACCACACCCGGAAAGAGGGTCGAGGGGCCGCCACCTGTTGAAACGTCCTGACCGTAGAGGGGATCAACGCTCCAGGCGGTCTCGTAGCCGTAAGTGGCGGTGCTGTTCAGGGCCCAGAGGTAGCCAGACGTGACGTTGACGTAGAGTGAGGTTCCTCCAACTGAGGTGACGAAGGGTGAGGAGGCCGGGAAGAGGGCGCCTCCATAGGTGGTGGGTGTACCGCCTGAGGCGCCGTAATCGCCTGAGGACGCAAGGAAGGTGATCCCCTCTGCCGTGCCCAGGGCGAAGTAGAAGTTGGCGTAAGGATAGTTAAGTGTATAGGAGGGAAAAGTGGTGTAGAACCCTGAGGTCCCGAAGAGGTTCTCAGGGAGCCCCCAGCTCATGGATACCACGTCGGCCA
>JAFMDM010000191.1 GCA_017857195.1 Methanobacteriota archaeon
ACCGAGGTTATGGTTAAAGGTCGCAGGTGGTGCAACCTCCACTATAAGTCTCAGAAGCTTCAACGAAGTTAGTCAGCCTTAACTTAAGCTTTTGCTTCGGCTCATTGGGCTTTTCCTCATACTTCGGCTCAGTTTTCCGCTCCTCTATCTTTTCTTTCTCTTCCTTTATTCCGAAGTATATGACCTGCTTTGATTTACTCTTGTCTCTATACACCGTGATTCCCTTTATTCCAAGCTTCCATGCAGTACTATAGACCCTCCAAACTACCTCCTCAGGCTCTTCATTTCGTAGGTTTATGGTCTTAGACACCCCTGAATCATTCCATTGTTGCCAGCAAGCTTGATGGAGGAGATGATACATTGGATCTACTTCGTGGGCAGTCCTGAAGAGACGTTTTATGGTCTTGGGCATGAAGGGCTCCTCGGATACACTACCTGTCTCGGCCACTTTCTTTACAACCTGAGGGTCATCCATGTCGAATTTCTTTAGATATTCTAGGAATAATGGATCTATCTCAATAAATTTACCCACCGCCACATTCCTTACAAATGCTAAGGCGAAGAGAGGTTCTATGGCGGAGGAGGTGCCAGCGATAATGGAGATTGTCCCAGTAGGCGCCACGGAAACTACGGTGGCATTTCTAAGGCCATACTTCATTCTCATCTCCTTAATTACAGAGAAGTCAAGAGTGTCGACCTTAGCTGTAAGTTGTTTAGCAAAGGTTGATGGAGAAGCATCAATTGAGGCTATCTTTAACATTTCGTGGAAGTCCCTTGCGCTTTCCCATATGTCTTTGTATAATGTGGCATCATAAGCTGGGAATGAGCCCTTCTCTTTTGCCAGCTGGATTGAAGCCATCATTGCGTTATAATATATGAACTTGGCAAGTTGATAGGAGACATAGAGGCCGTCCACAGAGTCATACTGTATCCCTAGCCGTATGAGGGCTCTGGCCAACCCCATGACCCCCAGGCCAACCTTCCTAGTCTTTTTTGTTGCCTCCTCAATTTGTTTAAGGGGATATCTGTTGGCATCTACCACATTGTCCAGGAATCTTATGGCGTACTTCACAGTTTCAGCCAAACCTTCCCAATCTATCCTCCCCTCCTCCACGAACTTTTCAAGGTTTATTGAGCCTAAATTGCATGATTCCCAAGGAAGTAATGGTTCCTCCGCACATGGATTAGTGGCCTGGATCTTGCCCAAGTACCATACAGGATGTCTTCTATTCACCTCGTCAATGAAAATGAGTCCAGGATCACCAGAGTCCCAAGCAGAATTAACTATCTTGGTCATCAATTCTCTGGCGTTCCTATAGCCAACTACTGCACCTTCGGCTTCCGCTATTGCCATTGCCTCATCATATGTGATTATTCTGCTCTGATCTAAGGGTACAGATCCTCTCTCCTCTAACTCCCTCAGAATTTCCTCTTGTACCCATTCCTCAGTTATGTAGTTCCTTGCCTTTACCATATAATAGTCCCACCCGTCTCCCACTCTAGTCTTCCTGGGATTCACTAGGGCAAAGGCCTCCCCCGCCTCTACACGTTTCATGAAGTCGTCATAAACAGCCACAGAGATGTTGAAGTTCTGCAGCTGAGCGTCCTTCAATTCACCTGTCTTAGATTTTATGAAGTCCTCTACGTCAGGATGCCACACATGGAGTATGCCCATGTTGGCTCCTCTCCTCTTTCCTCCCTGTTTGACGACGTCTGTAGAAACATCAAATATCCTCATGAAGGAGACGGGGCCTGAGGCAACCCCGGCCGTCGATGCGACCACGTCTCCTCTTGGCCTGAGTTCGGAGAAGTCAAATCCAGTACCGCCACCTTGTTGATGAATCACCGCCATTGCCCTAAGTGAGTCGAAAATTCCATCTCCCGTGGGAGTTATCATGGAGTCTCTTACCGGGATCACGAAACAAGCTGAGAGTATGCCCAACCTAGTGTTGGCGTTCATGAGAGCGGGAGTGTTGGGAACGAACTTGAGAGAGGACATAAAGTCATAGAACTTCTCTTCCACATCCTTAGATTCCCCTCTCGCGAGGTATTTGGCGACTCTCCTAAATAGCATCTGTGGTGTCTCCAAGTACCTAAGGGTGTCTGGATCCTTGACGAGATATCTTGCCTCCAGAACCTTAAGAGCATTGTAGGTGAGGAGGAGATCCCTCTCATGAAACTCCTTCCATCTACCCTTGCCATACACGTGGTTATATATCCTTGCCAACACGTATCTCTTAGCTATATCCATGAGAGAGTGGTCCTCAATTGACCTCTCAATTAGATTCCTTTCCACGATATCAGCTAGGGTTTTGGTGTCAACAACACCATCCTTGGCACTGGAAGCAACGTCTTTAACTATGGCGTCTACTACCTCTGTGGGCAACTTGAGTTTGTCAACTCTAAATTCCTCCGTCCTGCCATCTCTCTTCAACACCTTCAGTCTTCTGGCCATCAAGAGATCTACGGATTCCATCTCTACTACTGCATTCTCTCCAGAAAATATATGATAGGATTATGAAGGATGGTATCACCCTAGATG
>JAFMDM010000192.1 GCA_017857195.1 Methanobacteriota archaeon
CCTCCAACCCTCCAACATCAGACCACCTCACGGTGGGGACTTCCACGTATATTTCTCTCAATAGAGAAGGCTGAACCAATTTCATGGCATCCATGAAGTCGTTCATGGTAACCTGCAACTCCTTTAGGGCCTCAGAGGGTATGGTTGATTGTTCTAGATTGATCTTCCCACTGCCTATGAACCTCCTAAGGGCACTCAGCGCTGCCTCCTTAGCCAGCGCCGCAATGTCTGCCCCTGTGTAGCCGTTGGTCATATCAGCTATCCTTTCCAAGTTAACATCGGCGGCCAGAGGCATATTCCTAGTATGGACTGCTAATATATCCCTTCTCGCCTTCACGTCAGGTGGCCTGATCTCTATCTCTCTGTCGAACCTCCCAGGTCTCCTTAGCGCAGGATCCAAGGCATCTGGCCTATTGGTTGCCCCTATGACAACCAATCTTCCCCTGCTTTTAATGCCGTCCATGAGTGTGAGTAGTTGAGCTACGACCCTCTTCTCTACCTCTCCCGTTACCTCCTCCCTTTTTGGAGCAATGGCATCTATTTCGTCGATGAATATTATGGCTGGAGCGTTCTTTTCTGCTTCATCGAATATTTCCCTCAGTCTCTGCTCACTTTCCCCGTAGAACTTACTCATTATTTCAGGGCCGTTTATTGAGGTGAAGTAAGCGCCCACCTCGTTGGCCAAAGCTCTCGCCAGTAAAGTCTTCCCCGTCCCTGGAGGACCGTAGAGTAATATACCGTTTGGGGGCTCTATCCCTAAGTGTTGAAATACCTCAGGATGTCTCATGGGCCACTCAACTATCTCCCTTATCTTCTCCTTAGCGTCCTCCAGGTCTCCTATGTCCTCCCAGGTAACCTTTGGATAGACTCCAGCTTCCTTAACCGGCTCCTCTCTTAACTCAACTGAAGTCTCCCTGGAGACGAAAACATAATTGGAGGGTTGTGTGTTTATAACTACAACGTCCAACGTTCCAGTGTATATGGGAAGCGGTATGACCTCCCCCTTTGTTATTGGCTTGTTCATCAATTGGTCCTTAACATATTCTACAAAGGATTCATCGAACCTTATGGGTTGAGTTGGTGCCAATACAACCTTAGCGGCCGGTGTCACCTCAGCCTTTGATACTGTAACCTCATCCCCAATGGATACATTTATTGTCTTTCTCAGATAACCATCTATTCTTACTTCGTTGGGTCCTATATCGTAACTTGGATAGACCTGAGCCAGAGCCGAGCCCTTAGGCCCCTTAAGTTCTACGTAGTCACCTGTCTCTATTCCTGCCTTCCTCATGGCAGCCTCAGAGATCCTCGCTATTTTCCTTCCTACGTCCCTTTGTTTTGCCTCAACAACTTTTAGTTTAAGTCCGTTGGAAGCCATCGCTAGATTTTCCGCATCCGTACTATTTAAGTTAGGTGACGTTATGCTTGAAAGAACATATCGGGAGCATCTTCAGTGGTCTCCTTTTTTGCCTTTTCTCCGAAAAAGGAGAGCATAATAGCAGTCTGGCCTTGGAGAACATATTATATGCAGTAGAAGTTTGAAGGAAGGATCATGGTGAGGGAACCTCAAAGGTTTTTCAGGTGTTCCTCAATGCTCTTAACCACACTCACGAAGGTAGCGAGCGTCGCCTAGGCTGAAGTGATGGTTCGTGAAGTATGCTTCTGCTCCACCAATGGTCCTTATGGATGTAGTCACGTTCGCTCATTCAGGGATGGTAAGATTGAGCTTATGGAGCTCACGCTTTGGCCAAGCTGGCATAACGAACCAGTAAACTGTTGGGAGTAAACTGTTGTAGAGAAAGCACCGTCGGGTCAGAGAAAGTTAACTCAGATCCGAAGTTGAAATTCGGTATTCACTTACCTTTATATAATCATCTGAGTTCAAAGGATTCCTAAGGTCAGTCTTGGTAGACGCCATTTACGGTCATTCGTGCCCCAACTGTGAGGGTGATGTTGATGCATCTAGACTCGCAATTGGTTCTTGCTGCCGTAATTGCGTAGAAAAAGAGTCTGGCTTTAAGGGATTGGAGTCGCTATTAACTTACCTCAAATCTAAAGGTAAGCTCAAATTCATGAAGCAGGACTATGAAATTTTGAAGGAGTACGAAGTGTTTTCCAACTACTTTCAATTGTTGGCCGGTTCTGTTCCCAAGGGTCCCCAGCGTTCCTGGATCCTTAGGTTCCTTAGGGGGGAGTCATTCTCCGTAACTGCGCCTCCTGGATTGGGCAAGACCACCTTCGGACTGGCGGCCTCGATCTATTCCTCAGTCAGAGGAGACAGGAGCATACTTGTATTTCCGACCAAGAGCTTAGTGTATCAGGCTAAGTCGAAGATAGAAGGCATTATCGATAGGTTGAACGTTCAGCTGAAGTACTTCTCTACCGTTGATGGTCCTCAGGAGGAAGAATATCAAATCCTCCTTACTACGTCCAGGTACGCCATGATGCATAATGAACTCTGGTCCAAGGGATTTAGACTGATCTTTGTGGACGACGTGGATTCAGTGACAAAATCCAGGAAAAGTCTAGACATGTTATT
>JAFMDM010000039.1 GCA_017857195.1 Methanobacteriota archaeon
CCTAAATTTCTTTGCCCTCCTATGGATCTCCGACTTAGACTTGTACTCGCCTAGGCATGAAAGAATGTTTCAATGGAACCTTTGTTATAGTTGTGGGTTTGTTCAAAGAAGAATGGAAAGAAGAATGGAATCCTCAAGGGAGATGCCTTCAGCAAGGATTGGGCAGTTCAGGTATGAAACGGCCCTCCATGCCTCACTTGGCAGCATAAAGCCGATCAAACTCCCAAATCGACATCCTTTAGGATCTGGGAAACGTCTATCCTAACTCCTTCAAATCGGGTAAGGTATTAAACTTGGAAGCTCCATCTTTAGGAGGGGTACTCACGCATTACTTCTCAGTATCAAGGGAATTCCAATGTAATGGGGATAGTCTATGGGAAATGGTGATCGACATACCTAACATTACCAAGTATTGGAGGGGATTTAGGGAGGTCCAGCCAATTGGCGACGAGCTGTTCAGGGTCAGGTTTGCCTTCCCAGCTTCAGGCGTTGTCAGAATAGTACCAGATCATCAGAACAGGACTCTAGTCATAGAATATCTGAAAGGTCCTTTTAGGGGGAAGAACAGGGTAATTGTTGAGGATAGAAAGATAGTTTCCAATTGGGAGGTGGAGTTCAATGGCTTCTACAAGCTAATGGCGAAGAGGAACGTGGAACATTTCCGTTCTGGAGCCCAGCACGCCTTGGACAGATTGGTAGAAGAGTGCTCATTTAGGTCTCAACACAGCCCAGGATGAGGTGAGCCCACTTTTGGAGTTAAGGACCTTAAATTCAGATATTAGCTCCCTCCATTCTTCCCTCCTCACCTCTCGTGGATCCTTGGAGAAGGGAAAAGACCTAATGGACACGTGAATTGTTCCGTTCGGCTTCACGATCCTTCTCATCTCCCTCATCACCTCCCTATGCTTGATTGTGCAGCAGAGTAAATCCTTCGACAGAACGAAGTCCACCGATGCCGTAGGTATGAAGTCCAGTTTCTCAGCGGGTGAGACGAAAGTCTTAACGTTGCTTAGTCCTTCCCTCTCCACCGTATTCCTTAACCTCTCGACCGCAACTTGGTCTGAGTCCACCGCGTATACTAACCCCTCAGGGCCTGTTGCTCTGGCCATCGCAATTGTGTAGAAACCAGCACCGCAGCCGATGTCAGCAACCACCATTCCCTGCCTCACATATTCCTTGGCAAGGCGTTCGGGGGATTCCATTAACCTTCTTAAGGGGTTGTTGAGCAAAAAGACTGGAATATGTCTGTCTTCACTCATAAAGTTGATTGAGCTTCCCCACACATAAGTTTTAGTTAAGTTGAATTATACGCCCAGGGATCTCCTGAGTTCTGAGAAGTTATTCTCGGCCTTAAAGAACACAGGAATATCGTGAGGTGTGGCGGATTTGAAGCTTATGAGTAACCACTCCCCAGTCTCCAACTCCAATGTTCTATCGAGGAGCGCGTCATTTATGGCGAAAGTTTCTCCTACCAATTGTCTGTCATAGGGTCTGGGCAACGTGCTTACGAAATAGGTGTGAAGCTGTTGTAAGGCGTTGGTGTTAAGGTAAGCCAGTCTTTGTGAACTGATGAGGGAGTGCAGGTGATATTTCCTGCCCTGTCTCAACAATTTCTCCACGGCCTCGCTAGATTTCTCGCTCAGGTTCTTCTGTCTAGTGTCAAATGGAATGAACTCTTGTGCCTCGTCAAGCACGAATAGTATCGAAGGTGAGGTTGAGAAGAGCTTCTTTCTTCTACTCATGACTTCATTTACTACGTTGGAGACAACGAACCTGGCCTCCTCAACCTTCGGTGTCTCCACAACGAACAGCCTAGGGGAAACCTCTGAGTCCTCAAGGATCTCTATGGAGAGTTTTTCAAGGTCATATTGGTCGTTCACTGATTCCACGTTTTGAGACGACACGTAAGATCTCAACCCATTTATGAAGGAGTATATGGACGATGTCTCCCTTAGCTTCGATTGGTTAGCCAGTTCCTCGATCTCGTCCAGGAGGGAGTTAACTTTCTCATCCACTATGTCCTCCTTACTCAGTCTGTTCTCCCTCATTATGGCATCTAGCTTCTGTAACATGGTGAACAGGATCGGCTTCTGCGCCACTGCGTAGTTATCGTTTATTTGTCCGCTTATGAGGTCAGAAAGGTCTCCGTAGGTCATAAGAGTTTGAGAGTTGGATGGAACATACATGTACCTTATCTTCTCCCCTTCCATTAGTCTTTGTGTTAGTGTCCTGAGCTTGTCCTTAATGTCCTCCAATTCCTCCGGTATAACGTGGAGTCTCATGAACCTTCTTGCTGCCTCTGAAGGGGATGGAGGTAGCCTCTCTGAAGTTAAGACCCTCGAATTGTACTTAACTATTTGATCGAAGAGAAGGGTGAAGTACTCCATGGATATGTCGAACACTACCACCTTCAAGCCCTTCACCGATGCCAGAGCCCTCCTCACCAGTAGTGATACCAGGTTTGACTTACCAGAGCCCGTGAACGCGAACACTCCAACATGGTACCTCACTGCCCTCTCCACGTCTATTCTCAGGGAGATCTCATCCCCCACCACTTGGCCCAAGGGTTCCGCGGACCCGGAACATACAAGTTTCTGGTAAGCTTCCCTGTTCAGCTGGTACACGTTGGATGCAGGGAAGGGCGGGGCGTAACCCTTCCAGAAGCTTCTCCCACCAGGATCCATGAGGTAACCCACAGGCACGGCGTAAACCTCTATCCAACTCTCCGGGGATCCGGTTTCCCAACTTCTATCCACCTCGCTCATTACCTCATCCCTTATCTCCTTGGGTATGGATCCCTCGAGGTTGATCATGGAATAGTGCAGTGGCAGGAAATCGACGATCTCCAGGAGGAGCATATCCCCTCCCATTGACTTAACTGCCAATATCTTACCAACGTTCAATTTAACGTTTGGAGAGAACGGCATTTCTACTATAAAGCTCCTGAAGCTGATCGTTCCTCTACCGTCAGAGGTGGGCCTGGTAAACACCCTAACTTCTCTCAGTCTACCAACGGGACCCTCCAAGGGCCCTCGCTGACTCCACGATTCTCCTGAAGTCCCTATACCTTACTCGCCCCCTTGTTAATAGAAAGTCCATTGTCCTTTTGAATCTGTCCCTTCTCAATTTAGCCAGTTTATCCGCAAGGAAGAGTGGGTAGTTATAGCCCAGCGCCTCAGGTATGGGTTCTCCACCCATCTGCCTCAGGATCCTCAGAACCTGTCCTGGAGCCAACCCCTTTGTCCATTCAGTCATGAATATCCAAGACGTCCTTCTGAGTTTAAAGTATCCCCTTTGGGGTACCCGGCCCTCCTCCAGGATCAGCCAAGGGACCTCCACATTTTGATTTAACTTATCCCTTCCAGGGAAGTCCTTCACTATGGCCACCACGTTCTCTGGGAGTCCGAGCTCTACATCCATTGATAGCATCCTGTCCATTAAAATAAGGTCAACCTGCTCTTGGGCCGCCTGGAAGTACTCCATTCGCCTCATCTCTTCCTCCCCGCTTCCTCGAAAAGTTCCGTCCACTGTTTTCATGCCAGTCACCTTGAATCCACCGTCCCATAGGTTTCCGTAGATGACGGCAACCACGACGTAGGAGATATCCCCCTCATCTGTTTTCACATTGTGTAAACTTCCGTCCAGAGCCGCGAACTTCATTGAAGTTACCGGTTCCTCCACGCTTATTATCCTACCATCGTTTACGTGCAAGTGCTAGGAACCCCGCTAACTCTCCTAACCGAGATATTTATGCCTTCGTTGAGGGTTCTGACGGCCAAGCGACTAAGGGAGATGGGCATGAGTCAGACCAGGATAGCCAACCTAATAGGCGTAACACAGCCCGCCGTAAGGCAATACTTGGATGAGGACGAGTCTAAGGTGAATGAGAAGCTGATCAAATTAGGTCTGAGTCAAGAGGAAATTAATAATCTATTAGATCAGGTCACGGATCTCCTCACCTCTGAGGACGTGGAGTCTGTGATGTCCTTCGTCACAGTCAGCGGTTTGAGGTTCCTCTCCAAGCTCAAGTTCTGTCAATTCCACAGGTCAGTGGAGGACATGCCTCCCACCTGTGAGATCTGCGCGTATATTTACAGTGAGGACGAGGAGCTGCTGATGAGAGAGGCGCTTGCTATGATGAAAAAGGAGTATGTGTCAGAACTTATACCACAGGTCATGAGCAACTTAGCCTTCGCGAAGAGGGGTGCCAAGGAACTCAGGGGGGTGATCGCCGTTCCCGGGAGGATAACCAAAGTTCACGGTGTTCCAATGCCGGCCTCCAGGCCAGAGTGGGGAGCCAGTGCCCATTTGGCGAAGATCCTCTTGGCGGTCATGGAAAAAAGAAAGGAGTTAAGGGCGGTAATGAACGTGAAATATGATAGGGCAGTAGAGGAGGCCTTGAGAAATATGGGGCTCCCCTATGTTAAGCTTGAGGGTGGACGGGCAGACGATGACGGTATCGCGGGGGAAATAGCTTCAACCCTGGGAAACGCCAAGGTGGCCATATATCTTGGACCTAAATGGATGGAGCCGGCCACTTATATCTTCGGTGAGGATCCCTTGGAGGTGGCTAGGATGGTATTGGCCCTAGCCAAGGAATACCTGAGCTCTAGGTATTCTGCTCAAACTTCAATGTAACCTATCACTCTAGGTTTCTTCGGTTTAGCGTTAAGGTTAAGCACCAGGAGCCTCGTGGCCGAAGGTAACTTTCTGTTCAACTTTACTTCCACCTCCCCTTGGCCCTCTATTAATGCCACGCTGGAAGAGCCAGCAGCGATCACGTGATAGGTTCCTGGGGAATATTCGGACCACTCGAACTTAGTTAACCTCCCCTTGACCTTCTCCATGGTCTTAACCTCCGCTTTAACAAGCGAGTAAATTCCCTTCAGATCCTCTGGACGGAGGTTCTTCACAGCTATCCCAACCCTTACACCTGGGCCGACTCTCTCCTGATCTTCATCCAACACCTGTATGCTCTTGATCTCAACCTCCTTCCCGTTTGGAAGTGCAGTTAGCTTGTCGTGAACCATGAGTTCAGTATTGGAGAATCCCAGGATCACCGTTCCTACCCCCCTGACTTGGAACATTTTATCCACCGATACGTAACCTAGGTCACTGGTTTCAACGCTCGGGTCAGAGACCTCCCTACTCACGTACTTGATCAGTGAAGTGCCCTTGAGGAGCTTTTCTCCGTCTTGGGAGGACAACAAAACCTGTCCAGAAAGCCCAGACGCCTCAGCAAGCAATAGGATTTCCCCATCCTCCGATTTAGGGAGGACTGGAACATTGAGGTAGAACCCCGAGGAAGTGGTGAGACACTCAGTCACTTCCAATAATCTGTTTGGCAGGCCGGTGGGGAAAAGAATTGACGTTAGATATTCATCCTTTTTCCTATAGAATATCTTCGTGGCCTCGTCCTCGTGAAGTTTCCCCAACTTTCTACCAATCTCCGTTCCAGCAGAGACATCTGTTGAAAGGATGGTGACTATAGTACCTCTCAGCACGTGTGGAACAGTCATCCTTAATTTATAAAGATGAAGGTTAGGGATGGAGATTCGTCGGCGTCGATATATGTTCTTCATCGCACTTAATCCCGAAGTCCTATTTCTGCAGGAGGAGAGCTCTCATGAAGCTCATGTACTGCTCTCTTAAGTTGATTGTTTGCATAGTGCTAGCACTAACCTACGAATTTTTCTTTTAGTCAACCAGACTGGTTCACAAGGGATGAATAACGCCACCTCAAGGAGAACGCCCTGACCCTATGATTTGTAGCCTAATGTGGACACTCTCACTGTTTGTAATCTCAAATGATTTTCACCCTGTAATTTCTTAGAATCGAAGCGATAACGGATAGAACGTTATGTTTTTATATTAAGTTGACACTAACAACAAAATGAAACGGGACATATATCTCATGGCCGCTGTGACCATATTCATCTTCGCAGCCTATCTATGGCCATGGTATAATAGTGTAAAACCTACTCTCTTTGGTTTGCCTTTCTTTTATTGGTGGGTCATAGTAATGTATGTAGTAGGCTCAGTGCTACTTTGGGTATATGCCTCCGTCTCAGGGGAACGGGGGCTCTCCAGGAGCGAGACTCAGGGAAGGGAGGGGAAATAGAATGGACCAGCTAGGTCAATTGGAGATGTTCTCTGTCTTCGTGGTCCTCTTTGCCATATTTGTTGTTCTGGGGTTCTATGGCGCCAGGTTCCGAAGGGGGAATCTAAATGACCTAGGGGACTGGGCCTTAGCGGGAAGGAAGCTGGGCTCGTTCTTGACCTTCTTCCTCCAGGGAGCGGATTGGTTCACCGCGTACTCAATCCTGGCAATTCCATCCTCAGTCTTTGTGTCAGGAGCCTTCGGATTCTTCGGGGTAGCCTATCAGACCATGGTGTTCGCCTTCGCCATGATATTCGTACCCACTCTCTGGATAAGGGCTAGGGAGAGGGGCTACATAACGGCCTCAGACTTCGTTAAGGATAGGTTTAGGAGTACTACCCTTTCAATCTTCCTTGCAGTGGTAGGAATTGTGGCAGTGCTGCCTTACATGGCTCTTCAGATCACTGGGCTGCAGGCAGTACTCACAGCAATGCTCTACGGAACAGTGGGTGCCAGTCATGTTGAGGAGATAGCCCTAATAATTGCGTTTATCATACTTGCGGCCTTTACATTCACCAGTGGTCTCAGGGGGGCAACACTTGGAGCCGTGATGAAGGACGTGCTGGTCTGGATAGCGCTCCTGTCCATAGTGGCCGTGATCGTCCCGTCTGTGGGTGGATTCGGTCACGCATTTCAGTCCCTTCCGGCTAAGTACTCTACCATCAATCCCTCCTTGTCCCTGGCCTTCTCAACCAGCATGTTAGGTGTGGTAATCTCTGCCTACCTATGGCCACACAACATTAATGCCTCCTTAGGCGCGTCCAGTGCCGGAAGGCTCAAGCGCGGCTTCGCCCTGGCACCGCTCTACGCTGTCCCCTTAGCGTTGGCAGACCTCATGGGTGCTCTAGTACTCAAGGTTCCCAGTGCCCTCTCATTTCTGAGTAACTTTCCAACCTCGTATAGGGGAATATTGGTCATACCCTCCCTCTTAATAACAAAATTCCCACCGTGGTTCGCCGGCCTAGCCCTACTGGGGGTCTTCATTGGTGGGCTGGTTCCCGCGGCGGTGATGGCCATCGCTCAGGGGAACTTGCTTGCCAGAAACATAGTTAAGGAACTTAGACCCTCTACTTCAGAGAAGGGGGTCACCAGTATAGCTAAGTGGGCCTCAGCGGCTTTCAAGTTCCTGGCCTTAGCCTTCGTCTTCACAGTGCCCGCTAGCTATGCTCTTCAGTTCTACCTTGTGGGTGCCATACTTATAATTCAACTTATGCCCGCTGTGTTCCTTGGGCTCTACTCTGACTGGTTCAAGTCGCAGGCCTTAATAGCGGGGACAGCCTTGTCCATTGCTGCCGGAGTTTACATGGTTCTTTCCGTGAATCACTTTAAACAGATCACCACGACCCTCTATCCAACACCCTTAGGCTCCATATACATAGGTGTGATCGCTCTGGCCATCAACCTCCTTGTGACGGTGGTTGTAAGCGCCGCCATTCCAAGAAGAAAGGTAGCTTAATTTTTTTATCTTAAAAATTATAATTATCAAGCACGTCTCCGCTCAGCTTCTTTCTCCCCTTTCCTCCATAGCGGTCTTTGGGGAACATCGTTCAGCTGAAACTTGAATATGTCGAACCTATTGTAATAACCGAGGATGTCATGGATCTCCTTCTCCTCTATTATCCTTTCTAGATCAACTTCAGCGATCACGATTCCTTCAGATCCAACAAGAGGTCCCCCTATTACTCTGCCCGAGGGGTCTGTGATCAGGGAAACAGGCTTAGGTGCCTCCTGTAGAACTTCCCTGGATCCTCTGTAGCCCTCCTCCAAGGTTTCAATCGTAACCTCGTCTAACCCAACTGATGCCGCTACCGTGAAAACCTTCCCTTCAAAGGAGTGGGCTGCCGTCCTTATTCTTACCGCCTCAGTAAGGTCGTATTGCTGTTGGCTATGTCTCCTAAATGGCCACGCTGGAGGATAGGTGGCTATGTGAAGCTGCTCTCCCTGAGCCAACAGGGAGTACCTGGCCAAGGGATTGGTGTTCTCCCCACAAATTAGGCTTCCCAGTGCCCCAAACTTGGTCTCCACGACCTTGAGGGTCGAACCATCACCCCTTGCCCACGTTAGCATCTCCGCCCAAGTGGGTACTATCTTCCTATGTTTAAGGATCAGTCTACCGTGCTCATCTATGAGAAGGTTAGTGTTCCACATGGTGCCGGGGCTTTTCCTATCCTTCTCCGTAATTCCCACTGAAAGGATAACATCGTTCTCGTTGGCTATGTTGGCTATTTGGTCGAAGGTAGGGCCTGGAACCTCAACCGCATTCTCGTATAGCTTCTTCCTCATGCCGTGTTGATCTATTGGGGGATAGATCAGGTTCCAGATGGGAAATCCAGGGATGTAAGATTCGCCGAACACAACCACGTTAGCCCCCTTCCTTTTAGCCTCCTCCACATAACTTCTCACCTTGTCGACCGTACCCTCCCTGTCCAAGTAGACGGGGGAGGCCTGTATCGCTGCAACCTTGAACTTGGGAAAGTCTTCAGTTATCAATTCAATTTAATTTCCGCTTGCTAATCTTTAAGCCTTTAATAGCGAAGCATTCTCTAACTTTGTGCGTTTTCATATATCATCATATACCCTTCTTCCTCACTGCTATTGAACCAGAAGGGAACTTAACATATCCTCCTCTCTTATGCCTGCTGCTCTTTGTCCCGCGTTGCCCTTCGAACACCCGTTTCTTCGCCTTTCCCAGAAACCGCCAAGACGTAGTTGAAGGATATAATATGTTGGAAACCAACGCCGTAGAACCCCGTCGGCGTCTCTACCTTGACCCTAAGGGCCCTTTTCCATTCCTCACGATCTCCACGCTTCGACACTGATTAGGTAAATTAAAAGACGCCCATCCATCGAGAACTGTTAACTCGACACGATCCTCATTAATTCATGTCAATTACATAATATTCTGTAAGGAAGAGATAATTTATCCTAATGAGTGTCTACACAATCTCCACACTTACTCACTTATTTAAAGTATAATTGTCAGGATGGTGGTCCTGCCCTTGCCATTCCCCTTAGCGGCGGTTTAGTCATAGGTGGCCCTTCTGTTCCCCAATCTCTTGGCTTTCTGCGATATACTCTGTCCAGGGATGTGTGAACCTCCTTCATCCCCTCCTCAACACCACCTCACCTCCCTTAATAGCCTTCCCAAGATCCTCACCTCTAGGTCTATGCTGACAATGAATCTGGGCCTCTCCTCCATCTCCCCAGGGGGAGCGCCAAGGCCAGATGTACCATCCGTTCACACGCCTTCCCGTGGAAGCTCACGAGTTAAATACTACTACCCATTCGCAGTCTTGGCAAGGGAGGCTTCCCGTTGCTTTCCTTAAATTCCTCGTGGGTAATATAGGTCGCTGATATTGTCGTCGCGGATTGTGTAAATTAACAGATACCTTTCTGGCGAAATCTATTGACTTGCCACAATCCTCATTAATTCGTGGCAGCGGAATAACGTTCTGAAGCGAAGATAATTTCTGACAAGCGATGACACTATGAGGTCCCTTATCATAAACTTTCTATCAAGTCCATTTCACTTAGAATTATGAATTCCAAATATGAAATTTTTAAAAGTGATTTTGGATCTACGGTCACAGAGGGGAAATTGAGCAATAACAATGAAACGCGATCCCCTTGAACCTTTGTACCTATAAGTGCGGGCCTTAAGGTGCAGACCGTGAGGTGCTTCGATGTATCTCCTCTTCCGCCCCAGTTCCCGCGGGCAATACTACGGAAATTACACAATAAACATAAAAAACGCAAGGATACTAGTCATAACACATGAGGGAAATATGACAAGACTAATACTAACAACAAACAGTACAAGCGTAGAAATAACAATAAGTAAAGGGATTGTTAGGAATTCCCAGAATTTAATGATTCTTTTAGTAATTTTAATTGTAATTATTATCTTGATTTTGATGATTATGGACTATTATAGAAGAAATAATTTATAACGCTTGGGCTTTTTTTGAAAATATAGAGTAGTGCTATAATAACTTTTGTATCCCTTTAATATTTCTACTGCTGTTTCGATTGATTTCTTTTCCTCATCTGTTATGGGTTCTGTGTTCTTATAGTCATGTTTTTCTATGAATTTTGTTATATTAGAGTATAATTTTGATAACTTTAATTTCTGTATATCGGTAAGTTTTTTAATATTTTCTTTATCTAGTTTTTCAATTATCATTCTAAGATGTCTATGGCATAATATTGAGCTACTTTGTGCATATTCCTTAATCTTCCCTTCTTTAAAACAATCTGTGTATAAATCTATATAGTATTCTTGGAATTTATCTGTATACTCACATATAAAACATTCAATTTTTTCTTCTTTATTTAGAATTTTTTCAAAATTATCTATATATTCTTTAAGAACACTTTCATATATTACTGCAGCTCCTAATCTATCTCCTCTTTCTTCGGCTATGTCAACTAAGAGCCAAGCATGATATTTACATAAGCCTAGGCTTTCTATAAATTTTTGCCTAATTGAAGGGTCTAGAACTAATTCATCTAGAATGTTATCTATTGTCTTCCTTTCGAAATTATCAAGTAATCTACAGATTGGACAACCATTTTGTTTTAATCCTTCATAAAATGATAGTAATAGTATACCCTCACATGTCATTTTTACTCTCCCTTCTTTACATATTTAGAAAACATTTTCTCAAATTCTTTATATAATTCGCTCGCTAATTCTTTATCCTCAAATTTGCATGATGCTATTAGTCCAGACAGTCTTATTGTCTCTATTTTAGCCTCTTCTAATAATTGAGATAACTCAAATATTAATGAGGCTTCTTTAGATGACAATTCCAGCAGTTCTTTCAGTAATTCTGTGCATTCTTCTTCATACAAGTTATGGCTATCTGTTGGAGTTCGTAAATCTTTTCCAAATCTTCCTTCGTTTCTTCTATTTTCCTTCTCAGTTCTTCTATTTTCTTTTTCGTTTCTTCCATTTGTTTCTTTATTTCTTCTTCTTTTGAACATGGAATAGTCTCACCTCATATCATATTGTAATTATTAATGAAATTATTATTAATACAATTATAATATATACAATATACCATGAGATTGAACTATTTATTAAAGCACGTCCGAATTTTTCTCCAAAGTTTCTAGCTTCTCTGGAAAATTTATAAATATATTCCCAGAATATGTTAATCCCATAACTAGGGAGATATCCGCTTTCCTCTGGTTTTAGAATCTTCCTTAACATAAGCCTTATATTATTGGACATGGCGAATGCAGTATATTCCTCTTGATCGTTAACACCATTATTCCAAATCTTAACTCTTCTTATTTTAGGCTTTCCAAAAACTAGATAAATTAGAAAGAATAAAGAACCCAAGAGAAATTGGGATGCGTTAACCATTAACGGGTTCAAGCCCCTCAACTTTCTGTAATAAACCGTAAACATCGCCCAAAATATAGCGTTAGTAATCGTCAGGACTGCACCTATCAATGAAACGTCCAGAGAACTGGTGTATACCATGAGCCCGAAAAAGCCTATAATAATTCCGGTTACCTCATTAATTGAAGGTCTTTCGTTCAAAATGAAATAGGATATAGGAATAGCAAACAAAGGCATTGTATAGCTGAGTACTGCAGACTCCGAAGGGGGGACGTATAGTAACCCGTAACTCCACAAGGCTGTGCAAGGTATTAAGTACATTAAGAGTAATTTATTCAACGTGAATCGCGGATGAGACTGGACTAAAAGTTTACGTTTATAAAATTTACGTATTAGAGCACGTTACTCATCACTAGAGTAGAAGTTACTGGAGGTCAAGTTTCAAACGAATCTTCGTCGTAACCTCTTATTACTTACGGGACACCCTTTCGCTTACCGGTTAAGAACGTGACGCCTTATGATAGTTCGACCTTTACCAAGTAAATTTTAAATACGAACAAAATATGAATAAGAAATGAAGCATGCCGCTGTAGTCTAGCGGTCTAGGATGGGGGCCTGTCGAGCCCCTGACCCGGGTTCAAATCCCGGCCGCGGCGTTGTGGGGGGATATCCCCCACTAACATAAAATTCGATTACCTTATCTAAAGAACCAACGTAATTATCCCTTCTCTGACCGCCATCACCCTTCTCTATAATATAAACATAATACTTCCTCTTAACCTCACGAATCCTAATGTCACCAAATGTGAAAACTTTATTACCCATTCGTTTCCCCTCTTTATATTTATCACGTGGGGTTATTTAAGGACTGTTAACTATCATATCACACGTGGAGTTGAAAGGCGGTGATAACGATTCCACAGTTCTGCAAAAAACTGAATTTCA
>JAFMDM010000193.1 GCA_017857195.1 Methanobacteriota archaeon
TCAAACGGAATGAGCATGAGATCTCCAGAGTTCTGGGAGTCCTGGCACCGTGTTCACCTGGATCAAGCGTCGTGGCAGGAGTTCAACAAGTTGGTCTGGGGGGTGACGCCAAGCACTGACGAATGGGAAGGTCACCAAGGTGGTTGATGAAATGTGGTACTTGCGCAGGAACGTGAAGGCCTTCTATAAGTGTTCACGTGCTTCACCTACACCACTTTTAGACTCTACCTATTGTTCTCAGTTGGAGACAGGGACCAGAGGGCGTTCAGGGAAATGGTGAAGCATCTGCCCGATGGCAGCGGGTAAGCGACGACTAAGTTTACCTCTCGTTGAGGAATCACACCTTGGTGTCACCTGACAACCCAAACGAGTTCCACTCGTCTTTGAGGGACAGATTGGTCCGCTTTAAGAGGGCAACCAAGGCGGTGAACAGGTTGGAAATGGTCAAGTACTCTCTGGCTTTAGTCTTGTGAAAGAGAAAGCTGATACCGGTATTTGTAAGTTAATGACGACACTATGGACACACTGTACCATTGACAATATACTGTTAGCCTATTAAATACTCCTGGAAAAATAATGCCTCTATACCGTTAGATTCTGTCTGCCAGTACTAAATCTAGGCAGTCGTCAGGGAAGAAGACATGCACATTTTCGCGGCGATGATCTATGGTAAGGGTGTGTGCGCCAGGACCGGTTTGTATTTTCTCTACAAAGCGGAGAGTATTTGTATCAAAGAGATCTATAACTCCAGGATCCCCTACCGCAACGTAAAGTCGATCCAAATTCCGGTTCAGCCAGATTACATCCGGTGGTCCTGACAGACGACCGAGAACTTCTGTTACACCCGTTCTTAGGTTAAGGCCGATTAAGATGCCCTCATCACAGGCGCAATATAGTGTGCCGCTTTTCTCATTTTTTGTTCGAGTCCATGTGGTCCTCTAGCTGGGACGTCAAACGTTCTGGAAACCTTAGAAAGATCATCAGCCTTAACGGAGACTATTGAAGGTGGATCAGCAATATTCACGTAGAATGAGTCGGTATCTGCATTATAAAGTGCCCATCGAGTTCTTCCCGGGAGCACGATCTTTCCTATTACATTCCCACTACTGGTGTCGATGAAGGTCAGAGACGGTGGGGCATCGCTCTTTTTTGGATTGCCAACACCTGCAACCATAAGGATGTTTCTTCTTTCATCAAATGCCATGCCATTAGGCCTGGCTCCCGTAGGGACGCGGAATTTTTCTGTGGCTTTTTTCCTTCTAAAAGGAATATACTTGCAGTATCCTCCCCTCTATTAGATAGTGAATAAGAGTCTTCTTTTCGCTGAAACCCAAACTCCAGCAACTCCCTTATGCCCTGTGATGGAGTACAGGAATTTCTCAGCACTTAGATCGATGACATCCACTGCATCGTTCGATGGGTGGGCCACGTACAAAAGATCGGACATCTCATCCACGGCAGCATGGTCAAACTCGCCACCCTCCGAGTGATGAGGTAGGGGGATACGCTTTACTTCCTTCAGTGCCATTGCTGCACTTGCTCCTTTAAATTATCCAGGCTCAGCTTTTGGAGTGCTCCAGTTTTCCACCTTCCTCTAATCTCCATTTACAATAGGCATATAATGCATCGTACAAAGGAAATTGCAATCTCATGTTCTCATAGTCGTCCTTTGCTATTCTTCTGAATCCGAGGGCTGCTGCTTCGAGGCCAGGTCCCTCCGGCCTCGCATCGGGTGGACTCGCATCGGCGGATCTTACAATCTTTGCGAGTTCAAGCAATGCTGAATCATTCAATCCATACTTCTTGATGATGGCATCAAAGCTCACGTACTCGTAGCCATTTTCCTTATAATGTGTCAATTCCGCGCCTGGGGTGTCGAATGGAATAGCATTATTCTTCTTCGCAAATTCCAATACCTCTTGAGCCGGAACAAAAAAGAACTGAGCATCCTTATCCACAAATCTAGAAATCAGCCACGGGCACGCAATCCTATCCACTTTTGCTTTCTCTCTAGTAACCCATTTCATAGTAGTTAACCTACTTAGATAAGAGAACTATGTATATAACTGTTTGCAAAAGAGGAGTGTGTCCATAGTGTCGGCACCGAGCTACAAACTTTCCTTTGCCCAACCGCTACGGTTTACAAAACGTGAATAAAGCCGCACTTTTGAGGAGAACTCTTAGCCCCGTAATTTGTAGGTCAATGTCAACACTATGCCCGTCTTCTCTGAGATTTCTTCCACTGTTCTGCAGTCAGCATTTCTCAATATTATAAGAATAATGAAATTCACACCATCAATAAGAGGGTTCATGGTGTCGTCACTTGTCAGGATAAATTATCTCCCCCTTCAGAACATTGTGTGACTGACATGAATATGAGGATTGTGGCGAGTTAACAGATCTCGATAGATGGGCATATGTTAATTTACCTAATCAATATCGACACTATGGCACGTACAGAGAGCGTGGTGTATGTGAAGCACGTGAGCACTTGTAGACTTCACG
>JAFMDM010000040.1 GCA_017857195.1 Methanobacteriota archaeon
AATTTTTCTTTTAACCAACCAGAATTTCAGAAGGGATGCATCACACTCCCAAGGAGAACGCCCTACTATCGATTTGTAAGTTCATGACCGCACTATCGTTAAGATCAGGTATTTTTCCCCCAAGCTCTACCAAATAGAGTGGAAACTTGAAACTGTCAGAGCCATTGGAGAACTACCTCAAGGAAATATATGAGCTGGAGGAGAATAAGGGTAGAGCCAAGGTCGTTGACCTTATCGCCGCCTTCAACGTCTCCCCTGGTACCATAAGCAAGGCACTCCAGAGGTTGGAACATATGGGAATGATTGAGAGAGGTGGTGGTTCACTGAAGCTCTCTGAGGACGGGAGGAAGGTGGCTGAGAGGTTGGTGAGGTCACATAGATTGTCAGAGAGGCTCCTCACCGATATAATCGGTGTGGACTGGGTGAGGTCCCACGACCTCGCACATAGGTTGGAACACATATGGCCTGAGGACGTGTTGGATAGGATTGATCAGATACTGGGCAGACCTCCCACCTGCCCTCACGGACACCCGATCGCAGGCAGGGCTAAAATGTCCGGTGTAACTCTTACGGAGGCCAAGGAAGGAAATTACAAGGTCAAGGCCATAATTAGGGAGGAGGAATGGATCCTGAGGGAGTTGGATAAGATGGGCCTTAGACCTGGAGCTACGGTGAACGTCTCAAGGAGGGGAGAGGAAATATACCTGACACAGGGATCTAACAGCGTTAGAATCAGGCCTGAGCTGGCACGCCAGGTCCTAGTGGATGAGATAGCCACGCAGGCCCTGAAAGATGATGAACGATCCCTTTAATCGATAATTGTTAGCAGATCTTTTAATCCATCCTAGGTTAGTTAGGGTTGAGGTAGGATTGAACGTAGTTGTTGGTTTTAAGGTGGTACCCGACGAGACCCTCATTAAGGTCTCCTCTGGGAAACTTGACATGAACGTTGCGGTTAAGATAAGCACCTACGACAAGAACGCAATAGAGGAGGCGGTTAGAATAAAGGAGTCCACTGGGGGGAAGGCCATAGGAGTGACGGTTGGGAACACCGATAGGAAGACCATCAGGGAGGCCCTGTCCATGGGTGTGGACGAGGTTGTGGCAATTTCAACCCAATACACCGACGTTCTGGGCACTGCCACGGCCATTGCTGAGGAGGTCAGGTCCATGAATCCAGACCTGGTTTTGTTCGGTGAGACCACGACCGACGGCTCAACATCGGGATTGGGGCCCATGGTAGCAGAGTTCTGGGGAGTGCCGGTCATAACTTTCGCCAAGTCGATCAAGTTGGACGGCAAGGTGATAAGGGCGGAAAGGTCGCTTACACCGGTGGTGGAAATTGTGGAGACCGAGCTACCCACGGTGGTCACTGTAACTGGAGAGATAAATTCGCCAAGGATACCCACCTTGAGACAAATAATGGAGTCTTCAAAGAAGCCAGTGAGGACAAAGGAGTTCAAATCCTCCCCCATGGCCTCCTTGGACAGCGTGGAACCATACCTTGTCCAGAGGAAAAGGATAGTGTTGGAGGGGAAGACTGAGGAAGTAGTGCAGAAACTAATTGAAGCGCTCAGAAAGGAGGGGGCACTATGATAGTTGTGTTCTCTGAGGACGGGGAGAACTTCAAATCGGCTGCGGCCCTGGCCCAATCGCTGGGAGAGGAGATAGCGGGAGTTGCGAAACAGGAGCTAAAGTTCACAAACAAGCTCTACGTCACTGACTTCGACGAGGATGTGGTCGTGGATATAGTGTCCAAGGAGTCTCCCACCCTTGTTATAGGAGGGGATACCAAGAGGGATAAGACGGTGGCTGCGAGGGTGGCTGCCAGGCTCAGGGCCGCATACGCGCCCTCAGTCGTTGACCTAAAATCCCAGGGAGATAGGTTCGTGGTGAAGAGAATAGGATACAGCGGAGTGGCCTTAGCTACGTTAACCCTCTCCAAACCAGCTGTGATAACGGTGGGGAAAGGTGACTCCTCACCCAAGGAAATGCAGACTCAAGTTATCAGACAGGAAGGTAAGGGTAGAGTGAGAGTGGTTGAGAGAAGGGAGGGTAAGGGGACTGTGGACCTGGGCTCCGCTAAGATAATTGTCTCGGTAGGAAGAGGGATGGGATCGAAGGAGAACGTTAAATATGCGCAGGAATTGGCTGACGCCATTGGAGCCGCATTGGCGGGAAGTAGGCCTGTGACGGCTGAGATGGGATGGCTCCCAGAGGACAGGCAGGTTGGACTATCGGGAACCAAGGTGAAACCGAAGCTCTACCTGGCCCTGGGAATTTCAGGTCAACCGCAACACCTGGCGGGAATGAAGGACTCAGGGTTGGTGGTGGCCGTAAACAAGGATAAGAACGCACCAATAGCAGAGAACTGCGACTATCTGGTCGTTGCTGATACGGTCGAGTTCTGCCAAGAGATGGTGAAGAGGCTGAAGGGATGAGCTTCGACGCCGACGTAGCAGTGGTGGGAGGTGGACTGGGAGGGCTTTCGGCGGCCATCTCTGCGGCCAAGGAAGGACTTTCAGTTGTTTTGTTGGAGAGAGGCGCATACTCAGGCTCCAAGAACGTCTCGGGAGGAAGAATATACGTCCACTCCCTCCTGAAGCTAATACCGGACGCACTTGAGAGGGCCCCCCTGGAGAGACCCATTACTAGGGAGACCTACGAGGTGCGCTGTGGAGACAGGAGGGTGACCTTCACATTTCAGAAGAGAAATAGGGATAGCTTCTCGGTGTTGAGGGCAAAGCTGGACGACTGGTTGTCCCACGAGGCTGAGGCGGCTGGGGTTCTAACTTCCTTCGACACACAGGTCACGGGGGCAAGAAGGGAAGGGGGTGGAATCACCGTTGAGACAAACAGGGGTGAGTTCAAGGTCCCCTTGGTGATCGAGGCAGATGGTGTTACAGCTCCGACCTCCAGATATCTGGGCATAAGGAGGCTTACACCAGAGCAGTTCATGGTAGGCGTGAAGGAAGTGGTGGCAACTAAGCCAGAGTTACCTGAGGACGAGGGGGAGGCAAAGGTGGTGTTGGGACTGACGGCAGGCCTTAAGGGCGGTGGATTCCTCTACACCAACAGGGAATCGGTCTCAATAGGATTTACAGTGAAGGTTGAGTCGGTACAGGAGAAGTTGGTAAAGACAAGTGAACTAATTGAAGATTACAGGGAATCCCTTGGTATTGAAGGCGAGGTCCTAGAGTACTCAGCCCACCTGATCCCCTACATGGGGTATAGAGGACTGCCTCCCCTTTACGCACCAAATCTCATGGTGGTTGGCGATGCGGCTGGAATGCTGATTAGTGACGGTTTTGTGATAAGGGGAATGGACTTAGCCATAGGGTCGGGAACCATTGCAGGTCAAGTGGCCGCTAAGTTAAGGGAAATGAACAATTTCACTAGGACCGACATCTATCAAAGTCAGTTGGAGGACTCCTTCGTAATGAGGGATATTAAGGCGGCCTGGAAGTCCTTTAAGGGTTTATCTAACCCTAGGTTTTACGAAGTTTACCCACAAGTTATATGTGACGTTTTGGACTCCATGTTCTCAGTTGGTGATAGGAGACTACTCAAGGTGGCCCAAGAAAGATTAAGAAAGGAGGGATTGGGCCTTACATCATTGGCGAGGGATCTACTATGGTTCACATGAATCTACTGAAGAGATTAGGCCTCAATAAGTATGAGGTCGGCGAGTCGCACATAAGGGTAAATGTGGAGATATGCAGGTCATGTGAGAGTAAGCCCTGCATTGCTGTCTGCCCTGCTGGTACATATGAGGCTCAGCCAGACGGCACAATAGTAGCCCATTACGAGAGATGCCTAGAGTGCGGAGCTGCGCTTGTTGCCTGCCCTTACGGCGCAATAGCTTTCAAATGGCCTGAGAAGGGAATATCCTATAGATATGGATAAGCTCTAACTTTGTAAATGTCGGCTCTGGCTGAGCATCTTCTGTAAGCATTTCCTGCTTTTTGAACAAGCTCTATCCTTCACTCACAGAAGGAGCGGGGTTCTCGAACCCTTTCCTTCATGCCTGACAGGGCTTACGAAAATTTCATATCCACAGTTGAATCCAATGGGCTACGCATGACTATCAGCCGAGGTCTAGTTGGAATTATTAACACCTAAAAATTTTTCTATAGAAATCCATCCTGACGGAGGGGATGGCACCAAATCCCAATAAGTTAAAAATGCTAGAATGGAGTCCATTGAGTTAGTGGGATGGGACTGAAGGTAGCACCTGGTGGCTGCCATTGAAGATCAAGCATAACATTATTACCGTCATTAATAAAGGAGAAAATAATGGTAACGTTAGCAGGAGATGTTAGATCATAGGTAAATTGTGTGGAGTAGGATCCTGTACCATCATAATACTTGGAGACAATCATTTTCCCATTGATGTATAGCTGCACGTACTCTGGATCATATTTTAGCTGAGCCACGTTGGGCCCGCCATTTATTTGATAGGGATAGTTTAGGGCCAAGCCTAAATAGAAAGTAGTGTTACCATCAACCGCAGGATCAAGGTAACCTGAAAAAGCGATAGTAATGTTATCGCCATTATATCCTGAAATAATAACGGGCACAGTTCCTCCCCATATTATGGGAATGGGAGATTGGAAGTTAGTTGGAGAGGCAGCCCCAGAACCCCAATATAGTGAGTACTGATTGGGGTTTACCATATTAGGAATCTCTGGCTGAAGTTGTTGAGGTGGCCCACCATTTCCTTTGAGCAAACCTGGCTGAAGTTGTTGAGGTGGCCCACTATTTCCTTTGAGCAAACTTGCATTGTAATGTAGGTTATTTCCTGTCCACATTATAATTAAATTGTTAACCGAGGGCAGGTAGCCCTCATATAGTTGAGATATTTGGGCCGAAGAGAGAGCCTGGCTATATAGCAAGGTCATTGCTATCCATCCATTGAATGAATATTGTTGAGATCCTGCCGCACCAGATAGACCTGGAAGTCCAATGATTCGGGTTAGGAAATTATTGGATGAGGATACACTGCCAATGTCTATGTAAGACATGCTACTGGATAGAGGAATGTGTATCTGAGTTATCCCTCCAGCTACCATAGTGCCATTCAAGTAGAGTCCCAGGAACCCGGTTGATGGATTGTACACTCCAGCAACAAAATTAACAGATGTTGGAACTGAATTTGGATCTACCACAGTCACCCAGCTTCCATTTGATAACTGGATCGTGAAAGCGAAGGTATAATTAGAAGTGGATGATTTTGAATTTTGTATTACTAAACTACCCTGACCTACTAAGATACCGGCATCTCCTACCCAAACTATGTAACCACCTTCCGGAGCAGATTTTGAGAGATATATGTTATGGGACAAATTCACAAGTCCACTCGAATCCAAAGTAATAGGATAGATCTGGTCGGTAGGGTAAGCGTAAGTGGAAAGTGTCATGGCGTTTTGAACAGGTGGTGTGACCTCATTCAGAGTCCCTGCATAGTCGTTATCGGAAAGATAACCAGTTAGGAAACTGGAGAAAGGAGGAAATCCTACGGCAATAAAGGGGGGTCTTATGGAACCTCCTTGAGTACTTCCTGATCCTCCTGTATTAGTTCCTTGAGACTGAACTC
The DNA here is from genome assembly GCA_017857195.1 of Methanobacteriota archaeon. Lineage (GTDB taxonomy): Archaea > Thermoproteota > Thermoprotei_A > Sulfolobales > Sulfolobaceae > Sulfodiicoccus. The sequence goes on from JAFMDM010000040.1 coordinate 5,597, forward strand.
CTGGACCAACGGCAGATGTGGTTATTATTAAGGGGGAACCGTAGCCAGGTACTATCACATCACCAATTAACGAATAATAATAATACTTTAAAGCATAGTAATTCCCGTTTATCTTTGAGACTATCCACACCAAGAGGGATTCCTTGTGGATATTTATGTGGAGTTGCGAAATTACCGTACCATTTAGAGAAAGGCTTAGAGTGGTGTATGGTTTAACAAGGTAAGCGTGCTCAGGATTTACGTTAAGTATTTGCCCCGACAATCCGTAAATTTGAGGCAATTGAACAGAATATATACCAAGGTTCTGTTGCTCCGTACTGTTTACGCCCAGCTGGTTGAGGGTTAAGGTTTCCGCTAAATTCATCGCTGGGGACTGAAGTTGATCGTTTGGAACAAACTGAAATATCACATATTCACTGGACGGAACATTAAATGTAATAGAAACGTAAAAGGTCTGTAGCTGCTCAGATAGGACTGAGGGAGTGGAGACAAGTTTCACGTAGTATGATTGAGATTGTGCCTCCTGTAGGGAAGCAGTGATGGCGGAAGTTACACCCAACAAACTACCTGAGAAGGATACTGCTGATATGGCCATCGCTGCCGTGACCAGGACTATTATTAAGACAGTGATGGAGTTCATTTAGCTCACCTGTATGAGGATGGAATTGGATTCAGCATATGACCCGATCATGTAATAGTTTGAACCAAGCTGCGCCACTACCCAGATGACCACGAACTTACCTATGGAGTTGAATTGAAAAGTAATTGGAATTCCCTGAGAAATAGGTGAGCTAGGTGAATCGACGTAAGCCTTAATAGGCCCTGAGTTCAGCTGATGCCCTGACACAGTATAGATAGAAGACAGTAGCTTATAAGCAAGTTGATCATTAGTAATACTTTTTCCATTTTGATAGACTTGTGAGAAAGGAGAAATTTGAGACGGATCCAGGAAGGGTAAGGCCGAGGGGGAAAGGTTTGTTGTACCCACAATAAGGTAAACGGTGGAGGGATATTGCTGAGAGAAGAAGTAAGGTAGAACTGTAATGTTATAGCCGTTTCCGTGATGTATCAATGGGCCGGCCAGAAGCTCGACCTCAGCTGAAAGTTGATCCGCCTCATGTTGTTGCTGGACAAGGGACTGTTGATAACCCACAACAGCGGAGGTGAGACCAAAGGCCGCGACACCTATTACTACCACGGCCACCAGAAGAATTATTGCCGTTACTGGTGCCTCCATTTATATTACCTCATGTTATTGGTAAGTTATTGGTGTTGTGTTAGATATCGAGTAAGTATAAAATGTTACGTAGGAATTGCCATATTCAATCTCAAAATAAATGGTAAGCAATACTGTAGCATTATTATCATTATGTTCAAGATTAACATTAAATGAACTTTTAATGGAAAGGTTTGTTATATTATAGCCCCCGGCTGGTACACTAAAGGAGAGAGGGCTGCTTCCAATGGTAGATAAAACCTGACTATATAAAACCTGACTATCAGGATTATCAGTTGTAGCATTTATCCCCACAAACATAACGTAATTATAACGTAACACCTTTATACTAAGGTTAGAGAAATCTATTATTTTGAAGTTCTCAAGAACTACTGTTACATTAAGAGATCCTGAATTGGGATCTCCTGAATTGGGATCTCCTGAATTGGGATCTCCTGAATTGCCATAGATCGCACTGACATTAGGAGTTGTATTGAAAGTAAAGGCCAAAAGAGGGGTGGAGGACCGTACTGCCAATGTATTTTCGCTCAATTGAGAAAGTTGGATCACCTCGCCAGCCACAAATTGGTTAGGATTTACCAGGAACTCGTTCCCCCTTGACGTAGTCATAAGGACGGGCCCTTGTCCCTGTCCTATGTTAAGTACAATCACTGGGGTTTGAGAGGGCAAGTATACACCATACACATTTCCACTAGCATATCCAGCCCTATACTCCTGCCCATCTACGTAAACAACGGGTCCTTGATTGACTTGACTTCCACCTTGACTTCCAACATTTACCTGCTTCACCGTTGCTGACTGACCAGTATAGATGTATAGAAGATTGGTTATGTTCAAAGCCGGATCCAAATAGTAGCCACCAGGCGAAGTAAAAGCAATTACAAGGTAGTTATTTATACTATTTAGATAAATCAGCATCTGATTCTGCACCTCGTTCTGTTCCAACTGCTTAGCCAAAGTTAACCCCTGAGCCGATTGTTGGGCCTGTTCCTGCACTGAGGGCGTAGAAAGAAGTAAGTAAGAGAACGGGATCAGAACACCAAGCATGACAATTAGCAGAATAAGAAATCCTATAACCTCTGAGAGGGCCTTTCTATTCATAACTAACCATGTGGTCACTATACATAGTTTTAAACTTTTCCCACAATTTCAAGAATCTTTTACAATACCACTGAAGTGAGGTGACACCTTGCTGTTGGTGCTACCAATACTGGTCGTCTCGGTAGCTCTACTGATTTCCAGGAGAGTCAGATATGACGTAGTCGGACTGCTCACCATGCTTGCCCTGATTCTCTCCGGCCTGGTGAGCCCACTCAACGCTCTGGAGAACTTCGGCTCCACCTCAGTACTTTTGTTGGTGGGCGTGATGATAGTCAGCGGTTTCTTGGGGGAGTCTGGGATACTTGAAGTTCTTGGAGAGTACGTCACCTCAAGGGTGAGGAATGAGACCTTTGCCATGGCCTTAATTCTGTTGATAACGGCCGCGGTGTCGGGCTTCGTAAGCGACGTAGCGCTGACCTTGAGCTTCCTTCCTCTAGTTGTTTACATTTCTTCTAAGCCTCTAGTTGTTTACATTTCTTCTAAGCTGGGGAAACCCAGGTCAAAGTATCTGATTCCACTCTCATACACTGCCATACTTGGGGGGAGGTACACCATAATTGGCACTTCCCCTAACGTGGTGCTGGACCAGTTCTGGATCCAGAGGTTCCACACAGGATTGGCGTTCTTTCAGTTTGCCCCCGTAGGGATCGCGGAGATGTTGGCCGGAGTGGCCGCAGTCGTATTGGTGGTATCGAGGTTAATGCCAAACTTGACACAGACGAACTTAGAGGACGTGAAGGTGGGAGAGTACCTCCTTGAAGTGGGCGTGGAAAAGGACAGTGAATTGGTGGGCAAGAGTCTTTCCCAGTTGGAGAGGGAACTGGGGGTGAGGGTAGACCACGTTGTGGGCGTACCAAGATTATTTAGAAGTTACATTTCATCTGGTGACATTCTAGTACTCAGGGTTTCACCTGAGAAGTTGCCCATAATTACCTCAATAAAGGGGGTGAAGCTATCCCCGTCGGTGGAGGTTCCTCAGGGTTTACCCATCTTTGAGTTGTTGGTTCCCTCCAATTCTAGGTTGTTGGGAAGGACGCTGGGGGAGCTCAGGTTGGCAGAGAGCTACAACGTCTACGTTTTGGGTACTTCGGTGAGAGGTGCGGTGTACAGGCTGTCCAGTTCAACTTTCCAGCCCGGTTCCGTTTTGTTGGTGGCGGGAAAGGAGGAGGACGTGGCCAGACTGTCGGGGGACATGGTCCTTGTCCCCCTAACTAAGAGGGCACCCAAACTTTTCGATAGGAGGACTGCAGTAGCTTCTTTAGCCGCCCTAGGAGCGGGAGTGACCCTTAGTCTAATAGGACTTAACGTCGCCGTTTCATTCCTCATTGCCGCGGTGGCTCTAACAGTAGTGGCCTCCAAGGGGCGTAAGGTGTATGAGTACGTAGATTGGCCGATTGTGTTCTTCGTGGGTTCCTATTTGTCGTTGGGGGAGGCCATAACGTCCATAAGTCCTCAACTCACGGCACTCGTGGGTGGGTCCTTGGTGGTACTTTTCCTCATGGGGGTGTTAATAGCTAACGTAGTTAACAATGTGGCTTCTGCCGTAATCCTTGGTCCTGTCGCCCTATCATTCCAACATCCGCTCATAGCCTTCACAGTGTTGGCGATGGCCTGTTCCTCCACCTTCATACTACCCTTCTCTCATCAAGCCAACATCGCTGTGTACAATGCGGCGGGATACAGGGTGAGGGACTATCTGTTGGGGGGAACCGTACTGCTGCTGATCATTGCTTCAATTACTTTCGCCTACGCATGGCTCGCCGGAGGCCTGTGATCAGACCTTTTTTAACCCAAAATAATTCCTCGAAAGCGACGATGAGGCTGCTGGGCTTGACCATAGTGCTGGTACTAACGTTCAGTAGTGTAGCTCTGACGGATACGATGTATGTTAGTTACAACGGCCACGTGACAATAATAACTCAATCCAAACTAGTTTTCCTTCCTTTCCCAAACTCCACGTCAATAGCTTCAAACTCCACGTTCACCATTCTACCAAACGGCTCCTTACTCTTCCCCTCCCCCGGTGAACATTACATCAGTTTTACAGGACATCTCCCATATCCTAATGTAACAATTACCGAACCTTTCCAGGCCCAAATCTTTGTAGTCCTTCCGTCCAACGTTCAACTGAAGTTCGTAAGTGACGACATTAAGGGGTTTATGGTAAACTCAAGCGGAACGTACCTAGAGTTCTATGGAAATGAGGCTGCTCTAACCTATGAGTTGGAGGCTGCACCAATTAATCCTGAGTTATACTTAGTGCCTTCGCTTGGGGTGAGTGTAGGGATAACTGGGTACTTGGCTTACCTGCTGTTCGGGAGGACCCAGGTAAAGGAGACCTCCTACGATGAGCTTGACCCCAGGGACACATTGGTACTGAAGGCTGTGGTAGAGGGAGCTGACACGTTAGCCAAGATTTCGGAGACAACTGGGATGCCTCGCACCACTGCATATAGGAGAATTAGAAAGTTAGTTAGATTGGGATATGTGGAGGAAATCAGGGAGGGAGGTAAGGTTAGGTATATAAAGGCAAGGAAGTCCTAAAGCAGATCGTCACTTGTTAGGATAAATTATTCTTTCACTTGAGGACATTATCTGACTGCCACGAATTAATGAGGTTGTGGCGGGTTAACATATCTCGACAGATAAGCATCTATTAATTTATCTAATCCTTGACTATTCACACACTCTTAAGCTAAAATAGAAACAACATAAGTAATAAATTAAAATCCGTTATTATAGAAAAATCATTTGACTTGGTCGTAATTTTCTTGTGATGGGATTTTCCGTACTTCACTCTCAGTCAACGCCTGTGATGGAAGGGCCGCTGGAACCTGCTCTGTCTTGGTACTCTGCACTTCTCTTGATGCAAAAGTATAGTTCTTAGTCCAGGCGTTGATTATTAGTACCATAATCAACGAGATTATGCCAACCAAGAAAATGTAATTGAAGGCGGTGGAAGAGGGGAAGAAGGACACACCAAACACCTTCCCTCCTACCATAAGGACGTAGGGGCTCTGGTAGGAGTCCATGATAACGGTTGCCAAAACAGGCCCAGCTGAGCTTCCCAAAGTTCTGATTAACGTATTCATTCCTAGTCCTGTGGTCATGGATTCAGCTGGCAGTGAAGTGGCCACCATGTTAACCAGAGGGACAATTACAAATATTAAACCCATGGCAGCAAATATTGAGTCCAGGACTAGGTCTAAGCTCGTTGTCCTATTCACCAGGAAGAGGAAAAATCCAAGGATGCCGAAAAGTGTACCAGCTGTGAGCACTGGTTTAGGTCCCATCCTAGACACCAATTTCCCCACGAAGGGACCCACCACTATCATGGTTACGGAGACGGGGGCCATCAACAGGCCTGTGGATATTATGTCCAGGCCAAGCCCGAATGGTGGAGGCAGTTGTTCATAATAGGTGAGTCCTAAGAACATGAGGAACATGGATATCCCAGATATTAGTCCAGCTACGTTGGCCACCATTACGTTCCTTATTTTGAGGAGGTCCAACCTTATGAGGGGTTGTTTGGCCCTTGACTCGTAAGGTAGAAAGACCCCAAACGTAATCATGGATAGTATGAGTAGGGTTATTTGGCTTGGGGTTGCCCAACCTACAGATGGACCATCGCTTAGGTAAACCAACAGAGACGCCATGCTAGTCATTAGTAATCCTGCTCCAACGTAGTCAACGTTCTCCTTGGTCCTCACACCGCTCTCCTTCAACAACCTCAGGGAAACCAGGAAGAGAGCCAAGGATAGAAGAAAGGCGCTATGAAATGCCCATTGCCAACCTAAATCCTGTACCACGTAAGCTCCAATTAGGAGCCCAAGGGCTGGACCTATTCCTATTGCGCCGCTAAGGATGCCCTGAGCAGTAGCTATTTCGTTCCTTGGGAAGACG
>JAFMDM010000001.1 GCA_017857195.1 Methanobacteriota archaeon
ATAGGTGCCTGGAGCCCTTTGTAGGAACCTCGAGACGTCCTCACCGCCCATTACAGGCTCTATCTCCAATAACTTAAATCCGGCCTCCTTGAGTAGGGAAGCTGCCTTCTCCGTGACAATGGGATCATTTACTGTCACCGGGTAGGCATCGGCCATGAAACTCACGTGACATTGGGCACCCATTGAACTACACAGGGAATTAACCATCTCGGCCACCTTAGTCTTCACCATTGATCTCAAGTCCTCGTCAAGTGTCCTTATTGTTCCCTCTAGTACAGCTTGATCTGGTATTATGTTATCCTTGGTACCTGAGTGGAAACTACAGACCGAAATGACAAGGGGCTTAGTCTGAGGTACCACTCTGCTTCTGAGTCCGTAGAGGGTGCTCACTATTTGGGAACCTATCCATATGGGGTCCACCGTGTCGTCAGGCCTTGAGCCGTGTCCTCCTCTACCCTTAACGATGATCTTAAATGAGTCGGGAGCGGCCATTACTGGCCCAGGCCTATAGCAGATCACTCCAGAGGGGCAGTCTGACACGATGTGGAGCCCAAAGACATGATCAACGTGGGGATCCTCTAGGGCACCGTCCTCTATCATGGGAAGGGCACCTCCTCTACCACCATCCTCCTCCGCGGGTTGGAAGAGGAACTTCACGGATCCCTTAAGCAGGTCAGCGTTCATTGACAGAACCTCAGCTACCCCCAAAAGGATGGCGGTGTGAGCGTCGTGACCGCATGCATGCATGACTCCCGGTACCTCGGACTTGAAGGGAAGGTCGGTCATCTCAGAGACCGGTAGGGCATCCATGTCCGCCCTAAGGCCCACCACCTTTCCTTCGCCCTTTCCTCTTAACAATCCCACAACCCCCGTACCTCCCACTCCGGTTCTCACCTCAAGCCCTAGGGACCTCAGCTTAGAGGAAACAAGCTCGGATGTGCGTTTCTCCTGGTATGAAAGCTCCGGGTGTCTATGAATCTCCCTCCTTATGGAGATCACTTCCCTCTCCACCGCCATGGAACTTTCCACTATCCTTTGAATGATCTGTTTGTCTAACATAGAGGTTAATCTCCAGAACACCTTTTAAAGAGATTGGAAAGTTTGTGGCCTTTTGAAGGAATTTCACAGCTAAGAAACGTTAGTAGTTTGGTGGACCGGAGATATTTTCTGGCACAGGAGCCCATCCAGGAGGAGAAAATGGATGCAAGCTTCAATCTAAACAGTCACGCCTGAAAGGAATATTAGCTCACCCTTTACTATCCACAGGGTCTTAGTTTGAAGTCGATTGTTGTTAGACCACCCAAGGAAGGAACAGAACTTGTTGAGACCGAGTCTCCTCCTCAACCTGACAAGGGCGAGGTGTTGGTTAGGACTTTACTCACAGGCATATGTGGCACGGACAGGGGCATAGTTAACGGTAGACTGAAGTTCGCCAGGCCTCCTCTGAAGAGGGAACAGCTGGTTCTGGGGCACGAGTCCATAGGAGAAGTGGAGGCGATCGGAGGGGGAGTGGAGCTCTCAAAGGGAGACATCGTTGTCCCGGTGGTGAGGAGAGGATGCGGCGTCTGTCTGAACTGTAAGATCGGAAGACAGGACTTCTGTGAAACGGGAAACTTCGTGGAGGCCGGTATAAGGGGACATGACGGCTTCATGAGGGAGTTCTTCTTGGATCAGGAGATGTATATGGTGAAGGTACCTCCCCAACTGAAGGAAATTGGGGTCCTCACCGAACCGCTATCTAACGTGGTCAAGGCCCTGGATCAGCTCTGGTTCCTTCAGAGGAGGACGCTTTGGACCTGTGAGGACTCCACCTACAACTGCCGGACTGCCCTGGTCATTGGTTCTGGTCCAATAGGACTGCTCTTCTCAATGGCCCTCTCCACAGAGGGATTCAGGGTAATTGTACTAAATAGAAGGGATCCCAGTGAGGTGGAATCTAAGATCACGGAACAGATAGGTGTCAAGTTCCTGAAGTTGGACGATGGTGTTCCCCCAGCTGACCTAGTTGTTGACACTGCTGGATCCCCTTCCACCTTACTTAGGCTTCTTCCTAAGCTCAAAAACAATGGAGCGGTGATCCTATTTGGTACCACCTCTGGAGAGAGGGAAGAACTTTCAGCTGACGTGATAACTGAGTTGGTTGAGAGGAACGTTGTTATGGTCGGGAGTGTAAATGCGTCAAAGGAACACTTCCAGAGGGGAGTTACCTACCTTTCAGTGTGGCATGATAGGTTCCCAGAGGCCCTAAAGTTGATGATAACCTCTGAGGTGAGACCAGAGGAGGCCCCCGAGGTGTTGAAGGCGAAGTCAAAGGGCGAAATAAAGACTGTCCTAAGGTGGTCACAATGAGCGAAATGAAGGACGGCTTCGTCGAAATTAACGGACTAAAGATCTATTATCGTCTTTACGGGGATGGAGATGTAAAGCTAATTGGACTTCACGGTGGTCCTGGAGGTTCCCTGGACTATCTGGAGCCTCTCGCTGACCTTTCAGAGAGGGGCGTACAGGTTCTTCTATACGATCAATTTGGATGTGGCAGGTCGAGCGATCCCCCAGATGAGAGTTACTACACAATTGACTACGGGGTGGAGGAGGTCGAGGGAGTCCGGAAGGCCTTTTTTGGAGACAGGAAGGTGTTCCTCCTAGGCCATTCTTATGGCGGTGCCCTCGCCATAGCATACGCACTTAAGTATCAAAGGAACCTCAAGGGACTCATAATCTCAAGCGGACTTTCCAGCGTACCCTTAACAGTGAGGGAGATGGAGAGATTAATTCGTGAACTTCCAGAGCAATACAGAAGGGCCATTCAGGAACATGGAGAAAGGGGTGAGTATGATCACCCCGACTACTTAAGGGCCACAGAGGAGTTTTACAGGAGACACCTCCTTAGGATGGATGAGATGCCAGAACCCGTCAAGAGGACTTTAGACTATACCAAAGAAAGAAGGACTTACAGTATAATGAACGGCCCAAATGAGTTCACAATAACCGGAACCATAAGGGATTGGGACGTGACCCATAGGTTGGGAGAGATAGGTGTACCCACCCTCATAACAGTTGGTAAATATGATGAGGTAACTCCAGCCGTGGCTGAGGTAATACATTCAGGTATAAGGGGATCTCAAATGGTAATATTCCAGGAGACCTCACATATGGCCCTTTGGGAGGAGAGGAAAAAATTTATAGACGCAGTATATAACGTTATATTATCAATTAGGTAAACTTAACTCCGCCCTCCCTCAATCCCTTACTTATTCTATACACAGCTATGTAATTTATGATGATAACGGGTAGGGCTGTCACCAGGGCCGCCGAGCCTAGCTGGCCCCAGTTCACGTATTTGTCACCCAGGGCGTTTAGGGCGAATATTGTGACGGTTTCGGCACCCTGGGGAGGGAAGGTTAATGACAACGGAGTATCCGTGAGTATGAGGGGAAAGAACAGGGCGTGCCAGGAGAATATGAAGGTCAACACAAACGTGGAGATTAGGGCAGGACCGGTGAGTGGTACAATCAGCCTGAAGAACTCATTCTTTATATTGAAGACCTCTGCTGCCTCAGAGTAGGATCGTGGGAGATCGGCGAAGGAATTTGTGAGGGTCCAGACGGCGAAGGTCGCGGTGAATATGGGTATGGACAGCACCAGTGACCAGAATGTATTCACTAGCCCCGCATTATACATGATTATGTATATGGGGACGGCGAACGAAGTGACCGGCATTGCGTAGAGGAATATTGATAGTGGCAATATCCATCTTCTCCTCCCAACTGAAACCTCATAGGCCGCTGGAGAAGCCAACATAACTGAGAAGAGGGCTGCCAACACCGATACTATAATGCTGGATATCATGTAAGGTGTGGACTGTATGAGTGATTGAACGAAATATGACGAGGTCAATCCAACTGGTGCCAGAACCGGCGGTGCCCTGAAATCCAATGTCGCTTTCCTGAAGGCGACAAGGAACATCCAGTAAACGGGGAACACCAAGAAGAGCAATACTAGGGCTGTTACTACTCCCAACAGGGGCTTGAACAACGTATCGGGCATCTTCACCTTTAAGGAGGGTAGGATTGCCCTCTTGGATCTCACAATCCTGGTGAGCAACAGTGCTGGAATGAGTGCCAGTAATGACAACAAGCCCGCGTAGAATGCGCCTCCACTGAGGTTGTTCAGGAGGCTCATTTGCTCATATACTATTAATGGAAGAGTTGTAGAGGAGAATCCAGGTCCTCCTCCCGTGAGGATGAAAGGCAAGTCGAAGTTGCCAACCGATAGAGTGAAGGAGAGGAGGAGGGCGACCAGGAAGGCCTTCCCCACATAGGGGAGGGCTATCTCTCCGTAGTATCTGGAGAGACTGAGACCCATGACCTTGGCCGCCTCCCTCATCTCCTTGGGAACGGACCTTAGTGCAGAATACATTATAAGGAAGGGAAGAGGAACGGTGCTCCATACTCCAACCAGCGTAATCCCCCAGATGGCTGTGGACGCCAAGTTCAAGGGGTCGAACTTAAGTCCCAAGAGGTATGTGAACCATCCATAACCCCCGTACAGGCTTATCCCCCATATGAGGGCTGATGAGGTGAACGGTATGGAGTAGGGAAGCATCACCAGGGCCGAGGTCACCCTCCCCTCAAGGGCATCAGCGGAAATTGCCAGGAGTAACCCTAAACCAGAAGAGGCCAGGGCCGTAACCACTGAGAAGATTATGGTGTTATACATCACCAAGCCAACAGGTAGCCCCTTCACTGCCTGTGAGATGCCCGAGGGATTTAAACCTATTAAGAAGGTCCAGATGAAGGGGACAAGACCCAAAATAAAAATGTAAACGAGGTAGGGGAGGGAGTACCTCACCTGCTCACCCTAGGTACTTAACCCAGGATTCGGCCGCCGATTGAAGTACTTGGGTGGCGTTGGTGTTCTGTCCTGTCAGATAGTTGTAAACCTGTCCGTTAAAGGTCGGAATTAAATAGGAATAAGTGGGCGGTATGTTAGGCGGATTCGCATAGGCAACTTGGGCGTATTGGTATATGGTCTGCAGCTCCTGCCTCTGGGACTGAGTCAAGGAGGAGTTGGACAGGATGTCCGTGTAAACTGATCTTAGAACGGGGAAGTCGTGGAACTTATAGTATAGCACCTCCTGCATTTGCTTTGACAGCAGGAACTGGAGGAACTCCAAGGCCAACGCCTTATGATGAGAGAACTTGCTTATTCCTAGAAAGTCGGTTCCAGTTTCCATGTATCCTCCTGGCAGTGGAGCTACTCCAGTTACCGAGGAAACATTGGATGGGAAGTGGGCAATTTGAGTGGAGAAGACGAAGGCACCTGGAGAAACTCCCTCCTCATAGAGGGTGATGATGTTGTCATAGTCCACCTGAAGTTGAAGTGGTGAGGGCTCGTAACTCACTAGTTTTGCGTATGTCTCCAACGCCTCCACTCCTGCGCTGGAATTGAAGCTTGGCAGAGGATAGTTGAAACCCTTTGGAACGTAACCTGTGAACATTATATTGTACCCTGCTATACCGTTCGGGTTCCCTCCTGTGAGGTTAGCGTCCCTGGAGTAATACCAATAGTAAACCGCCGGGTAGGCATCAATTATGCCATGGGACTCGTGGTCGTCTATGAGGAAGCCGTACTTCGTGATGTGATGAGAGGTCAGGAATTGATCCGCATAGATTACGTCGGTCCAATTCTGCCATGTTAGAGGTGAGAAATTGACGTGGTACTGCTGCTGGAACTCTGATGCGAGCGTTTGATTGTCGAATATGGATTTGTTATATATCATGAGGTATACCGCGGTGGTCAGGGCTACACCTATGTTCTCCTGCTCACCTGTGGTCGAATTATAAATCACACCTCCAAAGAATTCCTGCGCCTGAAGTAGGTCGGAGAAGTTGAAACTATTGTTTAGAGGTAATAGATAGGGAGAAACGGATTGAGCCGATGTGGAGGTGAAGCCCACCAGATCGTATTGAGAGGAATGAGCTTGTAGCACTGTGAGCTGCTTATCTATATACTCGCTAAAGGGTTCTCCTATTACATTGATCTTGACGCCGGGATGCTGATTATCGAACTGTTGAGCTGCGTACTGGAGGAAGGTGCATAGGTTTCCGCTGAAGTAAACGAAATTTAATGTCACCACCTTCGAGGAGGAGTTAAGAAGGTACGCGAACGAGGCGACAGCTGCCACTATTACTACCACCACTATTATGGTGGCCAGGGCCATCCTGGAAATAGCTCTCATTTGTCTCAAGAAAAGGAAAGTTGGCTAGGTAAAAAGGGTGACTAGTACTCTCCTCTCTTCCTTATGAGTGTCACTCCGCTCCAGTAGCCCCAATAGTAAAAGCCCAAGGTTATCGCCACGAAGATCACGTTATCCCAGGGAAAAGGCAGGTAACCTTTTCCACCGAAGTAGGAGCTACTACTGTAGGATATGGCCAATATGGCCAGCATATATACTGGCAACCACAGGCCGTACTTCATCTCAGCCCAGGTCAGTCCCTTGTACCTCGCGTAGAACACGAGGAAGGCTAAACCTAGAAATACAGTCGTCAAGAGTATTGACGTTGTCTGCCAGCCTGACCAGAATATGATTAACCCTGAGACGACAAAAGCAATTGGTGAAAGTACCTTGTAAGCTGGCAACCTATACGGACGTTGAACGTTGGGATTAGTCTTCCTGAGCACGGCTAAACTGACCGCCCCGGGAGCGTAAGCGAAGAGAAGGCCGTCCACCACCAGGCTAAATATTGAGGAGAAGGAGGGGAAAAGCCCGAGGAAAATGAGGGACACAATCAACGAAAGCGTGGTGGCCGCTATGGGTATTCCCTTACCGCTCATCCTCGTTAGGAACCTGGGAAACGCGTTATCATACTTGGAGAGAGCGTATGCTACCCTTGACGCTCCACCAAAGTATATCACACCGTCCTTGAATGAGGCGATGACCGCCAACACCAACGCGGCTATACCCACACTTACGAGACCTAGGGCGTCAGACGCAGAAACGTAAGGAAAGGCTAAGCTGTTTAAGCCCGACCAATCACCTTCCTTCAATCCCAAGGCCGACCAATTTATGGTTCCCGCAAATACGAAGCTCTCCAGTATATAAATTATGAACACAAGAATTAGGGTGATAAGTATGGCTCTGGGTACGGACTTTCCAGGATCCTTGAGTTCCTCTGCGTAGTCCACTGGTTGCCTGAATCCTCCGTACCCATATATTGTGGCCGAGGTGGCTAGAAACACACCGGTTATCCCAAATGGAAGGAAACCTCCCCAGGCAGGATCGTTGAGGGAGGACACCCTCACATGTACCCCTAGAGCCACGATGAGGAGGGCCAGCAGTCCTATTGTTAAGATAGTTAATCCATTGTTTATTTCTGCTAATCGTTTTATTCTTAATATATTTATTAAGTAAACTAATATTATACCTACTCCGGTTACGCCTATTCCCAAGGGAGTAAGGGTTTGAGTCGTACTGGAGTAAAGGGATGGAATGAAGTAGCTGAGGTACTGAACTAGGGCGATAATTATGGACGCTGAGGCCAGGGTGTAGCCTATATAGGCGCCCCATCCGTTAAGCACTCCCACAAGGGGTCCGTTACTCTTGTACGGATAATAACCCACCCCTCCAGCCTTGGGCCAGGCGGTGCCCAACTCCACGTAAACCAAGGCAACTGGAAGAATCATGAATAGGGCGACTATCCAGCCCAATATGCCTGCCGGGCCTCCAACCGCCAACACGCTCACTGGCGTGAAGGCCACCGCCGGTCCCAGAATGGCACCTGTGGCCAAAAAAACAACTGACCAGAATCCTATCTCCTTCCTAAAACCTCCCTTTCTTTCCTCTGCCATACTAAATAACCTCACTAAAAGGGAGCAAAAATCTCTCCTGCTGTTCTATATCTTTTTTAATTGTTATAATCATATAGAGAACATTCATTAACTTGGATATAAGCTTTTTTGAGAGAATCGAAGGAGAACTGGGTTTCACGCTTATATTATGGAAAAGTTAGTATGCTTATGAATCCACAGGAATTGCTGACTGACGTTCCCAAGAGGGTCGAGAACCCAGACCTAAACAACATTCTCGCTTACACGGTGAAGCCGGACGTCATTAATTTAGCAGGAGGGCTTCCTGACCCTGCTGTTTTCCCGAGCGAACCACTGAGGGATATAGCTGAGAGGGTACTGAAGGAAAACTATGCGGCGGCTTTACAATATTCTCCAGCCACTGGGGTACCTGAATTCAAGAGGGAGATAATCTCTTTCCTGTCCCGGAACCTGGGTGTCGAGGCAAAGGAAGATCAGCTTCTTGTAACATCTGGTTCCCAGGAGGCCCTATTTGCACTGGCCATGTCGATCTTCAGACCTGGGGATGTGGTTTTCACGGAGAATCCAACATATTATGTTGCGGTGAGTTTATTCAAGGCCTTTGAGGCCGTCCCCGTGGGGGCACCAATGCCCTCTGGTCAGTTGGATGTCAACGTATTGGAGCGAAAGATAAAGGAGGTAGAACCGAAAAGGAGAAAGCTCATATACGTCATGCCTAACGCACAGAATCCTACCGGAGCGTCAATGACAGAGGAGACAAAGAGACACCTCTTGGAGGTGGCGGAAAGGTACGGACTACCTGTGGTGGAGGACGATCCCTACGGGATGATAAACTATGAGGGTAAGTCTCCTAGGCCACTCAAGGCAATGGATAGGAACAACCAAGTTATCTATATGTCAACCATGAGTAAGGTATTGGCCCCAGGGCTCAGGCTTGGTTGGATGATAGGAGACAAGGAGCTCGTAAATGCGGTATCTAACGTGAAGCAAGTTATAGATCTTAACACCAACACCCTCTCACAATACGTAGCGGCCTATGCCCTGAGGGGGAGGGTCATAGAAAACAATCTGAACAACATAAAAAGGGTCTACACTTCCAAGAGGAACGCCATGGTTGACGAGCTTAGGGACTCCTTCGGTGATAGGACTGACTTCGTGAAACCCGAGAGCGGTATGTTCGTCTTCTCCTTCTTCAAGGGAGTGAACACCAGGGAATCGCTGAAGGAAGCGGTAAAGAGGTCAGTGCTTTACCTTCCAGGAGATGCGTTGTACGTCTCAGATCCACGATACGATGCAGCGAGGCTGAACTTCACCTACCCCTCAGAGGACAAGATAAAGGAGGGTATTAGGAGACTAAGACAGGCATTCTACTGAGCCTGTCTTGTCTCGACCTCAATGGGGTTCCTTATGGCGTAGAGGGCTGGGCATTTTCTCTCGGCCTTCCTTATTTGTTCCCTAATGTCTTTGTCAGCGTCAACCTCAAGTACAAGCTTCTTTATGATAGGGGCATCAGACTCCACCACAACCGGACCTACGTCATAGTATAGGTGGCCTGTTACCTTCAATTTGCTCAACGTCACTCCGTCCAAGGCACACTGTATGGCCAATGTGGATGCGTAGCAGGACATTACGCCAAATAGTACATAGCTTAACGGACTGACGTGAATTCCCTGTCCTCCCAAGAGCTTGGGTTCATCGGCAGTTACTATGAACGTTGAGTGTTCTGACTTAATTTCACCAACGAACATGGGACTTCCCTCAAACCTGAATTCCCCAGTCAGGTGTTTCTCTACTCTTATTCCACCCTCGCCCTCAGCCTTACGTTTGGCCTGAAGGATGGCATCAAGGTCTATGTTATTTACCCTCATTCCTATTCCTCTATGGCCACGACCCTCGCTGAACTACCGCTCGCACCTTTTATTTTCAAGGGAAGAGCCACGATGGTATACCTCTTTCCTTCCTGAAGCTGCTCGAGGCCGTAAAGGTCCTCTATGATGGCTGCACCGGCGCCCAACAATAGTTTATGAACGTGAAAGTCCTTATGTTCGTAGGGTTCTATGCTGAGCGTGTCTATTCCGATCAGTCTAACCTTATGATCTAGGAGGAACTGGGCAGCGTCAAGTGTGAGCCCAGGAAATTCGTAGAGAAATTCCCTTGTGAACGCCCTCTTCTTGCTCCAGCCAGTGTTGAAGAGGATAGTGGAACCGTCGTACTCCTCTTTCCACAGTGCCTTCAGGGATTCCGCCGTTATCTCCTTTCCCCTCAACCTAGGGGTGAGACAATAGCCATTGTTTACAAGGGTGGAGAGATCCAACCCATCAACCGTTGCCCCCCTCTCATCGAAATGATAAGGTGCGTCTATATGGGTCCCAGTGTGGGTGGAGAAGGAGAGCGTCTCAATGCTATATCCGTCTCTACTTACTATTCCAGTGGGCACTATTTCCACGGTGGGATGGGTTGGCCACACCGGCATGTGGGGGCTGAGGGTTACACTTAGGTCATACACTTTCTTTCCTGCCAAGTGACATCATTAAAAATTAGTTTGACAAAAATAAAAGAGTTTCCAAATGAGGATTAGGGTGATTTGGTTCCCCGAGCGGTCTCAGGGTCACGTATTATGGTTTCGTCTCTTGAGAACCTCATGACCCTCTTCAGCCTGATCCAAGTCTCCTGACCCTCCTTACGCTCCATGCCGGATTGGTCTAGCACCTTTATGGTTGCGTCACCCACCTTTATGTGCAGGATGGTGTTAACGCCCTGGTACTCCATAGCGGTTATGGTCCCCTTGATGCAGTCGTCGCATGTATCCACTACCTCTGCGTCCTCGGGCCTGAAGACTAGGAGCTGTGAATCCTTGGAGGGCAATGTGTTTATTGACCCCACGAATCCGGCCACAAACAATGTCCTAGGGCTACGATAGACCTCCTGTGGTGAGCCTTTCTGTTCCACCCTTCCATTATTCATCACCACCATTTCGTCCGCGATCGCCATTGCTTCAGATTGATCGTGAGTGACGTGGAGGACGGTAATACCCAATTTCCTCTGGAGCGACTTCAGATATGACCTCAGCTCAACCCTAAGTTTAGCGTCCAGGTTGGAGAGCGGCTCGTCCAATAGAAGGATCTTCGGTTCCTTAACTATGGCCCTGGCCAGCGCAACTCGTTGCTGTTGTCCTCCAGACAGCTGCCTTGGATGCTTTGAGAGTAACTCCCCTATACCCAGTATGCGGGCCACCTCCTCCACTTTCCTCTCTATCTCAGCCCTGGGAAGTCCCTTCACCGTTAAGGGCACAGCTACGTTATCGAAAACGTTAAGGTGAGGATAGAGGGCGTAGTTCTGAAACACCAGTCCAATGTGTCTACTCCAAGGGGGACGCGCGGTTACGTCCTCACCGTCCAACAGGATCTTTCCCTCATCTACCCTTTCAAGTCCAGCTGTCACCCTGAGGAGAGTAGTCTTCCCCGCCCCAGAGGGTCCCAGAATAACGTTGTAGGTGGATTTCTGGAAGTCTAAACGTTCAACCTGTAGTACAGTGGTTTTACCGAAACGTTTAACCACGTTCGAGAAAGTTAAAACTGAGCTCATCCCTTGAATCCTCCTACCCTATACATCTTGTCCAATCTATTCCTCATGAAGTAAAGTAGGGCGATAGCTGGAATTAGGCTTACGATAGAGGAGGCCGCCAGCTCGCCGTAGTGAACTGATTCGTGGCCCAAAGTGGCCCCAATAAATATGGAGAAGGTTTGGGCCCCGAAGGGAGGAAAAGTCATGTTGAAGGGAGAGTATGTCAACACCAGTGGGAATATTAGGGCTCCCCACGATATTAGGAAGGAGTAGAGTGCAGCTATGGCCACTACGTCTAAGCTGGAGGGAAGAATCATCCTGAAGAACGCTGAGAAGGTGTTCATTCCATCCACTTGGGCGGCTTCATCAACGTGAGCGGGGAAGTTCCTGTAGAAATTATAGCATATCCATATCACAACCGGTAACACGAAGACAGGATAAGAAAGGATCAGGGCCCACCACGTGTTGACCAACCCGATTGCGTTCATTATCTGATATATGGGGAGCATAAAGATGATGGCTGGAAGGGAGTAGAGAAAGAGGATGAAGGTAAGGAACGTCCTGCCGCCAAAGCCGTGTCTGGCCATGGCATATGCTGCAGGTGCACCAAGCAGGACAGTAATGAGGAGTACACCCGCGCCAACCGCAAGGCTTGATATAAGGTACGGTAGCCCCTGAGTGAATGCGTTGACGTAGTGTTGAAGGGTCGGCGTAAGAGTCAGAATCACTGGAGGTATATTGAAAACTTGAGCTGAAGGCTTAATGGACTCCAAGAGGATCCAGCCTATGGGGAAGAGAAGGAAGGCAGCGTAAATCACAAGGACAACTCCAACCATCCACCTTGGCGATGACCTATTTGGAAACTTGGAGCCTATCCTCTGCCACCTCGATCTCCTTGGCTCCCCACTTAACATTGCCCTTACGAAGAGATAAGCGAGGACTGTGGAGAGGCCGCTCATGATTAGGATTAACACGGCCGCGTATCCAATTATACCACCGAAGAACTGCTGATAGGAGTAGTAAGCCAAGTCCACTGCGGTCATGGGTGGCATCTGTCCCTCAGTCACGAATATTGGATCGAAGGTGAACGCGGCGAATATGAGCGTTAATACCAGAGCGGTAAGGATGTTAGGTGAAGAGTATGGGAGATCCACCTGCATGAACTTCCTCATTCCCACCAGGCCATCGACGCTGGAGGCCTCCTCCACTTCCTTGGGTATGGATTTCAATCCTGCATATATTATGAGCGTTGCCAAGGGCAAACTCTCCCAGACGTCCATTATCACTATCATCCAAATACTGGTGAACCAATTTATCCTCGCGAAGTAGTAGACTGGACCGTAGAAAGGATTCAATGAGAGTTCCCAGGCCACGGCTGCGGTGACAAACGGAATGAACGATGGAATCATGAAGAGGAGAAGAAGCACCTTGGAGTCTATCCTCTTCAGGATGGACGCTAAAGGCATGGCTAGGGCTAGGTCTATGAGAGGAACAGTTATCATGTATATGAGGGTGTTTGTGATGACCTTACCAATGAAGGGATCAGTGGTGAGGTCTAGGTAGTTTGAAATCCCAGCCCACACTAAGGCACCGCTTTGAGTCTCCCTTTGAAAAGTAAGTATAATGTTCCCTATTATTGGATAGACGGTGAACACCAGGAAATACACTAGTGCCGGCAACGCCAGGGCTGCGGTCCACCTATCTATCCTGACACTCGTCAGAGTACCACCTGTTGTTGCTCTATATAAGTCATCCACTCCCTTGCGGCCGTATTTAGTACGGCCATGGCATCTGTGTTCTGACCTATGAGATAGTTGTACACCTGCTGGTTGAACTCTGGAATGAGGGTCGCAGAGAATGTTGATATCCTCGGTACAACGGCGGCCAGCCTAGGGGGTATCTCAGCGGTCTTCAAGAATGTCAGGAAAGGTGAGAGCCATGAGAGGTTAGGGTTGTGGGTTGCCTCCGCTATCCCAGTATAGGTGCTTGGAACGTATCCCAATTGTTCTATTCCCTTCTCGTACTCCTGGTCAGATAGGGCGAACGCTATGAATTGGGCTGCCACCTTGGGATCGGGGCCATATGGATTAATTCCTAGGAAAGTCGGGGCCAACCCCGTGGTCTGTCCGGGCAGAAGGGCTATTCCTAAGTTTCCAGCTATTTTGGATACGGAGGAGTTCTCGTAAATAGGAATGAAGCTGGTCCAGGCTATGAACATGGCGTAGTCTCCCGTGAGCGGGAAGTGCTCCTGTTGATCGTAACCTATTGGCTGAACGGTGGGAGACGGTTCAAATTGGACCAGTTTCTTCCATATTTGAAGTGCCTGAACTCCCGCGCTGCTATTGAAAGTTGTGGTCCATTGTCCGTTGATGTAAGCAAAATAGGAGTAGAAGCCTGGCGGTGCCGGGGTATAGCCAGGAGTGTGATCCTGTTGTTCATAATACGCTATCAGAGGCGCAGCCATGTCTATTATTGCGTGATGGGGACTGTCAGGAATGAGTAGAGCGTACTCGGCCGCGTGGGTTTGATTTATGAATGATGCCAGATCGTAGAGCTGTGTCCAGGAGGTCAGATTCTGTGGACTGAAGGGGAAACCATACTCCGACTGAAACTGTTGTGCTAGGGTGGAGTTTTCAAATATGCTCTTTTGGTATCCCAAAACATAACCAAACACGCTGTGTATGGGTACACCTACTATGGATATGACGGATCCGTTGGCCGCGTAATAATAACCGCCTGCCTGCATTTCAGAGGTGATCAGATTCGAACCATTGATTATGGGGTCTGACCCGTTCATGAATTGCTCCAGGTTCATGAGGTAGGGCGCCTCATCCGGAGCCTGCGAAGGATAGTACATTATTATCGCCGGTTGGGACGCCTTGTTCTTGAGGGTCGTTAAGGCCTGGGTTACCATGTCGCTGAAGCCCACAGGCT
Source organism: Methanobacteriota archaeon (assembly GCA_017857195.1). Lineage (GTDB taxonomy): Archaea > Thermoproteota > Thermoprotei_A > Sulfolobales > Sulfolobaceae > Sulfodiicoccus. The sequence continues at coordinate 14,329 of JAFMDM010000001.1, forward strand.
CTATGTTTATGATCACGTTGGGATGAAGTGCGTGAAAGTCGTTGGCCACGATGGACAGATACTGTTGCGTCTCACTACCACTGTCCACCATGATTGTGAGGGTCACCGGTTTCGCTGCAACTGCAGTGTGGGAGGCGTAGTAGGCGTAACTTCCTCCTCCTGCTATGATTATAATCACTACTATTAGGATAACTAGAGAGGTTCTACCTATTCCCCTCCTTGAGGAAGAATATGCTTTTCTCACAGGAATAGTCATGCAGTGAGGGATATAAAAATTCTGACATTTTAGAGTACGTAACCTAAATAGAGTATATAGCTCAGAGATTTATTGGGGAGATAGGTCCATATTCCATGCTGAAACCGGACTACCGTGGAGGGAAGAACATATATTCCGTAGCCCAGGGTGTGGCCAACTTCCTGGGAGTGAAGAGAGGGAACGGTAAGCCCCTTGAGTTGAGCGGGAGGAGACTTGTGTTGGTCTTATTGGACGGATTGGGTTGGTCTACCATGACCAGATCATCCTTCAGACCTCCAGCTGGAGCCTCATTGGAGAAGTTCACCACTGTATTTCCGTCCACAACATCCACTGTTTTGACCACCCTATTCACCGCCCAGACCCCTGGAGAGCATGGGGTGCTAGGTTACACCTGTTTTTCCAAGAGGGTCGGATCCACTGTCATTCCCGTGAAATATACCTTCTCAGGCCTTGGGGAGAGGGATACCCTGAAAGATCTTGGACCCTTTGAATCTCTCTTTCCAGGGGCGAAGCCATATCTAGGGGAAGCAAGCGCCAAGGCCGTAGCTTTACTGCCGCGGGGAATAGAGGGAAGTGGCTTCAATTCTGCCATGCTTAAGGGGGCTGAGGTTAGGGGATACTCAGGACATTGGGACGCATTTCAGTCCTTGGACTATGTTCTCCAGATCAGGGAATATCAGTTCGTTTATCTCTACATCTCGGACGTAGATTTTCTTTCCCACAAACATGGCCCCCTGTCCTGGGCCGCCATATCTTCCGCCTCAGAGTTGCTCTCATTAACTGCAGGACTGGCGGAAAGGTACAAAGAGTACACGTTCTTGGTCACAGCCGACCATGGACATGTGGACTCCAAGAAGGTAAATCTAAATGAAGACTCGGAGTTACTCAACAACCTGGACGTACCCCCTTATGGAGACTCAAGGGCCCTCTTCCTAAGGACCAGACAGCCCGTAAGGGCTTACCTTGAGTCCAGGTATCCACAGCTTAAGGTTTTCCAAAGGGATAGCTTTCCCGAGCTTTTCGGAGGAGTGGGACCAGCGACCGACCTTCCAGACTACGTGGCTGTACCAACGGATCAGTCAGCGTTCCTCTTCTCCCCTAAACTCAACGATCCAGAGTATCAGTCATTGAGAGGCCATCACGGAGGATTAATGGAGGACGAACTTGAGATTCCCGTGATAAAGTTCAACGCGTGAGGTGGGAAGCTTGTCAAAAAAGGAGATATACGTGGCCTATGGGGTTGATGTTGACGCCGTCGCGGGTTGGTTAGGATCCTATGGAGGACAGGACTCTCCCCATGACATATCCAGGGGGGTCTTCGCAGGTGAGGTCGGCATACCTAGGTTACTCAAACTGTTCAGGAAATATGGAATAAGAACTACCTGGTTCATCCCCGGTCACTCAATTGAGACATTCAGATCCCAGGTGGAGGAAGTGGTGAAGGAAGAACACGAGGTGGGAACCCACGGCTATTCTCATGAGAACCCAGTTAAACTATCCCAAGAACAGGAGGAAGAGGTACTGAAGAAATCCTACGAATTGGTCAAGGAGCTTCAGGGGAAACCGCCTGTAGGGCATACTGCACCGTGGTGGGAGATGTCCCAGAATACCGTACCCTTATTGCTCAAATATGGCTACAGGTACGACAGAAGTATGGCGGACAATGACTTTCTTCCCTTCTACGCCAGAGTGGGTAGGAGCTGGACCAAGGTGGACTACACTAAGCCCGCCAAGGAATGGATGAAGCCGGCAAATCTGGGTACCCCGGTTGACCTGGTTGAATTCAGCGCAAACTGGTACCTCGACGACCTCCCACCCATGATGTTCGTGAAGGCCTCACCCAACAGCTACGGCTTCACCAACCCCCACGACATAGAACAAATTTGGAGGGAACAATTCGAATACCTATATAGGGAGTATGACTACGGTGTGTTTCCCCTGACAATACATCCCGACGTCAGTGGAAGGGGAGACGTCCTACTAATGCATGAGAGGCTAATTGAGTACTTTAGGAGGCATGACGGTGTGGAATTTCGCACCTACCATGAATTGGCGGAGGACTTCAGAAGGAGATTCCCTATGTCCCCCTGAGGTAGGAATCCCTTCCCTCCAACCAGTCCCTACGGATGGGACTAAATATATCCACCTCCTCAGTGTCCTCAATGGCAGTTGCCGCATGGGGGACGTTGGAAGGTATTGGTAGTACCTGACCCTCCCCTACCACTATCTTTCTTCCCTGAATTTGGAACTCCAGGGCCCCCTTGAAAACCCAGGTGATTTGCTCGCTCTCATGGTGATGTTCTGGAACGAAGGTACCCTTCCTCAAGAAAAGCTTAGCCACCATCACGTTGTTCAGATAAATTAGCCTTCTTGATATGTTTGGGGAAACCCATTCCTCCTTCACTTCATCCCAATTTATTTGCTGCATAGAGAGAGATTGTTGGTTTAGGTTAAAAATGCTCTTTAGGTGTAGGAGTAAACGTGGAAAGCCTCGCTCTTGAAGGAGGACAGGAGTAGGATTGTTCTCCCAGGAGACCTCGCATTAACTTTCTCTCCATCTAGAGAATTTTATGGCCAAGGCCGAATAAACGAGGGTCTCCACCACTAGGACCACCAGTGGGGTAATGTAGGAGCCATTCCATAAGCCGAACTGAGATTGAAGTATTAAGGCAGCAGGAGTTGACGGAGCCAGCATAAGTGGATATATGAGGGAGGGAGATAGCACGGAGGCTGGATAGTATAGGGGTGGTATGATGGTGAAGGCAACGGATAGGAAGCCCGCCAGTCCCCATGCGTATCTGACGTGTTTAAGCAGGCTGGCTATGAGGAAGGATAAAGAGGAGGACGATATCATGATCAATAATATTGAGAAAAGGGTCCAAAGAGAGTTCAACAGCGTGAACATGTGGTACACCTCCCCCAACGCAACATATGTTGCCACGCCCGGAACGGAGAAGATGAGGTTACCAAGAGTTAGTCCAAGGAGGTAATCAAGTGAGTTGACCTGGGTGGCCACCACAAGATCCTGTAGCTTTATTTCCAATCTAAGAAACGCAAAGTCCCCTATCGACGTTAGGGAGTTTCCCACAATTGTGGCCAGCAATCCGCCAAGCACCGCATATTGAATTAGGGCTCCCTTGGATATAACGTATATGAGAAACAGGAGGGATAGGGGACTGACCATGTATGAAAGGACGTAAACAGGGCCTCTCTTAAGAGCCGAGTAACCGTAGAACCAAGCAAGTGAGGCGATGAACCTAGTTCTCCTGTAACCCATAGAGAACGAAAAGGTCGTCCAGGCTTATAGGCTTGATTACGTATCCATCGCCAACCAGCTGTTTTGCCTTTTCCCTATCTAGGTAGGATATTGTTGTTCTACCAACCCTGTAGCCGTCTCCAAAGCCCTCCACCCTCACCTTGCCTTCTAGGGGCTTAAGTAGAGTTGACGACGTGCCCGTGGCCACAACTCTACCCTGATGCATGAGAACTATCTCCTTGGATAGCTCCTCGGCCTCCTCCATGTAGTGTGTGGTAAGTACGACCTGCGCCTTGAGATTCTTTACCACCGACCACACCTCCATCCTCGAAAGCGGATCCAGCCCAGTTGTCGGCTCGTCCAAGAACACTACGTCTGCATTTGAAGCCAGAGCCATGGCCACAAACACCTTCCTCTTCATTCCTCCAGACAGCTCATCGCAGGGTTTATCCTTGAACTCCCAAAGGCCGACCTCCTTGAGGCTGGCCCTGGCGGACTGGAAGGATTCCTTGAATGACATCCCCCTGGCCGTAAGGTACATGACCACATGTTCCAGCGGACTGGCCATACCCGCCGGCTTTGCCTCCTGTGGGATACTGCATACTATTGCTCTAACCTTATTGGCTTCCTTCACCACATCGAAGCCATTCACCAGGGCCAGGCCTGAGGTGGGGGAGAGCTGAGTGGAGAGTACGCGCATCAAAGTGGTCTTTCCAGCCCCGTTCCTCCCCACTATGGTAAGTACAGGAGCGTTGGATGAGAAGGTTAGCCCCTTTAAGGCCTCAAAATCGTCGTAACTCTTCCTTAGGTCCCTGACCTCTATCATAGATCCAATTTGAACCGACCACAAAATAAGTTGAGTGATCCTCTTCCTCATGTCCCATGTCGTGACCTATGTAGGTTATTGAAATATTCACTTGGTTCTGGAGCTCCTGTGGGCTCAGATTTGTTCTGGCACTCAGAAACACTGTCACCTCATAGTAACCACTATCCAACCTAATTACTTGATGTAGATGATGGATATCCAAGCTCACCGTCTTTCCATCTCCCTCCCTTGTGAAAAGAATCAAAATGTGGACTTGAGATAAGACAGAGCTATTCCAAGAGGCACTAATCACGTAGAACCCACTATGCTGAACTTGGAAGGGGAAGGACCAACTATAGGAGCTCTGGGCCGAGGTATGTGAAGTACCTGGTATCAACTGGGCCCCAAGGGGAGAAGTCCTAATGAGTGCGAATGCCAATACTCCACTGGCCGCCAGAGCAATTAGGAAAAAAATCAGAAGTGTTGATTTCAATTTACACCCCCATTTTAGCTGGACTCGTCGCCCTGATTATCGTCATTTCCCTGTTGATTTCCTACTCCATTATCGTGGTCATGGCCGTGTCCAACAGGGTGAAGTATTAGGAAAGGCAAGTTTGTGACATTGGAAGGACCTTGAGGTTGCTGTGCTACCTGGTAGTAAAGTACTATATTTATATTATATGTTCCGTTACTTAGGTAAAATACTGCTGAATGTAGCCCCTCCGGTGATAGAACAACTTGATTGTCACCTATGTATACTATTATAGTAAAGCTAGAGAATAGATTATCAAAGAGTTCAGAATGCAGCAGATTGATCGAATAGTTGCCTGAATGTGTTAAAGTGATGGTAGCGTTAGTTGTATAATTACCCTTCTGTCCTGCACTGAGGTTTCCTAGGTTTAGATAGGTGGGGATTATGGTTACCTGTTGCTCACTGGCTGACGGAATATGAAAAGAAATGTAAGCCAGTGGGCCGTATCCCATTACGCCTGCGGCTGTTGCTCCCGCGCCCGCTCCCAGAAGGAGGAGGGCGATTCCGAGTAGAGTTGTTTTCATGTTTCTCTGATGGTCTACTATGCGTTTTCCACCTTATAAGGATGACAAGCGGAACGAAATATAAATTCACATTTCACTGAGCGGAATTTCAGTTATTTGTATCTCAAGATGATAGCAAGGAAGTTTCTCCCACATTATATAGTGATTTTGAGAAAATCCATATTAAATTTGGGCTAACTTTCCAATTAACAATATTAGGAAGGTTTCGCTATCTCTTTTCTAAAGAGGTAAATGAAAACCATAAGTGACGCGGTATATATGATGCCCAGGAGCTCGAAGGAGAGATAAAGATTGCCCTCAGAGAAGAGGTATCCTGACACTGAGGGACCTGCTACCCTTATGTAAGAGTTAATTGTATCCAAGAAACTGTCTGCTCTAGCTATCTCCTCTTTACTCACGGAGCTTGTAAGCATTGTTAAAATTATTGGATTGGTAAGATTAGAAAGTACATTCCTGATCAGATAGAGGGATACCGCTATGGGGACTAAAGGTGAGAAAGGCATGAGGACGGTGCTTAGTGTCTGAAATGAAAACATGACTGCCACGGACCTGGCGCCACCGAACTTTTGTCTAATTGTGGGAGCCAATTGTAACATACCCGCAACCACTACGGAGGATATTATAGATATAATTGATATGATCTCCTTGTTTAAATCATACCTCAGATGCCACCATAGGGAGAACAAAGGCAAAACTAGCCCAGCACCGAACCCTATTATCCATTGAAAGGTGAATCTGGAAACCTTTCCTATGGAGGGTATTCCGAGCTCCAGTCTTCCGGTACCCCTATAATCCTCTCTGATTGAGGCGAAGAGAGCCGCTGAAGCCAGTAGTACTAAGATTTCCAATTGAAAAACTAGAGAATAGGGGAGAAAACCGGTCATGAGGTAACCTGCTACTCCAAGAAGTATTGCAGTGGTTGAGGCGACACTGAAGGCCCTGGTTCTGTCCTCCGCTTTCTCCACTAACAGTGCTGTGATTGTGCCTCCCTTACCGAAGGTGAAAAAAATAGGAAATAAATAGTAAATTTTAGCATAGTAGAATATGGCGACAAGGACCGCATAAAGAAGAGAGAGGGAAGTGATCGACTTTCTCCTTCCCCACGCGTCGCCGGCAGCTGAGAAAAAGTAAACCATGGTGGAATTAATTAAGTAACCTAACGAATAGAGGACACCGATCAGAAAGGGTGATAGCCCCTTAGATAGAAAGAAGAGTGGTATCGCAACGCTGTTGGCGCTGGAGCAAAGGGCCGGTAATCCAAACGCCAGCGCAAGGATTAGGACTTCCCGCCTCAACGAATACATGATGACTTCTTTTCTAAAAAAGATTAGTCTGTACCTACCATTGCATCTATTTCCCTCAACACGTTGTTTTCGACTTCGGCGTTCCAAATCATTTCGGGTACGTCCACCAAAAGGAAAAGTTCAGAGATTAGGACGGCTTCAATCAGGGTGATCCCTATGCGCTGGAGCCATTTACCTACACCAATAGTCACCTTAAAACCGTCATTTGTTTTAGAGAAGAGAATGGAGAGGGACCTGTCCGCGGCGAATATGTCCCTAAGTATACCCGCCTTCCTTGCCTGAAGGAGAACTCCGTTATCCGTTTTTGCCACCTGGGTCTGCCACCCCTGGGACTTCAATCTCTCGGCCAAGGAGTTGGCCAACTGATCCAGATCCATGTCCCTATGATAGACTTTCTCTTTCTTCAACAAAGCCATAGAACCAGGGCAATTCCTACAATAATAAAAATTTCTCAAAGCTTTCGGTCATTTTACTTACAGAAAATTAAAAATTAATCTAAGTATAGAGCAATGGGTTCATGTGACAATTCTACACGGAAAAAGAAGGGAGGACCAAGGACAAAAGTCATGGATAGCGTTGGCGGACATGACATAAAATCTGAGGAGTGGAAAAGATTAAAAGATCAAGGCTGCATTATTATCCTCTAAGGTGACAAAGACATGCAATACAACACCGTGTTCAGAGGAGTCGCCTACACAATAGTGGAGGGCGACGGTGCTGAGGTCCTCCTACTTGAGGGTAAACCCATAGCGGCTACATGTACGGACCATGGGTCCCATCAACTTGGTGACCTCAGGTGCCCGCGGGTATGGAGGTTGCTGGAGGACATGAGCTACGACTTGTGAGCTATGGCCGCCAGCTCCACCCTTGCCCCGCGAGGTAGAGCTGAGACCTGCACCGTTACCCTGGCAGGTGGCTCCTTGAAATATTTCTCATAAACTTCGTTATATCCTTGGAAATCGTTCAGGTCTATCAAATAAACGAAAGTCATGACCACATCCTCCATGGAGGCTCCCGACTGGGCTAATACCGCCTTCAGATTTTCCATAACCCTCTCTGTCTGTTCCCTTATTCCCCCCTTGACTAACTCATTGATTTTTGGATCTATTGGAATCTGCCCTGAAACGTAAATTATCCCTCCTGACTCTATGGCCTGAGAATAGGGACCTATTGGAGCCGGAGCCAAATCGGATCTTATTGATCTCTTCATACTCCCATCTTCCCTCTTGTAGCCTTTAAGTAGAGTAGGTAGTGGAGGGCCAACAACAGATCCCTCTCAGTAATTATACCCACCAGATTACCCCTCTCCATCACTAACAGGGATCCTATCTTTTTCTGGACGAGGGTGGTGGCTACCTCCTGCAGGGTGGCGTCCGGTTCCACCGCTATGACCCTGTGATTCATGGTGTCAGCCACCTTAGCTGAAAGAAGCGTTCCAGGATTGCCGTTCAGCAGGGCCTCCGTTATTTTCTTGAGCACGTCGGCCGCCGTCAACATTCCAACTACCTGCCCCTCCCTCACCACAGGAAGTCTTCGGAAGCCACGGCGAACCATTCTGGCCGCTGCGTCGATCAGTGGTTCTTGCTCCTCCACCGTACTGACCTTCTTAGACATGAAGTTTGACACATGTAGCACTTCAGGAACGTCCCTGTAGGCCAGGAGAAGCTCCCTCTCCGTAATAAGCCCCCGAGGTCTCCTCTCCCTGTCCGCCACAGGAAGTGAACCGAAGTTTCTGGCCACCATTATGCTGAGGGCATCCATCAGGTCATCATCGAGGGAAACGGTTATTGGATCTCTACTCATGACCTGGGATATTCTGATGGAGGCCATTGAGGAAACTTCCCTCTCCCTGCAGCCCCCAGCGCAGTTCGAGACGAAGAACGAAATTAGGTCCCTTGTGGAGACTATCCCCTTGACCACCTTATCCGCCACTATGACCCTCCCTATTCCCCTATCCCTTACCTTCCTTAGGGAGGTGAGGATCATTTCTTCAGAATCGGAGATTGGGGGATCTGGGATCATAAGCGTACTGATCTTCATGTGAGAATTTCATGTTTCCAGCTATTAAAGGAACTAGGAGAGCCAAAGCTTTAACCCAGAGATCTTCCATGAACAAGTGAGACTTAAGGTCGTTCTTCCTAGCTTGGTGGTGATAGTACTTGTAATTGTGATTTCCTTGATGGTTCTATCCTCGGCTATGGAAAGCTTGTCAGGTTTTCACAGAACAACGTTCCAAACATCCAGTGGACCGTTCGTCCTGGACGGACTGGATGCTGAAAAGTGTGTAAGTGTAGTATATCAAAGGGATAACTCAACGCTAAGTGGGTACGTTGTGATCTTTCAGAACCAATCAGCTGCACAGAGGTTCATGTCTAACTACATTTCACAAATAAACGAGTCTAACGTTACTGAAATTCAGCTATTGGGCAACATTGTTAAGCTATACACATTTCCCAACGGAGGTTACACAATTGTCTCAGTTAGAGGTAACGCTTTCATAGTTGCGGCATCTTATAGGGTTGACCTGTCCACATTAAAGGAGTTCTATGATCTACTTGTAAATAGATATGTAAGTTGAGATCGTCTATGATCTTTCATGGGAAAGTTCAATGGTGCCTAACAACCATCTCAGCCCTTGGAGGAGGGATTGGTCCCTTCACGTCGTCCAAGAAGAGATAGAAAGTGGAGGCAGTGGCCCTGCTGATCGCTGCTACCAGTAGTAGAATCCTTATTGACATATCCTGCCCTAAGGATGCTAAAAACAGCGACGAAGCGCCTCCCAACACTCCACCAATTAGGGCCCCAAGTCCGGCAAAGGCATTATACATGGCTATACCTCTCCTCTTGTCCTCCACCTTGTCGAAGAGATATGAGTAATATGCGGTGGATGAAACCGAGTTTGTGAAGCCTGACATCAGTTGAGCTGCGTATATGTCGTATACTGAGTTCCCCAAGGCATAGGCCAGGGGGAAAGTGGTCAGTCCCAATCTCCCCAGGAACATCATCTTCTTCCTACTTCTATCCACAAGTCCTCCAATTTTCCTCTGTAAGATGAGGGTGGAGGACCCGGCCAGCACAGAGGTTAGGGCCACCTCGAGGGCGTCCATATGATATACATACACTTGTGCCAGAGGGAACAGGGGCCAGGCGAAGGCCCAAGTTGCGTTGAAGGCTGCAGTTATCCCTAGGAACTTCCACATTCTTGGTTTGGAGATCTGGGACTTCCTGGTTTCCGTCACATCCTCCCATCTATACGCCAAGGCTCCATTTAGAAGATATAGGGCCCCAGAGGCAATAAAGAATGGAGAAAAGTCTGAGTAACTGTTCTGCACTGTCAGTCCAGTGACAAGCGTGGCCACAAGTCCACCAATCGAAGAGTAGAAACCATATTCGGCTAACTTTCTTCCTCTGTCCCCGACGCTATATTTCTCCAACATTATTAACCATCCGAAGCTTGACACACCTGAGAAGCAGGCTATTGCCACATAGGTGATCACGTAATAGATTGGTGAACTGAGACCTAAGACAACCATTACAAACCAAAGTATACCGATTGCCGTGTCGGCCAAGAGAACCAACTTCCTGGGAGATGTCCTGAAGTTGGTGAGAACCAACTGTACAATTGAAGAAAAGAAGGTGTTAGCTGTGGTCACAAGGCCCAGCTCCACTCCGAACACGCCCAATATTGCAGCCAGGAAGCTGACGAAGGGTTGAGTTAGGCTCGAGGCCAACGTCTGTAGTACAGCATACGTCCTTAGCTTAGCCACAAAGATGTGCTAACTCTCTTTTCAATTAAAGGATTAGATGACTAATTGCAAGAGTGAAGTTAAAACAGCAAATCCACGAAGTCAATCATTCCATCTCCTGTAATCACAAGGGCATCTTTCGGTTTCTTTCCACGCAGTTTTTTACACCCCACGCGTTTTCCATTACCATGTCTGAGAAATTAGAGGAGCACCTTCTCAAGGTGGAGGGAAGTGGTGTCCAATATGCGGAGCTAAGGTATCATAAGACCTTCAGTTCCCAGATAACGACGCTCAACGGGATTCTCATAAGTAACGAACAGGACTCCTCCTCTGGATACTCCCTGAGAACCTATAGAGGAGGTCAGATGGAGTTCTACTCCAGGGACTCAAGTCCCCCTGAGCTGGAATCCACTCCAGTGGGAAGGAGCTGGGAGGAGGGAATTGACCTGGAAGGCGGTGAGGGGAAGATATCTTTCTCTTCCTCGGAGAAGATAAGGCCATCCGACGTGAGCCTAGAGGAAAAGCTAAGCCTACTGAGAGAAATAAAGGAAGAGGCCTTCGCCCTAAGACTTTCCACCAAGCTCGAGAGACTGGTGTTAAGCTATTGGGAGGGAGTGGAGGAGAAGGAAAGCCTGAACTCCTTGGGTTTAAGGATGACCTCCAGAATTTCAAGAATAGGAATATGGTACTCCTTCACCCTTAAGGATGGAGATAAATACGTCACTGCATCCCTTGAGGAGTTCGGTGGTTCTGGGGGATTTGAACTATTGAAGGGATGGAACGTAAAGGAACGTATACTGGATAGGATCTCCTCCTTGGACTCCGTTGTAACCAAAGGCAAGGCCCCATCCCCTGGAAGAAAGGACGTAATAGTCAGTGGTATGATAGCTGGGATAATAGCCCATGAATCAGGAGGGCATCCATTCGAGGCAGATAGGGTGCTTGGGAGGGAAGCAGCTCAGGCAGGCAAAAGCTACCTGAGCCAGGAATGGATCTCGAAGAAGATGGGAAGTGATACAGTCACTCTAGTTGACGATCCCACGTTGGAGGGAAGTATGGGGTTCTTCCAGGTAGACGATGAGGGTGTAAAGGCCAGAAGGAAGTTCCTGATTAGGGAAGGTAAGGTGGAGGAGATGCTCCATAGTAGGCTAACGGCCCCGAGGTGGGGGGTGAGAAGTAACGGTTCCACCAGGGCAATGGACTACGAGTCGGAACCTCTCATTAGGATGTCCAACACCTTCTTTCTTCCGGGGAAAGCCAAGTTCCAGGATCTCTTGGATGGAATAAGGAATGGCGTATTCCTAAAGTCCTACATGGAGTGGAACATAGACGACTTAAGGTGGGGGCAGCGGTACGTTGGTTTGGAGGCCTATGAGGTAAAGGACGGAGAAATAGGTGAGCCGGTGAAGTTCCCCGTCCTTGAATCAACGACGGGAGAGATATATTCCTCCATAGACATGGTTGACGATTCATTAACATTCTACCCTGGAACCTGTGGGAAAGGGGAACCCTCCCAGGGAGTTCCGGTGTGGTTCGGTGGACCCAACATGAGAATAAGGAACGTGACCATAAAGGTGATGGCCCAATGAACTTCGACGGTGTGGAACATTACAGTGTACTGGAGTATCAGTACAAGAGACTGATGATCAAGTTCGCCTCCAGTGCCGTCACCGTAACTCAAAGATGGGACTCCAGAAGCTTCAGCGTCATCCTGACCTCAGGAGATAGGACCGCCATTGCTACAGGTAGGGGGAGCGTGGAGGAGGCATTGGAGGAGGCAAAGAGGAAGTTGCCCTACTCTGTCACCCCCTACCCAGTCAGGTTTCCCAAGGATGATAGGAAGATCTTGAGGAAGTCCGTGGACAGCTCCATAATGGAATCGTTGAAGGATCCTTCCAAGCTAGTTTCCAACTTAATGAATAAGTTCGAGGTGGAGACGGCAGGAGCCGTGGACCTGGTGTACGTCAAAAGGAAACTGATCACCTCAGGGGGATTCCAGGGTGAGGAGGAAGGTACCTATACCACTGCCTACTTCAGGGCCTTTCACGGGGAGAGAAGCGGAAGTTGGGCTTGGTCTGGAAACACCCTAGACCTTAACTCCATAAATGACGCAGTGAAGAGAGCTTCCCACTATTCTCAAATAGATGGTCAGATTAACGTGGACGATGGAAAGTATAACGTGATCCTATCGCCCATGGTTTTCTCGAACTTGATGAACGTGGTGGGCTGGATGTCCTCCGCAATGGCGGTTGAGTTGGGAAACTCCATCTTCATGGACAGTAAGATCGGAAGTAAAGTGGGGTCATCCTCCTTCACCCTCTCAGATTCGCCCAGGTCTCAATACTTTGGGACTTGGGAGTTCGATGATGAGGGCGTACAGACCTACAATAAACCTATCGTTAACAACGGAGTCCTCTCTACACTCCTCTACAATAGAACGTTGGGAGAGAGGAATGGAGGCGGAAGCACGGGTAACGCTGGTTGGATCTTCCCCCGGCCGTGGAGCTTGGAAGTGGGCGCTGGGAGCGTAGATGAGGGGTCGCTCCACTCTGGCGGGAACCTTCTGTTCAATAACAACTGGTATACAAGGATGCAGAACTACGTGGAAGGTACGTTCTCCACTGTAGGTAGGGACGCAATAGTGGTACTTAAGGACGGAAAGGAGGTTGGAGTAGCTAAGAGGTTGAGAATAGCGGACAGTATCAGAAGAATTATGGAGAATGTGGAGGTCCTATCTAAACAGAGGTATCCCATAAGATGGTGGGAAGTGGAAACTCCAACGTTAAGTCCGTTCGTTTTGGTCAAGGATGTGCACGTGACCAGGGCCTCCTAGAGCTTAGCTAAGAGGCCCATTTTTCCAATCCTCCAGATATAATATCTCTCTATGAACCTCTTCATGAGAGTCCTCAATGGAGACTTCTTAACGCTCTGATACGATCCACCCCACGGTACATTACTTCTAACGTGCACCCCGAACTTACCGAAATCTAGAATGTTGATGAAGATCGGACGCAGCGCAAGTCCTTTACCTAGGGCATTGGCCCCAGCGATCGCACCTGTTCTCATGGCTAGTTCGCCTAGTTTTGGGCCTTCAATCAGGTCTCCAGCCACGTAAGTATCACGATCCACTGAGAGGTCTGCCTTGGGCCTCATGAAGGACCCCACTAACTCATGTGGTTCTGGTGCCGGAAGTTCTTTCTCGCAGGACTCGCTCACCTTTACTCCAATTTCTTGGAGTGAATTGGATACAGCCTCCTCAACCCTTTTCCCTAGCCAGGACAGTGGTGAACCGCAATACTTTGCGGAAAGCCCCCTGGACCTTAAGTAAAGAACTGCCTGGAGGGCAATATACTCATCATAGATGTATTGTGCCCTTAAGGACGGGTGGGAGGAATTCCTAAGCTCCTGCAGGACTTGGGTGATCTTGGGTCTCCTACATCCCAGTGCCAATATCATGGAATCCCCCTCCAACTTCATTCCATCCAACTTTACCCATCTTCCCTTCATGTCAAAGTCCTTTATTTCGCCCATAATGGTCCCTTTGGGAAGAGGGGCCTGGTAAGGGGTGGGCTTGAGCAGATTCCTAAGGTAAGCAGTGTAGAAGGTGAAGTATGGTGAATCGGCAATAAGGGTCCCTTTGGGAATGGAATAGAAGGCGTTCAATCCAGCGTACCCAGCACCCAATATGAGAACCTTCCCTCCACCCATATCCTTCAGCAGGGATGTAGGAAATTTAAGGTTAGGTGAGCAGGAGCAGAAGAATTCTTAGACCTAAAGTGAAACTTGTTTTCATTGGAATTGGCATATAGTGAGGAAAGGGAGCTGAGGCCTTGGGCCAAAGTTAAGACAGTCCAACCCAAAAGAGTGAAGGAGGAGGAGGTTAGATTCATCGTAGATAAGGTTGATTTGGCCTATGTTCCAGTGCCCCTTCTCCCTCAACTGGGAGAGATCAGTGTTCTATCAAATGGTGCAGTGTTTGCGAAAGGCATGTCGTTAAGTAGACTTAGGGATGGGAAGAGATTGCTCGTACCAAGCTCTCATTCAACCCATTATTACCTTGCGAGGATATTAACAAACGAGAGGTGGATTCCAACCCAAGACGAAGCCCTCGCTGACGCCAGGGTTCAGGAAGAGGAAGGCGATTTAAGTGCAATGTGGAGAGCAAAATGTGGTGACTTACCTATTCCCATTAAGGTAGTGGTAACTACCAGGCTTGAGCAAAGGAAGGCTCTGGAGGTTAAAGTGGAACTGAGAAGGTCTGCCTCGGCCTTGGAACTCGAGGATCCGCTTACCAAGGAGATGGGGTTGAGGGGGAGGAAGGCATTGCAGTGCATGCTAGATCTCTGTGCTCCCCTATGTGGGAGGGCAAACTTCATCCTTCTTTGAGGGTTATGGCCTAGAGTGTGTCGATGGTGTCATCAAGGATTAGGTAAATTAACAAGCCTATCTGCCAAGATCTATTGACTCACCACAATCCGTTTAATTCGTGGGAGCGGAATAACGTTCTGAAGGGGGAGATAGTTTATCCTGACAAGTGACGACACTATGGACTTGATGAACCCTTTGACAAACGAGTATACAACATACTGAAACCCTCCCATTTCTAGGCAGGAGTGGGATTCCCTTTATAAAAGAGCGATCAGGGACCCTCTGAAATCTCAGGGAAGCAATGCCTACACAACTACTCTACCTCAAATCCTCTCAGAATCGGATGAGAATCCGAGTCATGAGAAAACTAACCTTATAAAGAGTTATTAAAAATTAAATATGTTTCTAACCCCAGGATACCGAACCACCTGATGACCCTGAACTTCCGCTTGAGCTGCTGGATCCTGTGGACCCTCCAGAACTGCCAGAAGATCCTGTGCTCGATGATGTAGATCCGTTGGATGTGCCACTTGAAGTTGTGGAGGTTGAAGTTGTGGAGGTCGTGGTTTTTCCTGACGTGGTGTGAGCTGAATGGGAAGAAAGAGCAGATGCGACTATTAGCCCACCTGACACTAGGAGTACTAAAACTGTTACTGCCAGTATTGCCAACTGTATTGGTTTCATCAACTGAGCATAGGTTCAACTTTTAAATAGTTTTGCCAAAATTGGTTTGATCGATAGAGGAACTACTGTTGAAGCGACCAGCGCAGCTATATCCAACCATAACTGTAGTGTTGAAGATGAGACCAAAGTGGAATATAATCCATATAAGGCCAACGCTCCCGCCCCCAGAAAAACGACGGATGGGACTATTCTCCTTATAAGAAAAATGGAAGTGAGAAAGGTTATGGTTAGGGTGAAGTAGAGTAATGTCACCGAGGGGGCAATTGTCAGCTGATAGTAAGTTGAGGGGAAGGGCAATCCGATTAAAACGGTTACCACGAAGAGCAATAGAACAAGCCTGAACCAACGACTTGACTTGAGACCCTCCTTAAATAGACCCTTAAGGGAGACGAACTCCGCTATTACTAGGGCCAGGGCAGAAAGGGAACCAAGTGGAGTGAAGTAGGAGGGAGGCAAAAAAAGGGAGCCGGAGACCATTAATCCAGAGGCCACCAGGAAGGAGTAAAGAGCGTAGCTGGGTTTGGCAGGTCTGGAGAAAGGTATCAACGTTATGCAGACTATCAACAGGGCCGATGAAAGGGGTGCGGAGAAGTTAAGCGGAGAGAAATTGGTAACTGGATGAAATCTCCATCCCAAAGGAAGCGACAGAAGGATCTGACCTATTCCAAGAACCAGGAGGGAATGGTAATCATAGTCTGTCAGAATCAGAACTAAGACCATGGCTGCCAATCCTAACGTGGCCAGGTAGAAGTAAGATCCTTCTAAGTTAAGTAGCCAGTAGGTTATGTAATCTAAAGTGTAGGAAAGGTATAGAAAGTAGCTACCTATCCAGCTCGCCAATTGAACTTTACCCGCAAGAGGAGATACTTTCCTCACATAGCCATATAGTCCTTCAGAAGTCCACTGGGTCTTCAAAAGAAGGAAAACTGAAACGGCGATCAGAGAAGTCAAAGCTATCGCTTCCGCCGTGGTCAGCAGACCCTGGTGTAGAGATGCCATACCCATGGGAGCCACGCTGGACAAGGCGAAGCCTAAGGTGAGAAGCTGCTTCCTACTCACGGGGAGGCTTGACCTCCTAAAGGAAATAAGAGTTAATTAAAATTCTTGATAGACCCTAAAGGATGGGACCCATTGGAATAAAAAGATAAGATGATACTTTCATTGCATTATTTTCTTCTAAATCGGTAACTTCTAGCAATGGTAGATCCTTCAGCGTCAAATTTAAAGGACCTGCACATGAAAGGACAATGTCGGCAAATATTTATAAAGACAAATAGTGAGGAGAATTCTAATGGATAGGGAAAAAGTAATCAGAATAATAATTGGGCTACTGTCATTCGCTTGGGCTACTTATCACGTCTTCGTGGGGTATAACTCTGCGACCTTTGCGGCAAGCGTCACGGGCAAGGCATCCTTCGTTTTCGCCGAGTACTCTGAGTACTTTGGTTTCGCTGCAGCCCTCTACATATTCGCTGGGTACGAGATAATAAACGGAACGAGAAGACTGATACCTCTAATTTACCTTCTATATGTGGTTAACCTTCTTTTAGCTGCGATAGCCTATGGTGTGAGAGGACCCCTGCTAGGACAGCCTCTGCCATTCAACCTAATAGTTGCGCCAGCTCTGGTGCTGGACATGTCCCTTGTGGCACTGACAGCTTTGCTCTGGATGAGGTCATATGTCGGCGTCAGATAGGATACCCATTGGAAACAGAGGACTTATTACGACAATGCTTTCTTCTCCCCATTTGACCCTATCCACAACGGCCCACTTTTCAGTTCTGGGGTCCAGCTCATCGCTAGCAATTATGTACCCTAGAGATGATCCCTCCAATCTGAGACCGAGCGAGGACCTTTTCGTCTATCAGCTCCTAGGTCCCTCAATAGATGGAAACGGTATAACCTACAGTTTGAAGGAGAACAAGAAGGGTGGCCACAGGTACGACATCGCTTTCTCCCTTTCTCAAAGGTATCTTACAGTAATTGTCTCCTGGACCCAGGCATCTGGGTTACTGAAATCTCCCCATGTGGAGCCAGGACATTTATTACAACATATAGTCTCAGGTATATCTTTGATAGGACAGGAGTTTCCGACGGACCAGACGAAGTCCGTTCCCTCCTATCTAAAGGTGGAGGAATGGGAGATCGATGCGTCCAAAGTATTGGAAAGGCTGAGAGAGCTAGTAAACTCAAGGGCCACCGCTGCCCTGAAAATAAAAAACAAGGATGTTAAGGTACGACTTCTATTGTCAGACGGGGAGGTAACGAGGTCTGAGATGGAAGCTGGAAGTGAGATAGTTAAGGGCAATGAAGTATTGGCCAAACTTCTATACCTTAACGGACAGCTTAAGATCTCAGTTGTGTGGGTTGATAGACAAGGCCTCAGAGAAGCCCTGGAGAGTACGTTGTCAGACTGAACTTTTGATGAAGTCCCTATCTAATATATCAGGAAAGGAATTCGTGAGAATTCCCAAGTTCCTCTCCTTAGGAAGAGTTGACATCAAGGGTCTGGATCATTGGTTAGAGTGGCGAGAGGGGAAGCTGAGAATATTGACAAATGCGTTGAGACAGCCTGAACTATATCTATGGCCCAACGAATCTCCTAAAGGGGATTGGCTGTTTCAGAGGGGGGAAAAGCTGATTCTCATCTCTGAGGGTAAGGAAAGTGTAGTGGATGAGGAAAATGACACTAAATTCGTAAGAGTGGGA
The DNA here is from genome assembly GCA_017857195.1 of Methanobacteriota archaeon. GTDB lineage: Archaea > Thermoproteota > Thermoprotei_A > Sulfolobales > Sulfolobaceae > Sulfodiicoccus. The sequence continues at coordinate 32,513 of JAFMDM010000001.1, forward strand.
GAGGAGATTGAAAAAATAAGGCTACTGGATAGACCTGAGTTCAAAGGGGAAAGGTTTGATGGCCTAATGGAAAATGGAAAGGTAACGGTCTTGACGGGGAAGAAGGTGGTTGCGTTCTCAGAGGGAAGAACCTGGGAAACCGATGGAGGAAAGGTCACCATAAGAGGAGACTACGTTTCCGTAACCAGAGAAGGATACACTGAGGTCTGGAGAGGGGGACAGGTCTTCAATCTCGATGGTGAAGGTTATGTTTTGGGAAGGAATGAGAAGGGTTTAGTCTTCAGGGAAATTGAAGGTATCATAAGGGAAGAGGGAGGAAGGGTTTTGGGTGTCTGTACAGGTGAGACCTTCCTCTTAGGAGAAGGGGAGAGAACGTTAATATGGTGCGACGGTTCGGTGAGGCTTCCCCTAAAGGGGGGATGGAGGGAATTGGGAAGATCCCCTATGCCCCTTTCATGCAGTTGTGGAAATAATTACGCGATCCTGGCAGGGGAGGAGACAACTGTGATTGATCTGTTCGAATTGCACTCCTTGGTGAGATTGAAACAGATCCACAGATCCGCTGTCGATGACAGAAGGGCGTTCGTGACCACCAAGAACGGAGAGGTTGCCATACTGGATTTGGTGGAGGGTGAAGATGAACCGATCAAGATACTGTCACAAATGGGTGAGGGAAGGGGAGCTAAAGTTAGAGTAAGAGGAGGAATGGGTCAGGTGGAGATAAGAGGGGACCTATTGGAAATTGGAAGAGAGGAGGGACGAGATATCATTCTAGAGGTAGAACCGTTGTGGCTGGAGGGCGGAAAGGGAGAGGTGGTGGTTTCTAATCCCTTTTGGTCTTTCGGGGAGGAGATATGGTTGGATGGGGCCTCTCCTAAGCTTGAAATAGGTGACCTTAGGTTACTGGTGGCTAAAGAAGGGAAATGTGTGGAAGGGGAAGGAAATGCATTAATTGAGGGAAAGGTAACGTACTCAATACCAGGAGGAAAGGGATGTACCTTGGTAATAGACGGGGATGGGGGAAGGAAAGAGATTACGCTGAAGGGTGAGGGGGAAACATTATTTGCCTTAGTGGGGAGGAAGTTCGACCTGAAACAATCGGACATAAGATTTACGCTGTTAAGGATGGGAAAAGTAATAATGAGGGAGGTCAGGCTTCTCACTCCCGTCATTGTGGACAGACCTAAGGTCCCGTCCGTGAGGACAAAGAGCAGAAAGGGAAATATGGAGGAGGAGAGGGAGGTGTGGTCTGACGGAAGATTTGTCTGGACAAAGGTGACGAGAGTGCCCGTCGACTACATAGGCGTGTTTTTTGGCAAGGTGGGGGAGTACTCTGAACTAATTGGTGCAGAGATCACAGAGGGCCCTCAACTAGTAGAGAAGGATGGAAGGGAATATTTGATTGTTGGATTGAGGGATCCGGTGAAGGGGATAAAACTGGAATCCACCGGCACATCTCTAATTGTGCATGTGGACTCGGAGAAACCAGTGGAGGTGGTTCACGGTCTAAATTCCGCCAGAGGGTGGAAGAAACTTGAGGTGCCAATGGATCCGATTTTTCCATGGGTAAAGGTTAGGGCCTTCGATCAGGGTTTAATATGGGAGAGGACAATTAAATTGCCCAACGAATTGACACTCCTAACAGCAGTTAGGGCTGGGAGAGCTCTAGCTAGAGAGCTTGAAAGTTACGGTCTCCTCTGAGATATTTTTGTCGCAGAAATTTACGTGCAGCCAAAGGTATTGGAAGAGTATCAGGTGGCCGGCGCCACCGTGAAAATAATTGAGGATGAGGAAGGTGGAGTATATCAAGTGGAGGAACCTTCCCTCACCCAAGAGGAACTTAAGATAGAAGAGGAGTCAATGGAGGAGGTATATAGGTCTGACGTAAATGATGTGGAGGAAGCACTGCTTAGGGCTGTGGTGAAAAGATCCAAGGATCCCAAATCCGTGGAGAAGATAGTATATGACCTAAGGAGCAAGACCTTCTACGGTAAAATAACCGTTCCCATGCTTGATCCTGACATAGAGGAAGTGGAGTGTGCCGGACCTGGAAGGCCTGTGACTGTAATACATAGGAGACATTGGAGACTGGGCAGATTGAGAACCAATATAATTTTTTCTGAAGATATGGAAATATTACGTTTAATCCAGAGGGCAGCTGCCAGGGTCGACAGGAGCGTGTCGTTGGCAAGACCTTACGTTGAAATTTCACTTCCCGAGGGGCATAGGCTAAGCGCCACCATATCCTCAGAGATTTCAATTCCTGGTACAACATTCGACGTGAGAAAGTTTCCGCAGGAACCCATGACAATAGGAAGGCTGGTAAAGGAGGGTACAGTCACTCCCCTCCAAGTAGCCTACCTGTGGTATCTCATGGAGTTCAAACCATTTATGATAATCCTGGGATCAACGGGGAGCGGAAAGACCACCCTATTGAACGGACTTCTTAATCTTCTGGACAGCAGGCTCAAGATAGTTACCATAGAGGAGACACCAGAGGTCAACCTTTCCACTGATAACTGGGTCAGACTCATTTCAAGAGACAGCAGTGACCAATATAGGGTTACCCTAGCTGAGCTGGCCAGATTGGCCCTACGGTATAGGCCAGATTTCCTGGTAATAGGGGAGGTAAGAGGAAGGGAAATAGAGGCACTCGTTCACGCCTCAGCCTCTGGACATGGGTCACTGACCACATTTCACGGTGCTAGACCCGCCGATGCGGTAACTAGAATCTTGGATCTTCTGCCCAAGGAAGTGGCCACCATATTCCTGCAGAATGTGTGGGTCATGCCAGTAATGACCAATAATAACGGAAGGAGACTATCTAAAATCTATGAGGCGACAAGATTCAATGGAAAAGTGAAGTTCCTTGAGGTCATGGATGAGTCAGTAACCGATGTTTCCACCTTAACCAATGTTTCCCCTAGACTCAAATGGATAACCAAAAACATGAATTTGACCGTGGCCCAGGTGGAGGACGAAATCTCCTTTAGGGAGGAGATCATATCGTCAATGGTTCAACGAAATCTAATGGATCAAACTTCGGTTTCACGTTATTTGAGGCAGGAAATGGGGAGAAGGAATGAGGTTAAGGTCCTCCGAACTGCTTGAATCAAAGGTAAAATGGTACGCAGAACTCCTGGGGGAAGATCTAGGGAAATTGAGGAGATTGGAGGGCAGAATTCTTCTGTTCATTCCTGTGGTTGTCACGCTTTCCGTTATTCTTTCAATTTTCTCTAAACTTTTTCTATCTCTTCTTTTCCTTTCTGTTTTTCTATATTTCTACATCCCAATTGAGCTTTGGGCTAGGTCATCGGAGTTAAGTAGCCGTCTCACCATTCAGATTCCATTTTTCACCATATTGGCATATATGAACTCCAGAATTGGTAAAGGGATACTTAGGTCACTCAAGGAAACCAGGGAGTTCAGAGGACTAAGGGAATTGACCAGGGAATACGATCTGACATTAAGGTACTCTAAGGTCATGCGAACTGGGACGTTTGAAGCCCTTACTAGAAGGGAGCAAATTCACGGTAGGGATTCACTGGGCAGGCTGCTCTCCAGGTATTTATCATCTCTTAGAAGGGGCGACGAGAGCGAGGTTTTGGGAAAGATCATGGAGGAGTCGTTAAATGGTATGCGAGAGTCGTTCCAGCAGTACGCCGAAAGGGCTGGTGACCTAGTGGAGATAAGTTTCACTCTACTTCTTCTTCTCCCAGCCATGCTAATAGCGTTCTCCTTACTTTCAGGACCTAACTCCATCATGCCTTACCTTCCGCTTCTCTCTCTTCCCGTTCTCATTTTAATAGCGGAGAGTACACAGCCTAAGGTAATTGAAAGTAAGATGGGGTGGAGGAACCTTTCCCCATTGGGGTCTCTTCTCATACTGTTCTTACCATTACCGCTATTCCTAAGAGTTTACATGGTGGTGGTAGCTGCATGTGTTCTCTCAATACCGAGGTATCAAAACTATACTCGCTCTCTCAGACTTAACGAATTGGTTCCAGATTTATTGAAAGAGGTGGGCGAGCTTCAGAGAGTGGGATACGGACTCAGGTATGCCATATCGAGGCTCTCACCTGAAATGACCAAGAACCTAAATCAAGTCATGCCAAACTTTAAGGTGAAAAGTAAGTTGGGGGAGGTCCCCGTGGCAGAAACCAGCTCGGTGTCATTCAATTTCACTTGGAACCTCCTCAGAGTACTTGATATGAATGGGGATAGGGAGAACGAATGGATAAGTGAGCTTTACGATGTAGCATCTTCCATAAACTTAGCCCTAAGAAGACTGAGCTCACAGCTACGAACCTTCGAGTTTCTCTGTTTCTTATCTCCAATTCTACTCGGGTTCACGTTGGGTGTAATGAGTAGAATTGGAGACATTGAGAACATTAAGGCAACTACTATAATATATACGAGTGCGTTGTCCCTGGTTTTCTCAAAGTTCTCAAAGTTCACCATGATCCATATACCTTTACTGTTATCGTCATCAACGATGGCGCTAATAGTAGCTCAATACTTTCTCCCCGCCCTGGCCCATCTTTAAGACTACCAATAACGCGTGAAGCGAAAAGGTATATCATCAATAATGGGAACTGTCCTGGTGCTGGCTGTGACGCTGGCGCTGGGCGGGTTATTGTATTCATACTCTCAGGGTATTTTTGGTAGCCTAACCCAACAACCTGAACTTCAGGTTGAGGGACAGCTGTTGGTTAATCCTGGTGGAGAATCCACACTGCAACTATCAATTCAGAACTATGGTAACGTTGAGATTAACGTGACTCACTTTCAATTAATCTCATCCAACGGGGCGAACATATATCAAAACTCATCTAATGTGCCACTGGAACCTGGACAAACCATCCAGTTGGTGCAGGTGGGACTTTCACACGTGATCGCTGGGGAATACTATACTGTAGTTGTCGGGGGAGTCACAGCGGGGGGGAAGAGCTATCAAACAACACTATCGATCCTGGCCCAAAGCTAAAGGAATTTCGGCAATAATATCATCCATCATGGTCACCGCAGTGGTCCTGTCATTGGCTACGCCGCTAATGGCCACGTTCTGGACCAGGAAGACAGTCTCCACTTCCATCCTAGAACAGAACGTAATGGAATATGAGAAAGAGCTAAATACAAACATAGATATTATAGTTCTTGCCAACTATACAAATTATTACTATATATATAATTATGGCTCTACTCCAGCCAACATAACGCTGATTTACATTGATGGAAACCTCTTTAAGGGTGTCTGGACGGTTTGGCCGAATCAGGTAGTGCGACTAAGTCAATTTGTGGGTAAAATAAGTACGTCTGGAGGCGTGGAAATTGAGGTGAATGGGATAATGATCTATGAATAGATGAACTATCCCATGGTATGGACTAGACTACAAACCATATGGTTAGGGCGTTCTCCTTGAGGTGGCATTATTTATCCTTTGTAAATCATTCTCGCTCAGTAGAGGAAAATTTCGTAACTTAGTATGCACACTATGAGCTATACAGCTCTATTGGCAGAGCGTCCGCCTTACTTGACGATTTTCTGCCTCTTCAGAAAAACCTCATTTCGCCTGTAGCAGACTTTCCATGGAATTGTTATTTCATGGCTCGAAAGTAGGAGAAGTTACGAAATGTTCACTCTCCAATTAAACTATAATCCCCAGCTATACTTGGCTCTATCAGCGTCCAATTATTTTCTGACTTTGGGTAGAAGATTATTTCTGAAATGGGTATCCATCCTCACGGAGGGACGTTTTGCCCTCCTTACCCCTTAACTATAGAACCGCAAAGAATTTTACGTGTTCATACCCTGTTTAACCATGGAGGGAGTAGTAGTACCTATTGTGACCCCTTTCAAGGAAGACCAAAGCCTGGACGAGGATGGGCTGAGAGAAGTTGTTAATTATCTCATGAGGTCAGGTGTAGAATGGATAATGGCGTTAGGAACCACAGGGGAGTTCAATATGTTAAGTTTGGAGGAGAAGGTGAAGGTTGTTAGTGAGGTCGTTGAGGTAGCACGAGGGAAAGTGATAGCAGGAATTAATGAGAACTCGACATATCACTCGTTGAAATTGGCCCGTAGCTATGTTGATGTCGGGGCAAGTGAGTTGATCACAATCCCTCCCCTATATCATCGAACGGACGATATGGGGATGATAAAATTCTTCGAGTCTCTACATAGGGCAGATGTACCCCTATACCTCTACAACATACCCTCGTTGGTGGGATATGAGTTCCCAGCAAATGTTCTTCATAAGTTAGTGGAGGAGGGGGTGTTAAATGGAATGAAGTTTACAACCAGTGATCTTGTTTCATTCCTCAGGCTTACCAAAATAGCCAAGGACGCAAACCCCAAGTTTAAAAGTCTTATGGGTGAGGACAGGTTGATCGTCGATGCTATGGCTCGAGGTGCTGACGGTACCGTTGCGGGGACAGGTAACGTTGCGGCTGAACTGGTTGTGGAGGCAGTAAAACTAACTAAAGAAAATAAGTTAAGGGAAGCATTAACAATACAACAGAAAATCACTGAGCTTGCAGATGCAGTCACAAGTGGGGACTACCCCGTGGCTCTAAAGGCAGCCATGAAGTATAGAGGAATAAACGGTGGAGTAGCTAGATCTCCTCTGCATGGGAGCCCTGAAGTGGAAGGAAGAGTCTATTATGTTTTGAAGTCCCTGGGCCTATGACGAACATCGATATTCCTAGGGGTGAGGAGTATATCCCCGTCTGAGGCCTTTTGACCAATTAGACTTAGGAAACCAGTAGAGAAATTGCAGGCCCCTTACGGGTTTCCTTCTCAGGGTTTGTTGCTCCAATACACGGCTTCGACCTTTTTTTGGGTTAGGTAGAGGACTCCACAAGCTTAAGCATCTGTCCCTTAAGATACTTCTACTACCCTAAAAGAGACGTTGAGGCATAGGTACCTCAAGGACCCTACTCTAATCCTGGCGACGTTAACCATTTTCATGGACGTAATTAAGGAGTTGATGCAACGTCTAAAAACATGGGCGATCATTCACTGGGATCCTCCCACCCCAAGATAAAGGACAAGTTCAGATGATAAGGTATGGAGCACTATGAAGCTCGAGTAATTCACTATATCATTATGTCAAAGAACTCTAATCTCCCATTAATTTCCACAGGTACCACGAACATTCCTTTTTGGAAATTTCCATGAAGGCTATAGGTCACATCTAACTCCTCATATTTACCTGTGGCATGAATGGAGTAGTTTAGGGAAACCGACCCTGGGGCCATGAATAAAGTTACATTAGCGTTCCCCCTAATCTCAAGGGAAAGAGTAAAGGAGCTTGAATTAAGATATTGAATCTGATAATTCACACTACTTGAGTAATTTATATAATTTAATGTTTCCGCCGCACTGTTATTAATATTTCCATTAATCCCTGTCACCTCAGCCATAAGCGTAAGATTAGTACCATAAACTCCGTTGGGATATGTTGGAAGAGAGTCAATCTCAGATGTTCCTTGAAAGGATGTAGGATACTGAAGGAAATATACTGCGTCTCCATAACTCAAATTTCCAGACTCTAAGACAGCATCATTTACTGAAACGTTCACTCTGCCGTGAGGTGTCAACATATCGTTGATTATTATAATGGTCGCTAAGGCGAGAGCTATGGAGAAGGCAGTACCTAACGCTAAAGCGATGCTAATTCTCATAATCAACGGTCACGTCCATTCTATATATACTTAATCCGAACTGACCTCCTCCCATCCATGAACCTTTTCTCAATACTCTGCTCATAATTATAAAACTCTTAGATGAAATATTTTTATAAAAATCTTTTTGCATCTATCAAAAAGTGGCTAGATTTGCCCTTCTTTTTCTCATCAATCGTTTTTACCTAAAGTCCTTGATAGGATCTATGATTACCACATCTGATATGAGAGCACTCGAGCTAAACTCAGCGTTCTTGGGTGTGAGTACCAGGTTGCTCATGGAGAACGCAGGTAGGGCCGTCGCCGAAGAGATAATGAAGAGAAGGGAGGTCGAAGGGAAGGAAGTAACAGTTTTTGTGGGACATGGAGGAAAGGGAGGGGACGGACTTGTAGCGGCCCGCTTCCTGGCCTCAGCAGGAGCCCAGGTGACCGTAGTTCTAACCGGCGAGATTAGGCACGAGGACGCCAGGGAGAACCTAAGGGTGGTTGAAGATATGGACTATTCAATCAAGCTGGCGGATATATGGAAATACACTGCCGTTGAGTCCGACGTTCTGATAGATGCCCTCCTGGGAACAGGATTGAAGTCTTCACCGAGGGAGCCACTGAGAACTGCCATAGATCTTTTCAATCGATCCAAGGGATATAAGGTCTCAATAGACCTTCCCTCTGGCGTTGATCCTGACAGTGGAGCGACCTTTGGGGAGTATGTGAGACCTGATTTGGTTGTGGCCCTTCATGATGTGAAGTCGGGGATTAAGGGGGACTTTGAGATAGTCAAGGTCAGTATAGGAATACCACCCGAGGCCAGCATATATGTGGGACCTGGAGACCTAGTTGAGAACGTAAGACCCAGAGCGATGAAGACGAAGAAGGGAGATTACGGTAGGGTTTTGGTGATCGGTGGAAACGAAACTTTCAGCGGAGCTCCTACGTTAGCAAGCATGGCAGCTCTTAGGATGGGAACGGATCTGGTATATACCGCAGCCCCTGAAGCAACTGCGGCAACCATAGCTTCCTACTCTCCAGACCTGATCACAATAAAGTTGAAGGGAAGGGAATTAGGTCCTGAAAACGTCGAGGAACTATTGCCATGGATAAAGAGAGCGGACACGGTCATCCTGGGGCCCGGCCTGGGGGTCTCGGAGAGAGTAAAGGATGCATGTGAATCTATCCTGAATCACCTTCTAGAAACTGGTAAGCCAGCCGTAATAGATGCCGACGCACTCAAGGTCTTGAGTGGAAAGCAGTTATATCCAAAGGCAGTGATAACACCTCATGCTGGGGAATTTAGAATATTCTTTGGAAAAGAACCTGGCGACATGAAGGAAAGAATAAATAATGCCGCTGAAGGAGCTAGGCAGGCTCAGTGCGTAGTTTTGCTAAAGGGTTATTTCGATGTAATAACTGATGGGACCAACTTCAAGTTAAATAAAAGCGGTAATCCCGGAATGGCCGTAGGAGGTACAGGGGATGTGCTCACCGGCATAGTGGGAGCACTAATGGCCAGGAAGATATCCCCCTTTAAGGCAGCATATTTGGGGGCGTTTATCAACGGCATAGCAGGGACCTTAGCATATGCTGAATTGGGAGATCACTTAACAGCATCAGATATAGTAAAGAACATCCCTAGAGCTATGAAAGATCCTATTGGCTCGTCATCGTTTAGGGTATATAGAAGAGTACTGAACTAACCGTAGTGTCCGCACTAAGCCACGAATTTTTAGTCAACCAGAATTTCACAAGGTATGCATCACACTCCCAAGGAGAACGCCCTACTATCGATTTGTAAGTTCATGACGACTGGAACATAGTGTCATCATTGAGGTACAAAATTTTCTTCTACATGACGAGAATAGTTGACAAGACGAATAACGCCACACCTTAAGGAGAACGCCATAATCCTGTGATTTGTATGTTAATGACGACACTATGCTAGGGAACTAACTACTGCACTCCTCTCCGTCATGAAGGGCGGAACTTTCCTCGATCTTTCTTAGGTTTATGGGAGTCAGGACTTCAGTATTAAGACGAGTAGTGAGAGCAGAACTAAGGACGAGCCAATTAGCTGATGAGAGTTTGGTACTTGCCTAAATATAAGGTAGGCCAGGGAGGTAGCTACTACTGGCTCCAAAAGTGTAAAGGTATCAATTACTTGAGGCCTAATTCTCTTCGAGAGGTAAATAACTGTGCTATGTCCCACCAAAGTAGGTAATGCAACCAGGCCACCAACGGCTAACCATGACGTGAGATTGAAAGTTCCAAAACCCTGAACTAACGTAAGCGGCAGAATTACAAGGGAGGCTACCAGATATATGTTAGAAGTGAGGACCAACGGTTCAGCGTCCCAAGACCTTCTATTTAGGAGGATGGTATAGATGGCGGTTGCGAACGCCGAACCTATGGCGGCCAGATTCCCGATAAGTTGTCCCATGATCAAGGGGTAGTTCATGATGGTCACACCTATCACAGCCATGACGGCTGCGACAACGTCAATGGGATATACTTTAACTTTCATTAATCTGGCAAGAAGAAGGACATATATAGGGGAGGTCGAGACAAGCACGGTTGCATCAATGATTTGAGTAAGCTTAACACTCTCTATAAATAGAAACATATGAATACCAAGGAGTAAACTATAGGGGAGAACTTTCTTCAAATATTTGGGCCTTCCCTTAAGGGCTACTAATATTATTCCTGCTAAAAGGAACCTGAAGAACGCGGTGGCAGCGGGGGTAAGGGAACATAGCTCCACAAATATTGCCGCTGTGCCAAAAGAGGCCCCTCCCAATGTCAGCAAAATAAAGTCCCTATTCATGGCTACCTCCTTTCTCTAGGAAGGTAGGAAGATTCGCGATTTTTCATCAAACTAACTGACGTAGGTATAGAATTTTTACCATAGGCCTTGAG
>JAFMDM010000041.1 GCA_017857195.1 Methanobacteriota archaeon
TCAGAGATGTATCTCCGGATGAGGGGAACCTCCGCCAGCGGGGAGGAAGTCAGTCCACCTCAATAGTTCTTGGTCCCTCTCCCACCCTGGATAATCTTACCTTCTCAATTCCTAAACCCTTAAGAAGCTCCTCAACCTCTCCAACATTGCCTTCCCTAGTTATTATATGTGGATTTGGCCCTGCGTCGAAGGTGTAGCCTGCCTTGCCGTATTCATATATGGTCTCCATTACACTGAAGGATATGTCGTTAAGATAGTGAAGTGGAGGCCATGAATCCATTATAACAGCATGCATGCTGTTACTATGTTTCATAATTAGTTCATAGAACAGTCCCTCAATCTTCTTTTCAATAGAACCGATGAGTTGCGGAAGTGTATTCTCCACAAATTCCAGTCTAGCTCTAAGGGTTGGGGCAGACTTGACCCTTTTCATGCCCTCCCTAGAAGGTACTTTTTTCTTGGCCTCAGATATCATTCCTATTACGTCCACTAGGTCCCAATGGGAGGGAGGAAAGAGTTGCTCACAGTATGAATCTTCACCATCACCCCTCTGTCCACGCCTCCATAAGACAAACCCACCGTAAATGCTCCTACATCCACTACCAGAACCAATCCTAGCCAACTTGGACATTTCCCGTCTGTCCATGCTTAATCCTAAGGCATCGTTGGAGGCCCAAACCAAGGCAGCCATCCCCGCCGCTGAGGACGCAAGCCCTGCAGATTCTGGAAATTCTGTCCACGACTTAATTGAAGCCCTAAGAGATTCTTGACCCACTTTCTTCCTTATGAAGTTTAATACTCTACCAGCATAGGATGAGACCTCTCCCTCATCTAATCTCCTTCCGTTTATGTAGACTTCGTCTCTGTAAATGTCATGAGAAAAAACAACCTCCGTCTTAACCATAAGATCAAGGGTAATTGATAGGCTATCATTAAGGGGTAAATTGAGTAGCTCGTCCCTCTTCCCCCAATACTTAACTATAGCTATATTAGAGGGAGCCTCAGCCACTGCTCTCCTCATTCTATGCTTACCCCCCTATCTTCCTTCACTGGAAAAACGTATAACCCTTCATTTTTCCATAACTCTTCCACTTTCTTCAAATCATCGCCTATAGCGAAGTATATCTCCCCACCGCCAGCACCCGGAGACATGGCAGCATACGCTCCCCATTCCTCCGCCTCCTCGATAACCCGTCCTAGCTCTCCGTGCAAGTCTACCCCCACCGTTTTGGCGGCCTTGGCCAGTAACTCTCTAGCTAGCCTTGCATGAGCCGCGGCTTCATCCACTTTACCCCTTCTAAGTAAATTGATCCCAAGCTCGTTTTCTATCATGACGTCCTTTAGAATGCCCTCCACTCTAGGCTTACCCTCCATAAATTTCCTCACAAGCTCGACCGTGGAAGATGGTCTTCCACTCACTCCAACTAACATGGATACGTTACTTCCGATCCGCAGTGGTTCTTGATAGGAGTCTACCTTATCCACATCTGAGAACTTCCTATAAACTACACTTCCGTAGACAGCCGCTGCGATATCAAACCCGCTTCCTATACCTTTCTGTCTTCTCCAGTTAGCCCTCTGTGCTATTTTATATATAGCATTTAGATCTAAACTTTTATATATATGTTCGTAAATTGCTGCAGTCAAAGCGACTGTTGCTGCCGATGAACTCCCCAGGCCTGTCTTCCTTCCATGATAGATAAATTCAGGATCGTTCATAAGACGTACCCTTAGCGGTGGCACCTTGTGGCCTGCCGAATTTAGTTCAGTAATTACAGACTCAATTAACTCATTTCCACCCTGGCTGAACGTACCAAAGCTGGTCTCATAGATAGGAATGTTTGATTCATGCACTTCACATCGAACTCTCTTATCAATAGCAATTACGTGACCAAGTCCTCCAAATACCACCGAATAGCTTCCTATCCAAAGGATCTTCCCTGGAGCAGAAATCATCAGTTATAAACCAAACCGGCCACCCTTTAAGATATGAGGATAGGTGACTTCGAGACCTCAATCGGTCTAGGGACGTGGAGGATGGGAGGGGGTTACTGGGAATCTGACTCTTCTAGGGATGATTATTGGATAGATGTAATAAGGTATGCAGTAGAGAAAGGACTCAAGCTAATAGATACAGCAGAAATGTACGGAGGAGGCCATGCAGAGGAGCTGGTAGGTAGAGCAGTTGCTGGACTTGAAAGGGATTCTCTATTTATAGTCACTAAACTTTGGAGCAATCATCTCAGATATGATGACGTATTAAAGTATGGAACGGCCAGTGTAAAGAGGTTAGGATTAAAGTATGCCGACATGTTATTAATCCATTGGCCAAATCCGGGGGTGCCCATAAGCGAGACTGTAAGAGCCATGGAGAGGTTAGTGGAAAAGGGGCTCTTTAGGTTCATTGGAGTGAGTAACTTCAATGAGGAAGAATTAAGAGTGGCTATGGAGTCTACCTCCAAGTATACCATAACCGCCAATGAAATAGAGTACAGCGTGATCAAGAAAGATCCAGAGGAGGGACTAATACCATACTGTGAGAAAAACAAGGTGGCGATAATTGCTTATACCCCATTGGCAAGGGGAAAAGTAGCTGAGGAACCAGGGGTGAAGAAGATAGCCGAGAAATACGGAAAAACCCCTATCCAGGTGGCATTAAAATATCTTATGAGGAGGTCAATACCAATACCGAAGGCTTCAAGCAAGCCTCACATAGATGAGATTGTTGGTGCAAATGGATGGGACCTGGTGGAACAGGACTATCAGTATTTGAGGAATCTATGATGGAGTTATCATAGTCATAAATAATTTTTATCCCTTGGAGTAATATGCTCCTGATCCACCTTGGTTAGAATCAAGAGAAACACAGTGGAAATGGTGGGGGACATCCTGAAAGTATTAGAGGAGGGAAGGGGCAGAAAGTCTGCTATTATGCGAGATGCTAACCTTAGTTATGAAGTTATGGAGAAGTATTTGTCTTTCCTTATTCAGCGGGGATTGGTAGAAGTAGAAGGAGGTACCTACAGGTTGACCGAAAAGGGTGTGAAGCTTCTGCAAACCTTGGATTCACTTAGGGAACTTGAGGCCAAGGCTGATGAGCTTATTAATGAAATAAAGAAAGAACTATACTAGATGGAAATCTCCGACCTACCGATAGTGACTTTCGCCTTTACCTTTCTAGAGCTATCTTTACTCAACTTCTATCTTAGAAGGAAGGGAGAGCAAATAAGACAGACCATTAAAAAGATAAGAGCGATAAAGACACTGGAGTTACTGAAGAGGGTTACTTCATCTTTTTCTGAGGGTTCGCTTTCTGAAATTTTAGCGGAGAGTATTGTCAGCTTCAATATTAAAAGCGAGGTGGGTTCGTTGGTTGACTTTGTGAACGCTAAGATACCTGAGATTAAGAGGGAGCTGGACGGGATTTCGTGGTCTGTAAAAGATCTAGAGAAGATAGCCTCCATAGACTCTAAGTTCTTCGAATATTTAAGGAATTCATCTCTTTTAGGTTTGTTTACTATATTTCTAACACTAGCTTATATAATATCTGGTAACCCTTTCCTGGCCGGCTTCGAATTGGCAACGTTGGTCTATATGAGCTACTTTCTTGTCATGTCATTTAGGCTCTTAGAATCCATAAATAGATTGAAAAATATGTTCTAGAGGTTCTTCACTTAATAACCTCCTTGGGTGTAGCCTAATGGGGCCTCTCGCTATCTTAATAGCAGTCCAGTAACGTCAAGCTCTATTCTCTTGACATTTCTTCGCTCAGTTGAGCTCTCTTTGCAGAACTATTTCGATATCCCATTCGCCATGATGGTTTTCTTTTAACGACCTCGATCCCCCTCACCACTACTGGTGATTCCATGAAACCTTTCTCTCATGCCCAGGGGGAAGAGGAGTTATGGAGTGTTCTCTCTCCCCCACAGGCTTGAACCCCAGTCCCATGGATACGACCTATCTTACAGTCAGATATAGTAACCGTTCACATATAGCTGAAAACGTTCCTATGAAGAGTTACCCATCCCCACTAAAGGGGACTTACATTCACTTAACCCCCTAGAGTCAAAAAGTAGCGATTATAATTAGTGAGAGTCGGTGGATTCCTGTTTCTTGGTTTCTCGGCTCACTATCATACTTCTCAACAGAGACGACTCCCTTTCACCCTTATATTTCTCTACTAATTTGAAGAATTCCTCTAAAGTGTTTTCATCTAGTTTCTGGTCGGATCTCAGGAGATTGCCTAACTTGTCCCTAACTTGATGTAAGATCTCCAAAAGCTCAGGAAGAGTCAGTTCTGGCACGTCTCCCATCAATGTGAATATCGCCTCTCCAACCGTCCCATTGAGGAGTTCTATGCTATTGTTTAACATTCCTTGATCCTTTCCCTCTATTGCTCTCCTAACACTATCTAGTCTCTTCCCTATCATAATTCTCGCCAACTCCAATCCTATCATTCCCGTCCTCACGG
Organism: Methanobacteriota archaeon; assembly: GCA_017857195.1. Classification (GTDB taxonomy): domain Archaea; phylum Thermoproteota; class Thermoprotei_A; order Sulfolobales; family Sulfolobaceae; genus Sulfodiicoccus. The sequence goes on from JAFMDM010000041.1 coordinate 4,472, forward strand.
ATTTACTGGCTATTAGTTTGGTGGTTTCTCCTTGATTCATCACCTCAACGTATCCGCTAAAGATAAGCTCCTCCAACGACTTTAATACGCTTTCCTTTGTTAAAAAAGGACTCATTGATTCAATTAGGTCATCTACGGTCATTCCAGATGGACCCGTTTGAGAGAGCGTGACTAGGCACTTTCTTACTCTACTCTGGAGAAATTCCATGCTCTATAATTACTTAATCCTCTAATTTCTTTTGCCCTTCGCATAGTCGTGCTGAGCTCTCGTACATTTCCCTGGCTCTTCTTATTGCCCACATATAGTCAACTATGGGCCTTGGATATCCTGGGACTGGCTTCTTCTCTAAATCATGAATTCTTTCCTTTTCAACCTCTCTGAGCTCAGGAATCCATTTCTTAATATAGATGGCCTCAGGATCGAACTTCCTTTGTTGTAACCACGGGTTATATAGCCTGAACATATAATCAGTACCAGTGGAGGCAACCCATTGCCAATTTCCGTTGTTAACAGACGGATCGTAGTCAATGAGTTTTGTGGCAAAGTACTTCTCCCCAAGTCTCCAGTCGATATGAAGAAGTTTGACCAAAGCGAAGGCAGTCACCATTCTCACCCTATTATGCATGTAACCGGTTCTGTTTAGTTCCCTCATTCCTGCATCAACTAGGGGAAATCCCGTAAGCCCAACTTGCCAAGCCTTAAACTTCCTCTCATCGTTTTCCCATTTTATGCAGTCAAATTCTCTTCTAAAGGAATGTCCGAATACCCTAGGATTATAGTAGGCCAGAAGCGTGTAGAAATCCCTCCAATATAACTGTCTCCTTATGGGAGTGGAGACCGCGTGATAGACCTCCCTAATTGATATTGTTCCAAATTTTATATGAGCCGATAACATGGTAGTCTGTTCTTCGGCTGGGTAGTTCCTCCTTTCATATTTGAGACCACTTGCCCGCTCTAGTAGTCGTAGGCCCTCTGTTCTACCGCCGTGAAGTATCGTTGTTTTTATCTCTGGGTCCTTGAGGGTGGTGAGATTTACGTCCGTCTCTTCACTGAACCATTTTCTAGGCATTTTCGTGAGAGGTTTGGGAACAGGCCTGGATAGTGCATCATTATAAAAATGGGAGAAGACAGAATAAGGGGCACCTCTTTTTACGAAGTCTGCCGGATCTGAGAGTAAATAATCGTGGAAGTATTTGACTTTCATTTGACGCCGCTCTGCCCTTTTCTTTATCAAGTCATCCCTCATAATGGCGAACGGAGTGTAATCGTTGTTGGCGAAGATCGCGTCAACTTGAAGATCGGGAACAACTTGCTCTGCTTCACCCTCCAATAAGGTTAAACCTGCTCCCATCTTCCTCAACTCGCCGTCTAGTTCTGAGATCGAGTTTAGCATGAATGAAATGGCATAGTTGGATTTGTAATCATTTTTAATTAGTTGCCTTGGATCTAGAACAAACACCGGCATTACTTCATCACACTCCATGGCGGCCGCGTTTAATCCTGTATTATCGAAGAGCCTTAGATCCCTTCTGAAGAGGAAGGCACAACGCATTATCATGATTATAACAGGACCATTTTGAATAGAAGTTAAAGCAAGGCTAACTATAGTGGGCCCGGGGGGATTTGAACCCCCGATCACGAGGACCCGAACCTCGCATCCTAGTCCAGGCTAGACCACGGGCCCAGCAGCTTTTATCTCCGACCTAGATTTAAACTTAATGAGTCTAGACTATGTGCTGGAGACTATTGCCAAACGTATCGCGGGAGACGTGGTATGGAATGAATCTCCAGGACAGGCTATGAGAAAATGGCGAATGACTTTCAATGCGTCGCAGTCAGATGTTGCCAAAATGTTAGGTGTTTCAACGTCTGTCGTCGCTGATTATGAGAAGGGGAGAAGAACTCCAGGAACCAAATTTATCAAAAAATTCGTGCAATCCCTTATTTATATAGACAGGGAAAGGGGTTTTCCGCTTATCAAGGAGCTAGCCAAAGGACTCACCGTAAACCCTGATTACGTTATGGACGCTGGAGACTTTTACGAACCGGTAAGTTTCGATAGACTCCTCAAGTTAACTGATGGGATATTGATAAATAGCTTCTATCCCGAAGTGCAGGTTCATGGATATCTAGTAACAGATAGTATAAAGTCAATTTCAATGCATCGTGGAAACGAGTTCTACCAACTTCTTGGTCTCAGTATTAATAGAGCCCTAATCTTCACTAAGGTTAGGAGCGGCAGATCTCCTCTTATCGCCCTAAGAATAGCTCCAATAAAACCTAACGTTTTGATACTCCATAGGCCGATTAGGTTTGATCCATTGGCCGTAAGCTTAGCTGATTCCGATAACCTACCAGTGATTGTCTCCACGCTGAGGGACGAGGATGAGTTAATTAAGAACCTTAGGACCCTCCATTCAAGAGCGATATAGCAGTGGCCACATCACCATTGGCTTTCAAAAGCGCTTCCCTAGCTTCCTTCTCGCTCTTTCCTGTTTGATCCATTACAAACTGTATGTCCTCTTGGCTGACTTCAATCCTTGTCTCCTTGGGTTTCTCAGTTCTCTTGCCCCCCATAACAGTTATTGCGCTCTGGCCTCCTACTCTGGCTTGGATTACGGTAGGTTCCTCTATGGTAATTACGGTGTCTTGAGTCTCGATTATTACCCTAAGAGCGTTAATCTGATCAGTTTCAATTCCCATCTTCTTCAGTTTCTTAAGGTCCTTTGGGCTAGCCATAATTCGCCTCCTCTTGAACAAAGCTTAATACTTTGCGGTCAGGAAAGAGAACTAAAAATGAAGAATGATGCCAAATGTACACCTTAAGGATTTTAGGTGGAGGCAAGGAGGTAGGAAGGGCTGGAGTAGAAGTTACTGATGGAAGTAACAGCGTAGTTATGGATTATGGTGTTAACTTCGATCAGAACGATAAGCCCAACTTCCCCCTTCAGACCTCTCCCAGAGGTTTAACGGGCTTCGTGGTCTCACATGCTCATTTGGATCATGTGGGAGCCCTTCCCATATATCAAATCTCCGGTTCCAAACCCGTCTATGGAACCCTTATGACAAAGGTAATCACTGAGGTAATGCTTAAGGATTTTTTGAAACTTTCTGGCGCCCATATTCCTTATGAATGGGTCGAAGTGAAGAAATTAATGGACAACTTCAATTCAATGCCCTATGGGGAAGAGTTCGAGGTGGGACCGTTCAAAGTCAGACTTGATGATGCAGGTCATATTCCAGGCAGTGCTATGGTATCTGTCAAAACGGACCGGGGGGTGGTTAGTTATACAGGAGATATTAACCTAACCGAGACCAAGTTAAGTAATAGGGCAGAAATAGAGAAGCTCAAGGAGACCAGTGTCATGGTTATAGAGACTACCTATGGTACGTTTAGACATTTAGAGCGCCAAAAGGTAGAGGAGCAGTTCGTCGAGACTGTGAAAGAGGTAGTGGAAGGAGGGGGCACCGTCCTAATCCCAGCTTTCAGCCTCTCCAGAAGTCAAGAAATAATGGCCGTCCTTGCAGAGAAAGGGTTTGAATACCCAGTTTACTTTGATGGAATGATTAGGGAACTTACTAGAATGATGTTAGACAATAGGCAGTTTATTCATAGGGCGGACGTCCTAAGCAAGGCATTTGAAACCTTCCAGCCAGTTAGAGGATGGGAAGATAGACATAAGGTGTGGAGAGAGAGGGGGGTTATAATTGCCAGTGCAGGTATGCTAAAGGGGGGCCCTTCTGTTTATTACTTCAAGAGGATAGAGGATAATCCTAAGAACGCTGTGTTCTTGGTCAGCTATCAGGGAGATAGAACCCCAGGTAGAAAGTTGTTGGAAACTGGAAAGTTTGATGAGCAGTCAAAATTGCTTAAGGCGAGGCTTCAGCTTTTCGACTTCTCCAGTCATGCAGGCAAAGATCAATTATTAGAAATATTGAAGGCCGCATCACAATTGGAGAAAGTGGTATTAGTGCATGGGTCGGAGCAGAGTGTAAACGGCTTTGCTCAATTGGTTAGGGAAAAATTGGGAGTTGAAGTGTTTGGGCCTGAGAACGGTCAGGAGATCCCACTGTGGTCGTGAATGAGAGTACTTCTGATCCACGCAGATAACTTTTGGTTTAAGGTAAAGGAGAAGGCAATTGAGTCTGCCGAAGATGTCCGAGAAAAGGAGCTAGCTAAGGATAACGTTCTTGTGGCCTTCGTGAGTGTGGAGGAGGGAGACGAAATAGAGACAGCCAAGAGAGCTGCGGCTGACATGTCTGAAGTAAGATCTAACGTAGGTGCATCATCCCTGATAATTTATCCCTACGCTCACCTCTCATCCACACTGGCTCCTCCCACTGTAGCAAAGGAGATCCTCAATGAACTCGAGAAAAGGTTAAGGGATTCAGGACAAGAGATCCATAGGGCACCATTCGGCTGGTATAAGGAGTTCTCAATACACTGCCTCGGACACCCATTGAGTGAGTTATCAAGAACAATAAGAAATGAGGAGGAGTTAAGTTACTCCAGTTCGCTGGACGTATGTAAGAAATTCCAAGGGGCAACTATGATGTTCTTTAAGCAGGCCACACTTGAATACTTGAAGTACCTAAGTGGAGCGAAGCTGATAGTGGATGGCCTACCCAAGTCCCCTCTAGAAATTGGAGTTACAATAAAGGGAAATTCGGGGAGGATCCTACCATGTGTCAATGAGAAGTTCTCCACTTCGGTATGGTTAAAGAGGGAGATCCCGATACCTTCAAGCTTTGAGGATGGAGTAAATCATTATGCTCTGCTAAGAAAGATGGAGAACGGTCTTTCGGTTGATTTAGAAAGGTATATCTATTATCTCCTCCTTCAGGGTCTCAAGAGGGAGCAAAACGGGCTTCCTCCCGCGGTTCCTCTCTGGATGAGTCCTATTCAAGTAAGGATACTGCCTGTGGCTCAGAAGTATCTTAGCAACGCTATTCAGATAGCGGAGAACCTTTCGGCGCTCAGGGTTGATATTGATGACACTGAGGACCGTCTAGGAAACAAAATAAGAAGAGCTGGAGGAGAATGGATTCCCTTCATCGCCTTGGTAGGGGAGAGGGAGGTGACCACTAACACTCTGAGCGTTAGAGTTAGGGAGACTGGAGAGCAGACTACTATGACCATAGATGAGTTGAAGAGGAAGGTTGAAGATCCCTTAGCTCTAAGACAGACCTTTCCCAGATTTGTAAGTGAGAGACCTTGAGAGGCGCGGAGGCTCGGGTTCCACTCAAGCTAACTCTGTTCGGCGAGCATGCGGTAGTTTATGGCAGGCCAGCCATTGCATTCACCACATCGGAGTTCTTGACGGTTAGAGTGATCGAGTCGTCCAGTTTCATCATTAGATCCGATAGATTGAAGTTAACAGGAGCATCCGTTGACATGAATTCTCTAAAGCTTGAAAATCCAGAGATCAAAAGAAAAATCCAATATATCACAGCTGTATTAAGGCGATTCCATATTCAGAAACCAATTGAAATCGAAATAGAATCCACTGTTGAGCCATCCGTAGGGATGGGAACCAGTGCGGCAGTTGTGGTTGGTACAGTTGCAGCCATTTCAAAATATTTAGAGCTAGAAGTGACTAAAGAGGAGTTGGCGAGAACTTCCCATGAAGTGGAGCTGGAAGTCCAAGGTATAGGAAGCAGAATGGATACTTACACTGAGAGCTTGGGAGGCATACTTTATTTTCCAAGAGAAGGAGGTTATGAGGTCCTTCCGCAAAGGAGTATACCAGTGACTGCTGGATATTTCCCTAGGACAGCTACTACTTCAGATATATTAAGGAAAGTTAAGGCCATGATTGAAGAGGAGCCCACGATCTCTAATCAGCTAATGGACATTATGGGCACCATTACAGATAGGGCCAGGCAATTGATCATTACTCAAGATTACAACCGACTAGCCAGACTGATGCCGCTTGCTCATAACCTCTTAGGAGCCTTAGGTGTAACCTCAGCTAGCTCAGATGATTTAGTTTCGAAGGCAAGAGAAGTAGGGGTGGGGTGTAAAATCAGTGGAGGGGGAGGAGGAGGGTCGATCCTATGCTCCCCGCCTGAGGAAGGGAAGATACTTTTGAAGGCCTTTGGAGCCGTACCTGTAAAGGCAACACCTACCTTCCAAGGCGTATCTACAAGTTTTATTTAAGTAAGGATAGGTTATGTGAATATGTGTGGTATAATAGGGATAGTATCGTCTAAGGAACGCAGTGCATCACTAATTGCCTCCTGTATGAAGATTCTTGAGTATAGGGGTTACGACAGTGTAGGAATAGCAGCCCTTAAACCAAATGGGATAGAGATAATGAAAACTGTTGGTGGAGTTGACGAACTTACAAAGCAGTACGACTTGACTACTGTTTCAAGTAACACTCTTTTAGGTCACACAAGGTGGGCGACTCATGGACAACCCAGTTATACGAACGCTCACCCACATACCGACTGTCAGTCTAAGATCGCAGTAATTCATAACGGCACTATAACAAATTTCGACATTTTAAGGGAGGAGCTGATCTCTCTTGGGCATCGCTTTAAGAGTGAGACAGACACTGAGGTCATTCCTCATATGATGGAAGAATGGATGAAGAAGGGACTTGGATCTTGGGAAGCCTTTAGAAGGAGCATTAAGGTCCTGGAGGGGAGCTATGCTGTCCTAGTTGTGGTGTCGGGAGAGAGAAGGATATACTTTGCCAGAAGAGATAATCCTTTGATTATAGGATTAGGTAAGGATTCCTCCTATGTTGCCAGTGATGCTGAAGCCTTCCTAAGGTTTACTCGGAGGGCATTGAGGATAATGGACGGTGAGCTAGGATATGTGGAGGTAGGAGAAGCTCACGTATACAATTTGGAGGGAGAGGAAATTAACGTAAACGATAGAATACTTGAGATTCCCTGGAGACCTGAGGCCAGCGGAACTGAAGGATATGAACATTATATGCTCAAGGAGATACAAGAGTCACCTAGGGCAGTTAGGGATACG
>JAFMDM010000042.1 GCA_017857195.1 Methanobacteriota archaeon
TAGCCGAGGACGTAATGGACAAGGATTGGGCACAGGCACTTCAATACACAGCCACAGGTGGTGTTCCAGAATTCAAGAAACAGATAATCTCACTGTCTTCGCTAAGGGGGATCGTTGGAGTGAAGGAGGAGAACACCTTCATTACTGTGGGAAGCCAGGAGGCGCTTTACATGCTGGCCAACCTGTTCATAGATCCTGGAGATCACGTTGCTGTGGAGATGCCCACCTATCTGGCTGCTTTGAACGCCATGCGACTGAGGAGACCTAACTTCCATGGGGTGCAACTTAAAGATGATGGGGCGGATTTGGACGAATTGGAGAAAGTTGCCAAGGAATCCAGAGGGGAACTAAAGTTATTCTATGTCATTCCAACGGCACAAAATCCAGGAGGAGTGACGATGGGACTTGAGAACAGGAAGAGATTACTGGAGATAGCAAATAGGTACGACTTCCTTATCCTTGAGGACGATGCCTATGGGTTCCTGGTCTTCGACGGTGAGGCACCTCCACCACTGAAGGCCTTAGATAAGGAGGGAAGGGTGATTTACACCTCTACCTTCAGCAAGATACTGGCGCCTGGATTCAGGCTCGGATGGGTCTTAGCCGAGAGGGAGATTATCTCCAAGCTGGAAATGATGAAACAAAGCGTGGATCTTCACACTCCTTCCTTTACACAATACATTGCTGCAGAGGCAATAAGAAGGGGAGTGATCCAGTCCAACCTCCCTAAAGCCAGGGAGATCTATAGGAAGAAGAGAGATGTAATGTTGGAGAGCCTTGAGGAGAACTTCCCTAAGAACAGCTCCTGGACTAAACCCAAGGGGGGGATGTTCGTCTTCGCCAAGGTGGATCAAAGGCTTGACACCGGGATACTACTTGAGGATGCCCTTAGGAGGGGGGTAGCTTACGTCCCAGGCTCGAGTTTCTACCACGACTTCTCTGGAAAGAACACAATGAGGCTGAACTTCAGCTTCCCAAGGGAGGAGAAGCTAAGGGAAGGAATAAAGATACTGGGAGACCTCCTTAAGGAGAAATCAGGCTGATTCCATCACTTTCAGTTTAGGAAGAGCTTTTTGAAAATCCACTACTACCCCTGCCTTGGGTGTGGGTATAGATGATAATATGTCATCAGAGAATCCCACTACCTTATTTAATACCTCTGTCACCTCCTTGGATTCCAAGAGACCTTGGAGATTGGTGGAAATCCTGGGGAAGAGCTCCACCACATTCTTTGTGATGTTCAGCGGCCAGGATCTAGATACTCTGGGTATGACCACTGTGGGAGGTGACGACAGCCTAGATATTTCACCTCTGATCCATGTCTTCATTGAGGAGAGGAAAACCAACTCCCATTCCCCAGAAATCTCCCTAACCCTCTCTACGCCCTCCAGGGTGATTGATTGATCATATAAAGCACCTATCCTAACCGCGTCATTGCGCAGTAGGGAAAGAGCTAGGCTTCCAAGGAGTCCGGTTCCCACCACTAAAACCCTTAGACCCTTGGCCAAGCGTTTCAATTGTTCTATTATGCTTAAGTGAGGAAGGAAAAGATATCTCCAATCGGCCTCCTCAGGGACCTCCACCACTGTGTCGTGGGGTACTACCGCTTCCTCAGCCATAACTCCATCAATCTCGGTTCCCAATCCTCCATAAGTGACAGAGTAAGGGAAAACCAAGACTTTCCGTCCCTCTATTTTCCTGGATAAATCCAAGCCCACTGACAATACCTTACCTAATGCGGTTGTACCCAAGATCCTTCCTGGTTGGACCCAGAGAAGTCCAAGATAAACTGCACTCTCGACTCCATCTAATAGAACTAAATGGGGTTGGACTGTCAAATGATCTCGTAGTACAGCCTTCCCCACCACATCCCTGGCAGTGATACTCTGGTCAAATATTACCGCAAGCATTAGGGATACATAAGTGGAAGCCGTAATAAATTCCGATTGAGACCACTGTGAAGTGAGGATTCTCCATAACCTGAGTAAGGAGGCCAGAAGACAGTTAATTGACGTTTTGCTTAGGAAAAGGACAAAGAGTGAGTTAGCCCACCAAATAGGAGTTACGCCAGCAGCAATGAGCAAGTACCTTAGGGGAATAACTCATCCAAGTGATGAGGTTTTGGGTAGGTTAGTCGAGGTTGCAGACGACGAAGAGAGGGAGGAGATAAAACAAATCATATTAAACGACGTGGCCAAATCGCTGAGAGAGTTCCTTGAGGCTGAGGAGGTTAAAGAGGCCGAGGAGTTGTTGTTGAAAGTTGAAAGGAGACTTAACTCCTTAAGGGTTCGTAGAGAGGACATACAATACAGAGTTCAGGGAATTTAGTCACTGACACTCTCTTGCGCCCCTCGGTCTCAATAACTGCCTCCGATGGTATACCTAGTTTATCTGGTTCATTGATGTGCCATGCGTCACAGGTGCCGGTGACGGCGTGACTGCATCTCTTGGACTTCCAAATACCTTGTGACTTAGCAACGTTTCTCCAAGAAAGTTCCCTTTCCAAGGAGGAGGTTATTGACTCTAACCTCTCCAATCTTACCTTAAGTTGAGCTGAACTTTGCCCTTCAGTCTCCAATGCCTGCCTCAGAGCCTTGGCTTCTTCTCTCAGCGAATTAAGTTGAGTTTCAAGCTCCGTGGTGGAGACTAAGGATACACTTGAGTAAAGACCTTCTTCTAAACTTTCCACGTAAGGAAGATTGTACCTTTTACTCTTTTAAATACTCCTGCTAGAAAGAGTAAGTGATTCACATTGGTTAAGGAGATATACAGGGACAGGGTTAGGGTACTAACTGAGTTATGGGCTGACGTCAGTAGGAATTGGGAAACCCTTGATCGAGAAACATTGATGGACGAATTGAGGAGAAGGTATGAGGAGGAGAAAATAAGACCATTAAGGGGGTTCAAAGCGGAGAACATATACGAGAAGGAACTGATCACCTTCTACGTAATAGGTAGGGATGGTCTCGGCCTATACGATGAGACCAGGGAGATGTTTGATAAGTTACTATCGCCGGAATTAAGGTACGAAGAAATTGCGTCCAAACTATCAGCCAATACCCTACAGGAATTGGTAGGTGTCGACGGTGACACTCTCTCCAGAGCCCTAAGACTTATCATGGTTAGGGTTCTGCTCTCGTTCACAGGAGAGGAGGAGCTACTCAAGGCATTAAGGAACCTAGACGCCAGTGGTAATCCCGAGTTCACCCATACAGCCAAGAGCTTCTCTAGGTTCTACACTGCATTCAAACTGGCAGAGAACGTAAGTGAAGGGGCCTTCAGGGACAGACTGAGCGTAGAGGCGGCGAAAAAGGCCATGGCGATCAGCATTGGGATTTCCTACCCACCGCCTCGAAACAGTTACGTAGCCCTTATAGCCTCAGAGGTTTTCAAGATAAGTCAAAGGGTAATATCAAGAGTGCTGGAAGTCGAGGAAATTGATAACAAATCTTTTTAGCCATCTACAATTATCATTTTGAGACAGTGCACAACCTTTCGTTAACTCAAAGAGAAATTCTAATTGCTTTAATAGATCTTTATAACCGGAATAAAAAGCTAATAAAGAGTAAAGAAATTGCAGATGTAATATCAAAGGACGAAGGGACAGTAAGGAACATAGTGCTAAGCTTGAAGGTACTGGGATTAATAGAGTCCAAACCTGGTCCCAATGGCGGATATATGCCCACCCTTAAGGCCTACGAGGTTGTGAAGAATCCCAGCGTTACCCCAATGTATGACAAACTTACAGTGTATAAGGGTTCCACGGAGACCGGAATAAAGGTCAACAACATAGAACTTCTGGAAATCACAAATCCCTCCTCAAACAAGGTGCTCCTGGGAGTCACAGGAGAACTGAATAAGCTGAGGGTTGGAGAGGTAATAAGGGTAGGTCCCACTCCCTACACTAGGCTCGTCATAGAGGGGCTAATAATACATGTGGACGAGGAGAGGAGTCAAGTTCTAGCCGACCTCATAAGGATGATAAGCATACCCAAGGAGAAAGTGAAGAACCTGTTAAATAAGGGACTAATAACGCTAAAGCCCAACATGAGCGTTAAGGAAACCGCGTCTGTTTTCTACAGAGAGAAAATAAGGGGAGCTCCGGTTGTGGACGACAGAGGAAAGATAATGGGCATAGTGACCACAGCTGACATGATAAGAGCTGTAATGGAAGAAAGGATAGAGGAACCAATAAGCTCGTTCATGAGAACCGAAGTCATAACCATAAAGGCAGAGGACGATGTGCTGGACGCCGTTAGAAAAATGATTACCTATGGAGTGGGAAGATTACTTGTGGTAGATGAACAGGGAGAGCTCATGGGAATAGTTACCAGAACTGACATATTAAGGAAGATAGCTGGATTGGAGGGAACGTGGGGCGTTTAATGGAAAGGTGTGGACTTATAATCAATGGAAAGTTCGTGGAAATGAGGAACGTCTCGGGAGACGAAGGAGAGTTTCTCATGGATCCGGTTGAGGTATTAAATGCAGTAAGGGAAGGCACAGTAGAGGCGGTGGTGCATACACATGATGGGGCACCTCTACCCAGTAATAGAGATATCATAGGAATGAGGATTTGGAGAGTTCCGTGGGTTATTTCAAGTCACGGCCTCGTCAGGGCCTTCAGTCTCGTCGACGGTCTCAGTGTACTTGAGCTCGACGTCAAGTCCCTTCTGCCTCAGGAAGTCTATGACCTTATCGTGAAGCTTTCTCAATAGATCCCTTTTATCTTCAGCTAACACAATATCCCCGTATTCCTTCAAGAGCATGTTGTGAGCAAAAGGACTGGGAACCCTATTCGGCCCTATCGTTCCTATTGATATCTTTCCTTCCTTGACCATTGAGAGCACCAACTTAGCCTTCTCTATATCCATATAGTCCTCTAAGATCTCCCTTATGGTCTCCTTTAATACTGGGAAGTCCTTAACCTCACTTATTACGTCAAGAACCGCTTGAGTCCTCAATTGTCTCCTATCTATTCTCAGTTCAACCCCTTTGTAATTCCTCAATATCATGAAAGACCTCTCCGCACAATGCCTGAACCTCCTCTTCAACATCTCCGTTCTCATGATAACCTCGCTAAGCACCTCATAGAGGGAGTGGGGCTCCAATTTCATTAGAGCACCTCTGGCATCATAATCAATCCTCTCTGGAAGAGTAACGATGAAGCCGTTATCCGTCACTGAGAGCTTGACGTCGATCCCCAGATCCCTCGTAACTACGCTTGCAACTGCCCTAGATAACGCATCTACGGTTCTTCTTCCATATAGGGTGTGATATATGAGGTTCCTTCTACCATCCTCATCATCATATATCTCCACGAGAATGAACCTATCGGTCGGAACAAGTCCACCGGTGAAGAGAAATTCCTCCAAAATGTATCTATATATGGAGCGAGCTGCCCAGGAGGAGACCTTATAGGTAGACTGGAGGATAGTCGATATCTCTTCCTCATCTTTACCTTCCTGTATCATGCTACTGACCATCCCCCTGAACCGACCCACCTCAAGGGCTGAGTCAAAGGCTAATGGCAACATCTCCGAGAACCAGCTGGGAACTGTGGGCTTTTGTCCCTCAGCATCCCTAACCAGAATTCCCTGCCCAGATTTACTGCCTAAGAACTCATAGGTTCTTCCTCCTAATACGAATATGTCCCCAGGTGCCAATAATTCCACGAATTCCTCCTCCAGGTTTCCCACGTATCTCCTCCTCTCTGTGAAAACGGGGACGTGGGCCTGATCTGGAATTGTTCCGCTGTTCATGTAATACATCATTCTCAATAACCCCTTGGGCCTTATGGTGCCATCCTCCCATATCCTGACCTTAGCGTAGATCTTCTTCTCCTCCAATCCGAACTTACCAAGGAGATAGTCTAGAACCATTTGGAAGTCCTCTCGACTGAGGGAGGAGAAGTTGTAGCTTCGCCTAATGATGCCATAGAGATCATCTGGAGTTATGGACTCCGTGAGAGAGGCCAGCATAATTAGCTGTGATAGCACATCCAACGGATTCCTGGGTATATGAACGCTGTCAATCTTCTTCTCCCTGGCAAGTTCAGCTAGGACGGAACATTCCATTAGGTCATCCCTGTCCACTACTATTATTCTACCCTTACTCTCTCTTCTTATGTGGTGTCCTGCCCTACCAACCCTCTGCAGTAGCCTACTCACGCTCTTAGGGCTACCCAATAGAACAACTAGATCTAGGTAACCTATATCAATACCCAACTCCAGGCTGGTTGACGAAATTACAGCCTTGAGCTCACCTTTCTTGAGTTTCTCCTCCACCTCTAACCTTATGTCCTTACTGAGGCTACTGTGGTGCACTCCTATTTGTTCGGGGAGAACAGCTCCATCCAAGGTCTTAATCAGCTTATAGGCCACCCTCTCTGTTGCGCTCCTGGTGTTAGTGAATACAAGCGTGGTTCTATGACGTTTTATCATTTCCGCCATGGTCCTATATATTCCGTGCTGCACCTCGCTTTCATCAGCCTTTACCAAGTCCTTGACGGGGGAAATTACACGTATGTCCGCGGGCTTTACGAATCTAGCATCAACGATCTCAACTTGTTCACCTCCCAAATATTTCGCCACCTCAGAGAGGGGGGAAACCGTTGCACTGAGCCCTATGCGAACAATGGGCCTCTTCAGCACTAGGGACTCATATAGCTCCACTAATCCGGAGAGGTGTGCCCCTCTCTTATTGCTGGCCAGTTCATGTATCTCATCTATTATGAGCCATCTTGCGTCAGAAATCACCTGCCTAAATCTAGGCGATGCCAGACCAATACCAAAGGATTCAGGCGTAGTGATCAGTATGTGTGGAGGGGTCTTCAGCATCTTCTGCCTTTGGTATCCAGTGGTATCCCCAGTCCTTATGCCTACCCTTATCTCCGGGACCTCCGCCTTTGCCCTTATTTCCTCTAAAGGTTCCAATAGATTCCTCCTCATGTCGTTTCCCAGTGCCCTTAATGGCGAGATGTAAACCGCGTAAACCTTATCCTCAAGCTTGCCATTTTCTCCAAGGAGAAAGAGCTCGTCAAGAACGGCTAGAAACGCGGAGAGCGTCTTCCCTGTCCCCGTGGGACTGGAGATGAGAACATTTCTGTTGGACTTTATGAATGGAATGGCTGCCCTCTGGGGAGGAGTAAATGAGCCGTACCTATTGTAGAACCACTCTGCAACGTAGGGCCTCAGAGAATTGAGTATGACCTGATCCTCCTTCGCCAGTCTGGACACATTCATTATAGAACACAACTAACAACTGGGATCGGTTAAAAAGAAGTGTACCGCTACTCACGTAGGTTCTTCAAGGGGGTATAGAGATATGGGAAAGAGTAGTATAAGAGCCATAGGCCAGGCAACAGCTGGAGCCTGATTAAGTAGAGGATTGCTGCCACCATTAGGAGGACTCCCAGAATCGCCATGGGATATATGATCTTTACCCTCCCGGACTTTCCTTTAGGCGTAACAACATAAGTCCTTCCCTTACTAAAGGCCTTAAAGATCCAAAGGAAAATGAAGGGAGATATGGAAACCGTATACGCGCTTACCCTACCCAATGCGAGAAGTGTCTCCCTCAACGATAATCCTTCTCTCCTCGCCTCCTTAAAGAGTAGATAAGTGTATATCGCAATGGACACAAGCCAGATACTAAAAGGGAAGATCACCCAAAATCCAAATTTTCCCCAGGGAGAAAGAATGGCCAGTATTAAGGCACCAAGGAAGGTAGTGGCGACGGGGAAGTATTGTGTTAGATAAAATAATAGATCCATTTTTTTGATTAAGCTGGAATCTGCCTGAAGTATGGTTGACATATGCCTGGAAAGAACTTCCATACCCCCCATGGCCCATCTGGTCTGCTGGACATAGTATGCCTTAAGGTCTTCAGGAACCTGAACTTGAACCTCAGCCTCACTTGCACATACCTTAAGTCCCTTGGATATCATTCTCGCTCCCAGGTCCAGATCGTCCTGAATGACGTCAGGGTCCCAGCCCCCCACCAGAAGTAGGGAGGACTTCCTATAGATCGTTCCACTACCTACGGGGAATACTTTCATACCGCTGGCATACCTGCCCAAGAGTAGGGAGACTGAACCGAACTTGGTGGAAACGGCGAGACCCTTAGATAATGCCGAATCGCTATTGCCATACCCCACCCATGTCAAGGTAACTGCGTCACATTCCTCCCTCTCCATTTTGTTTAACGCCCTCTGCAAGGAATCTGCAGGAAGCCTAGAATCAACGTCTAAGGTCATTACCAGTTCTCCCTTGACCTTTCGTAATCCATATGCCAGGGCAGCGCTCTTGAACCCTCTCCTTTCCTCGCGTCTAAAAAGTTGCACCTCAAGTCCCTGGGGAGCCCTGATCTCCTCACTGATCCTTTGAAATCTCTCTGGATCATCGTCCGATATAACGACCACTTCTAAGTTACTTATGGGATAGTTAATATTTGCTAAATTACGAAGTAAGCCGTTAAGTGTGTTCGGATTCTCGCCCTTTATGGGCACAATAATTGACAGGGTCCTAGGAGTGACCAAGGCCGATTCTTGAGAACGTGACTTAACTCCTCTCAGGTAATAGATGGATTGCCCTGCCCAGAGCCCTGAGGGGGGAAGGAACAGCAATAGGGAGAGCAGTAGCTCTGGGATCATGCTACCGAGAGGGGGGAATGCTGGATAATAAAGTCATAGACATGTCTAGTGGTCTTAGGAGGGAAAACCAGCCCCTTTCTCGCCACTCGTATTACGTCCTTCTTTGACAATGAGGGTGGTTCCACATCTCCTCCCTCGCCCACCTTAATGACTCTGACGCCTAGGGTGAGGAGAAATCTCTCTATCCAATGTAGCTTCCAAAGTAGCACATATGGAGAGGGACCACACATCTCCACGTTCTTTCCTAGCCTGGCACAATACTTACCCTTAGAGGAATTGGCCCTCATCAATTGATGAAGTATGCCCTTATTGTCAACCTTCCTATACCACTTCTCAACTCTCACCCCACTATCACCGTAATTTATCATGAGGACGGGAACTCTCTCTATACCAAGCGAAATCGCCACCGTTCTCCTATGATGTCCATCCAGGAGCAGGCGGGTTTCCTTATCTACAATCAATGGCGTCATTCTTTTAGTTTCCAACACTGCCCTCCTTACTCTTGCCAGCACCACTGGATCTATGTCTTCGTGTGGCAGGAGACTCCTTGGGCTCACCCACCTGAGCTCTGGCGTACTCACAGCAGTTGGATAGGGGGCATCTATCGCATAAAGGTTTGACGGCCTTGCATATGGTTCTACCATGTTGGATCATGGCCAAATGAACAATAAGATACGAATCCCTAGGCAAAATAGACATTAGCTTAGTGGATATTTTGGAATAAGTATCTTTCTCGTTAGCCAGGCCTAGCCTTATCGCTATGCGCCTTATGTGTGTATCCACTGGGAAAAGCGGAGCATTGGAGCACGTCAGAAGAACGACGTCGGCCGTCTTTTCCCCAACGCCGGGCATGGAGATGAGTAGCTCCCTGGCCTTCTCCATATCTTGGACCAGGATTTTCTGCAGGTCACCTCCAAAACTTTGAAGAAGGATCTCAGAGATCTGTTTCAACCTCATTGCCTTGCTCCTGTAAAGGCCTGATACGCGGAGAGCCTGTTCTATTCTATCGAGCGGAGCACCGACCAAGGCCTGTGGGGTTACTCCCACCTTCTCTTCCAACGACTTAAACGCCTTAAAGGCCGACTTATCCGTTGAGTTCTGGGAGAGAATTGTGCCAACGAGGACCTTAAAGGGATCTTTTTTTTCAATCCATAGCTCGTAGGAAACGAAGTCTTGAGGGCGCAGAGGATGAACCTCAGGCAACTTCAATATATCACGGCCAAGGCAAACCAATACCCATAACCCCGTTCTAAGTATAAGTGGGGCCGGTGGGATTTGAACCCACGACCACCAGGGCCCAAGCCTGGCATCCTGACCAAGCTAGACGACGGCCCCACCCCCTCACCAATTGAAGAAGGAGATATAACCTTATCGGATTGGTTACCTAATAATTATCACTGTGGTCTGGAGCACTACAGCTAGAACAGCGAACAGAGCCTCCATGACCCAAAGTAATCCCACCACCTGCGGTTCCTTTAATCTACCAACCTTCATTACCACATGAGTCAAAGATTGAGGTTTACCCGACCAAACCAATGTACCGTCCTGCTGTGGTATGCCGAAGGATATACCCTTAAACCTTGTTCTGGCCTTGAGGAGAAATTCCACCACATACGGTATATACAGGATTACCAGTGCCGTTAACATGTACCCAGATATTCCCAGGGCTCCCAAGAGGGCACCTATGAAATATGTTCCCACGTTACCGGGAAATACCCTGGCTGGGTACCTATTGAAAACCAGGAAGCCTAGGAGACATGATATGAGGATCAGTGACAGTAGACCCGCAACGAAAGGATAGCCAGATCCCCTCAATCCGATGAAGGCGAAGGCTGCAGCCATAACTATTCCCATACCGGCGCTGAGACCGTTAAGTCCCTCCAACATGTTGAAGGCGTTTGAGGTGATGGTGAGAGCAATGGGCACTATGAGAACGTAGTAGAATATGCCAAAATTAACGGGACCCAGGAAAGGTACTGATATCGTTGAATGTCCCAGACTTGCCAAGGCTACGGGAACGGCGGCGAAGATAGGGGTGAAGGCTCTAAGTAACTGTCTTATGTTAAGGAGATCGTCGAGAACTCCTAGGAAGCCCACGAGAAGTGATGAGAGAAGGATCGGCTCCACCAAGGGGGCCAGGGAGAAATTCAATGCCAAAAGTGTAAATGAGCCAGCCACAAACCCGGAGACTGTGGCCACTCCTCCCAAAAGGGGAACCTCAGGTTTATTGGGCTTATTGACGTCCTTACCTACCAGACCTCTATCCGAGGAGGTCTTTATAATCCAAAGGGTGGATATTATCGCTACTATAAATCCTACCAGTGATGGAATCGCCACCTCCAGTAAATTCACTTTCTACGCCTCACCACGTAGTTTGGTAGTTCCCTCAAAAAAAGTAAAGGAGGACCTCCAGAAAGTCCAGCCATCTCCAGGGATTGAAGGGCCTTGGTCGAATAGTTTGCGGCTAGCATAGTAGCGTAATCTAAGGAAAGTTCAAGGACAATTTTTGCTGCATCTTCCAATTCCTCCCTTGAACAGTTCCTGTTGCCCAGGGCCTTCAATATCTTTTTCCTCTGTTGCTCGGAGGCGGAATGAAGTGCTTTAATTAAGAGGACAGTCTTCTTTCCCTCCCTGATGTCACTGTAAATCGGCTTACCAAGTTCCTTCTCGTCAGCAGTAAGTCCCAATATATCGTCAGCGATCTGGAACGCTATACCCAAGTTCATTCCATAATCCCTCAAATTGGAAATTCTTTGGCCATCGATCTCCGCCAACAACCCACCTATCTCGGCAGATACCGCAAATAATTC